>JBBIUS010000019.1:0-14483 GCA_037440105.1 Candidatus Falkowiibacteriota bacterium
CAATTTTATTTGCGATTCCTTTTAGTTTGATTTTGTTTTTACAGTTTAGTCCGATTTCCGATGAAGGTGAGAGATATCTTTATTTGCCATCAGTAGGTTTTTGTTTTTTGCTTGGGTTTTTACTGTCGAATATTTTTAAAAAGAAATTCTGGTTAGCTGTTTTTTCTTTAATTATTATTTTTTATTTTTCATTTTTTTTAATAAATAAGAATTTAATTTGGAGCGAGGCGTCAGAAATTTCAAAAAAGATTGTTAATGATTTTGGTAAAATGGTTGATGCAAAAGAGCAAGACAGCGGTTTAGTCTTTTTTTCTTTGCCTGACAATTATGAAGGTGCTAATGTTTTTCGGAATGGCATAAAACAGGCTATCGCTCTTTATTATCCTAATTATCATCCAGAGCCGTTCATTTTTTTGCCGATTTATTTGCGTTTGGATAAATTTAATAAAGATGATAAAATTATAAATTGGGAGAGAAGTAAAAATTGTAATTATGTTTTTGGCGTGTCTCGCGAGGGGAAATACGAGCTGACCGGTTTTGACCGAAAAGAAACAGATAATTTTATTTTTGAACTTTGGGGTTACAACTATTCAAATTACACGAGTAATACAGTGAAGTTAAAATTAAAAGAGCCGATGCGAGAATTAATGAAAAATAGAAAAGTGTATTTTTTAATGTACGATAAAGGTGGGCTAGGGGAATTAGAATGGTGTCCTGAAGATTATAGATTAAAGATTAAAGATTTAAGATTAAAGGTAAAGGTGAATGAAATTTTTTAAATCTTAAATCTAAAATCTGAAATCTTAAATCTAATTTATGAGAAATCCTTATCAAACGCAATCAGTAAAAATTTTAAAAATAAAGAATGAGGGTTCGCAGTCCAAACTTTTTACTTTGGAGACGCCGAGAAATTTCAAATATAGAAGCGGTCAGTTTGTAGAAATTTCTTTGCCAGGTTTTGGCGAGGCGCCAATTTCAATTTGCTCTGACCCATTGCTTAAAAATAAATTTGAGATTTGCGTAAGAAAGGTTGGTATGGTAACTGGGGCCTTACACGCAATGAAAGCGGGGGATAGGATTGGCGTTCGCGGCCCTTACGGTCGCCCTTTCCCAGTGGAATTGGCGCAGAAGAGAAATTTACTTTTTGTGGCTGGCGGCTTAGGCCTGGAACCGTTGCGACCAGCCATTTGGGAGATTGCTAAAAATCGTCAAAAATATAAAAAAGTACAAATTTTTTATGGCGCAAGGACAGAAAATGATTTGCTTTTTCGTGATGAATACGATTTGTGGATTAAAAAAGATATTGATTTTAATTTGTGCTTAGATAAACCAACTGGTAAATTCAAATTAAAATGTCCGGTGATCCAGGGAGTGGTTACGGTTTTATTTGAAAAAGCCCCGCTTGCCAAAAATCCACTAGCTTTTTTGTGCGGCCCGCCGGTGATGTATAAATTTGTTTTGGAAAAATTAAGCAAGGCAGGATTCCGTGACGAAGATATTTATTTGTCGCTTGAACGCCGAATGCACTGCGGCGTCGGCGTTTGCAATCACTGCGCTGTTGGTAGTTTCTTTGTTTGCCAAGATGGGCCAGTCTTCTCTTGGGCAGAGATTAAAGATATAAAAGGAGCAATTTAGGATTTTCGTTCAGCCGTAAAAAACATTTGTCATTTGCTATGTGTCATTTGTAATTTGTAATTTGTCATTTGTCATTTGCTATGTGTCTCACAGTTCCGGGTAAAGTTATAGAAATTAAAAAACAAAAAGCCTTACTCAAAACACCAAGCGGAGTAAGGCAAATTAATATTGGTCTGCTTTCTCGAATAAAAGTGGGGGATTGGCTTCTTTCCACTACTGATTTGGCAATTAAAAAAATAAAAACAAAGGATGCAGAAGAAATTTTAGAACTTTTGGCTGGGCAAAAAGTGACGGACACAAAAAATGTCAGTTTAAAATTTAGAAAAATTTTGCAGGCGGCGCAGATTAGAAATTTAAAAAAAGAAGAAATTATTTATTTACTCAAAAGTGAAGGTCAAGAAAAAGAAGCGCTTTTTTCTGAAGCGGATGCGGTGCGGAAAGAAAATTTAAAAGATTTTATTTGCCTTCACGCAATAATTGAATTTTCAAATCACTGCGCGAATAATTGTTTTTATTGCGGTTTACGACGCGACAATAAAACTATTGCTCGTTACAGAATGATCGTTCCAGAAATTGTGAAAGTGGCGGACGAAGCAGTGAACAAAATTGGTTACAAAATGCTCGTCCTCCAGTCGGGCGTGGATAATTGGTACACAGACGAGATGTTGGTAGACATTATTAAAAAAATCAAAGCGAAGAGCCGCTGTTTTATTTTTATGAGTGTGGGCGAGCGGAGCGTGGCGTGCTACAAAAAAATGAAGCAAGCGGGGGCAAACGGAGTTTTGTTCAGATTTGAAACTTCGAATCAAAAGTTATATGAAAAATTGCATCCGGAAGATACATTAAAGGGCGGTTTTGAAAATCGACTGCGGCTTCTCGAAGAAATGAAAAAGATGGGCTACTACATTTCTTCAGGCCCGATTATTGGTTTACCAGGGCAAACAATTGAAGATTTGGCAGATGATATTTTGATGATGAAAAAACTAGGCATTAGTATGGTTTCAATGGGTCCTTTTTTGCCGTGTGGCAACACCCCACTTGCAGACAAGCCGCACGGCGACGCGGAACTTGCTTTAAAAATGATCGCTGTATCGCGTCTTGTAATGCCAAAGTCACGGATTCCAGTTACCACGGCGCTCGAAACACTTGATCAGAATGGTGCGCGCAAAAAGGGATTGCAGGGCGGAGCAAATTCTTTGATGTTCAATCTGACGCCGGCAAAGTACCGCAGCAAATACAAAATTTACCCTAAAAAATTTTGTGGTCGGGACAAAGATTTGGAAGATTTTGCATTGTACAGAGGAAAAGAAAGTTGGGAAATGCTTGAGAAGGAATTTAAAAAATATATTTGATTATGGAGATAATCAATCAAGAAAAAATTTTTGATATTTTAGAAAAGACAAAAAACGCCAAACAGGTTGAGGTAGAAGAAATAATTGAAGAGGCAAAAAAAATGAAGGGTCTAAACTTAGAAGAGGTAGGTGTTTTGGTAAACGCCAATGATGAAAAATTAGTGGAGAAAATGCAACAAGCGGCGCATGAAGTGAAAATGGCGATTTATGGGTCTAGGCTGGTTTTGTTTGCCCCGCTTTATGTTTCCAGTTTTTGCGTTAATGATTGTGAATACTGCGGATTCCATCGCCGGAATTTGGCGCCGCGTAAAAAATTATCTTTAAAAGAAGTGCGTCAGCAGGTAGAAATTTTAGAAGACATGGGACATAAACGATTGCTTTTGGAGTTTGGTGAAGACCCAAAAGAAAATCCGATTGATTACGTTGTGGATGTGATTAAAACAATTTATGCCACGCGAAAAGGGAGAGGCTCAATTCGTCGAGTCAATGTAAATATTGCCGCAACGACGACGGAAAATTATAAAAAATTAAAAACCGCAGGTATCGGAACTTATCAACTTTTTCAAGAAACTTATCATCGTTCGACTTATGAAAAATTGCACCACGGGCCAAAGGCAGATTACGATCGGCAGATTACGGCCATGGATCGCGCCTTTGCCGGAGGAATTGATGATTTGGGGATCGGCGTGCTCTTTGGTCTTTACGATTGGCAATTTGAAGTTTTGAGTTTAGTGGCGCATGCAAATTATATGGAAAAAACTTTTGGTGTCGGGCCGCACACAATTTCAGTGCCGCGTTTTCGGCCGGCGCAGACGGTTGATTTTAAACCAGAATGCGAAGTTAGCGATAAAGATTTTTTAAAACTCGTTGCCATCTTGCGGCTGGCCGTACCGTACACCGGAATGATTATGTCAACTCGTGAGGCGCCGGAAATAAGACGAAGAGCGTTTGAAATAGGAATTTCTCAAACGAGCGCGGGCTCGCGGACAACTCCCGGCGGTTATGACAAAGATAGTAAAGATGGGGAAGTGGCGCAATTTTCTTTAAACGATTATCGTTCGCTGGATGAAGTGGTGGCTGATATTTGCCGGCTTGGCTACTTGCCGAGTTTTTGCACGGCCTGCTACCGTAGCGGCAGAACCGGCGATGATTTTATGAAATACGCCAAGGCCGGCACAATCCAAAATTTTTGTCAGCCAAACGCCATTTCAACTTTTAAAGAATATCTTATTGATTATGCTTCACCCGCTACACGTGAAGCGGGTGAAAAATTAATTGAAAAAGAAATTAAGAAAATAAATGATAAAACTATTCAAAAAGCGTTAGAAGAAAAACTAAAAGAGATTGAAAAAGGGAAAAGAGATTTATATTTTTAACTTTTCTCATATTACAAAAAATGCGCGATCGCGCATTTTTGCTCTAATAGTAAAATAGTATAATGGGGCAAGTTTAAATTATTGTGTCTGAAAATATGAAACAGTTCAATCCATTTCGGGAAAAAATTTTATTATTGCTGCTCGCTGGCTTTGCTCTTTGTTTTACTTATTCGCCTCATCGGCAACGTAGAATTTTTAAAGCTACTTGTCGGGCGTGGAAGAAGATTAATGAAAAGAAACTTAAACAGGAAATTTTCAATTTGCATAGATCTCGTTTGATAGAAAGAAAACGAGATTCAAACGGGCTATATACTTATATTCTTACTGATAAAGGAAAATTAAAAGCACTCGGTTGTCAACTTAAAAAAATGAAAAACCGGAAAACTAAATGGAGTGGCAAATACATGGTAGCAATGTTTGATATCCCAGAGGATTTAAAGAAAACCAGAGATACTTTTAGAAGAAAATTAAAAGAAATTGGTTTTTATGAACTTCAAAAAAGTGTTTTTGTTTTTCCATTTAATTGTAGAAAAGAGTTGAAATTTTTAATCGATTTTTTGCACCTTAAAAATTATGTGAAATACGGATTTTTGGAATTATGCGATGATAACCATTTAAAAAAAATTTTTGGATTAAATTAATTTTAAAACGAAAATTTAGTAAAATTTACTCATACAAAAAATGCGCGATCGCGCAAAATTTGTATGGGCGAAGTTTGACTTTTGAAATATGAAAATTATTCTCCATCTTGATATGGATTACTTTTTTGCGGCTGTTGAGGAACGGGAAAATCCGATACTCAAAGGGCAGCCAGTTGTTGTCGGGGCTTTACCAAAAGGTGGAAGAGGGAGGGGGGTAGTAAGTACTTGCAATTATGAAGCAAGAAAATTTGGCATTCATTCTGGCATGCCTATTTCAATTGCTTGGCGAAAATGTCCAAAAGCTGTGTTTTTGCCGGTGAGGTTTGATCTATATATGAAAGTTTCAGAGCAAATAATGACCTTGTTACGTAAATATGTAAAACAAAAAGGGATATTTGAGCAAGTAAGCATTGATGAAGCTTTTCTTGATCTAAGTTTTTTTAACGATTACAAAAAAGTTGAAGAATTGGCACGAAAAATAAAGGATGAAATTAGAAAAAAAGAAAAATTAACTTGTTCAATTGGTATTGGGCCAAATAAACTCATTGCCAAAATTGCTTCTGACTATAAAAAACCAGATGGGCTAACTGTGATAACGCCAGAAAAAGTAAAAGCTTTTTTAGAACAAATGGATGTTGATGTACTATACGGCGTAGGACCAAAGACAGCTGGCATTTTGTATCAAATGGGTGTTCACACTGTGAGAGATTTGAAAAAAATTAGCAAGGCACAGCTTATAGAAATTTTTGGTGTTTTTGGCGAAAATCTTTACAAAATGGCACGAGGAATTGATGAGCGAGAAGTGGAAGAGTATTGGGAAGTAAAATCAATTGGTCGACAAATTACTTTTGATGAGGATACGCGTGACAAAGGTTTGATTACAAGAACACTTTTGCAGTTGGCGCGTGAAGTTTGGCAAGAAGTCCAGGAACAAAAATTTCTTTTCCGAACAGTCACGGTAACTTGCCGATATTTTGATTTTGAAACTCATGATAAGTCAGAAACAATAAAAGAACCAACAAGCAGTTTTCAAAAATTAAAAATACTCTCACTCAAATTGATTTTGCCATTTCTAATAAAAAAGAAGAAAAAAGTCCGGTTGGTTGGAGTGAGAGTTTCAAATTTGATTAAACATTAGTTTTTTGCCGTAAGTGTAAGTAGTTGAGCAATAGAAATTATTTTGATTTTTCTGACTCGTTTTTGAGATGGTACAGGATAAGTGTCTGTAACAATCACCTGTTTGATGGGTGATTTTTTGATTCGGGAAATTGCAGGGCCGGAGAAGACGCCATGGGTGGCGCAAACATAGATATTTCTTGCGCCGTGTTTTTTAAGTATTTTGGCTGTTTCATAAATTGTGCTGGCTGTGTCGATTAAATCGTCAACAATAACCGCATTTTTATTTTTAACTTTAACATCAGGCGGAAAAATTATTTTTGTTACAACATTTGGTCGAGGTCTTATTTTAGAAAGAGGGACGGCAGGGGCATGGAGAAGCCGAGCGAGTCTTATGGCACGCTTTTTTCCGCCTTTGTCTGGAGAAATCACAACAAGATTTTTCATTTTTTTAAAATACTCGGCAAAAATTGGTATGGCGCTTAAATGAATAAGCGGTATTTTAAAAAAATTAGCCACTTTTTGGCTATGAAGATCAACTGCTATGATCCGCGATGCACCAGCTGTGGCCACCAAATCAGCCATGAGTTTTGCCGTAAGCGGCGCGCCGGGCTGGTCTAAGTGGTCTTGCCGTGCATAGCCAAAGTAGGGAATAATTAAATTTATTTTTTTCGCGCCGTTAATTTTGAGTGCATTTAATAGGATAAGCAATTTTAAAAGATTGTCAGTAGGCGGCATGGTAGAACCAATGACCCACGCCACTTTGCCGCGGATTTTATCAATGGGTCTGACATAAAGTTCGTCATCGCTGAAGGTTTTGATTTCTAATTGGCCTAAGCGTGCGTGGAAAAGTTTTGCCACTTTCCTGGCTAGCTCAGGGTTGGTGTTGGTGGAGAAAAGAAACATATTCAGTAACCAGTAACCAGTAACGGGTAACGAGTACAATTGATTTCAAAATTACAGGTTACTGGTTACTCGTTACTGGTTACTTTTTGATTTTTCCAAATTTTTCTGATCTTTTTAATAAATCAATCACTTCCTCATCCGTCGTCTGTCCGAATTCTTCGTAAAATGCGCCGACGGCGCCAAAAAGAAACGGGGCGTCCAAATAAACAACTTCATCAACTTCTCGTTTTATGATTTCAATTGAGTCAGGCGGTCCAATTGGGAAAGCAACAACAATTTTTTTTGACTCACGAGACTTAACAGTTTTTATAGCAGCCCGCATGGTGAGTCCAGTGGCAAGTCCGTCATCTAAGAGAATCACATTTTTCCCTTTTAAAACCAAACAAGGCCGTTTGCCGCGGTAGAGTTTTAATCTTCTTTCTGCTTCTGCCTTTTCTTTTTTAATTTCATTCTCAATATATTCTTTTGAGATGCTATAGACTTTAATTGTTTCTTCATCAAAAATTCCTTCGCCGGTTTCAGTGATGGCGCCAATGGCAAATTCAGGATTTCCAGGCGCGCCGATTTTCCTTGGAACGACAATGTCAAGTGGCAGATTTAATTCTTTTGCTACCTGATAGCCGACCACTACGCCACCACGCGGTAGTGCCAAAATAACCGTGTTTGCCGCGTCTTTATATTTTTTTAGGGCCTTTGCCAATTTTTGGCCAGCATCAATGCGGTTTTTGAAAATCATAAACCCTACGAAATTACGAAAGATTTACGAAAATACGAAATTGATTTATCCGTGGTATCTGTGAATTTGAAATTTGTGTTTGATATTCTTTAATTATACCGTTTTTCATGGTTTTAAAAAAGTGGTATAATAAAATAAATGAATCAGGGAGCAGGAATCATGAATTATGGTTATTTTCCCGATTCATGATTCCTAATTTATAATTCATGTAATCATGCCCAACCAGCCTACTTTTAAAGGAAAATTATTGTTTCAAGAGTTGGTGATTTTCGGCCTCATCCAAATCCTTGGCCTTTGGGCAGGGATTCGATTGTTTTGCAAAGTCGCTTTAGTTGAAGCAAGAGTGACTATCTCTTTTTGGGAATTTGTTATTGCTTTTGCTCTTGCCACTCTTCTTCTTATCCTTTTTTTGAAAGTTTTAAAAGGAGATTTATTTTTTAGAGGCCTTTTTAGCTTAGTGATTTTTTTAGGTTGTTTTATTCTCTTTAACATTTTAATCCCAGGTGCAACTGCTTTTATTCTTGCGGTTTTAGTAGTGCTTTTAAGATTTGTCTTGCCGAGGATTTGGTCGCACAATTTAGCCATTGTTTTGGCAAGTGCTGGAATAGGAGCAAGCATTGGCGTTTCTTTTCCGGTAGCAGCAGTTTTAATTATTCTTTTTATCCTTTCGCTTTACGATTATATTGCGGTTTATAAAGTAAAACACATGGTCGTCATGTTTCGCGAACTTTTGGCAAGAAAAGTCATTTTTGCCATAATTTTTCCGGAAAGATTAAGCGCTTGGTTTGTCGATTTAAAAAAAATTAAATCAACAGCAGGGTTTCTATTTTTGGGAACAGGAGACATTGTTCTCCCATTGATATTAGCGGTTTCGTCACTTGCTTATGGTTTGGAAAGCGCAGTATTCGTGCTTTGCGGTTCTTTGGTTGGTGTTGTGGTGCTTCATACTTTATTCACAAGCCAGCCAAAACGAATGCCGATGCCGGCTCTTCCCCCGATTGCCATGTTTTCGGTTTTGGGATTTCTTATTTCATTACTTATAAAGTAAATGTGATACGAATCTACAAATGAAATGCGAATCAACGAATATGCGAATTTGTATATTCGTAGATTCGTCTAAAATTCATTGATTCGTATCAGAATGATATGAAGGTTTTAATGATTATCGCACAGAAAAATTTTCGTGATGAAGAATTTTTTGAGCCGAGAGATATTTTAATTAAAAATGGCATTGAAGTAAAGGTCGCAAGTCAAGAATTGAAAATGGCGCGCGGAAAATTAAACGGAGCAGCAATGCCTGATTTAACAATTGATCAGGCTGAAGTCAATGATTTTGCGGCAATAATTTTTGTTGGCGGACCAGGAGCGGCAGTGTATTTAGATGACCCAGTATCTCACAAATTAGCAAAAGATTTTTATGCGGCTGGCAAAGTTGTGGCGGCGATCTGCATGGCTCCGTCAATTTTGGCAAATGCCGGATTGCTTCGCGGCAAAAAAGCAACATGTTGGTTTGGTGAAAAAGAAAATTTGACAGCGCATGGCGCAAAGTATACAGGAGCAAATGTAGAAGTGGATGGAAAAATTATTACTGCTTGCGGGCCAGAAGCAGCAAAGGAGTTTGGGGAGAAGATTGTGGAAATGCTGAAAGAATAACTCAAAACTCAAATGTCGAATATCAAAACCACAACTCAAAATCCTAAAACTGACGTTAGAAAAAGGTGCTATTATTTTTCAATTCGAGTAATTAAATTTTTAGAAACTCTGCCAGAAAAAAGAGTCTATTGGATTATCGCCGACCAACTGTTAAGATCAGCAACTTCCATTGGAGCTAATATTGTCGAAGCCAAATCCTCGTCATCAAAAAGAGAATTTATTAAATTTTACGAAATTGCACTGAAATCGGCCAATGAAAGTAAATATTGGTTCGGTTTATTAAGAGATGCCGCAGGGGCTGAGAACAACAAAATTTCACAGTTGCTTGCTGAACTGGAAGAAATATCTAGGATGTTGGCGCCTGCTTGCTAACTCTTAAAAACAAAAAGTTTTAAGTTATAAGGTTTTGGTTTTGCGTTTTGAGTTTTGCGTTTTGAGATAATTTTATGAAAAAACCAACATTAGCAATTGCCAGCATGACCTGCTGTGAAGGTTGCCAAGTGGAAATTCTAAATCTCGGGAAAAGATTATTACATCTTTTTCAGGTTTTTGAATTGGGAAATTTTTCTTGGGCGGAAGAAAAAAGAGAGCGGCCGAGGTATGATGTGGCTGTGGTCGAAGGCACGCCGCTGACTCATGAGGATGTAAAATATTTAAAAACACTGCGAAAAAAATCAAAAATTTTAGTGGCAATTGGCAGTTGCGCCCATTTAGGCGGAGTCCAGGAAATTAAAAATTATACTGAACGCGGCAAGGGTGAAAAAGTAAAATATGTTTATCCGCGCTACAAGCGGATTCAAAATCCAGCTGTTGTGCCGCTCTGGAAGGTGGTAAAAGTTGATTATACTGTTCCCGGTTGTCCAATTGACAAAGATGAGTTTTACCGCGTCATTTCTGATATTGCTTTTGGCCGCGAACCAAGAATTCCTCTAAGGCCAGTTTGCTGGGAATGCCAGACGCAAGGTTATGAGTGCTTATTGCAAAAAGGTGAGCCGTGCCTGGGGCCAATCACGCTTGGTGGTTGCAAAGCAGTTTGTCTTCGAAGTAAAAGATTTTGTTATGGCTGCCGCGGCCCGCTCAAAGGCGCTGGCCCACAGATTAAAAAGCATTTGCGAAATTTGGAAAAATTAGTTGGTAAAAGATATTTGGCAGAAATTATGGAAACTTATGGCGGTGAAGATGATTTTTTGAAACTGGAAAGTTAAAATTTTTATTTCAAAAACGGAGTAGCAGACTTTGGTCCGCGCCAAAATCGGGCGCGAACTGAAGTTTGCTATTCCTTTTTTGTTGCCGACCGTTGACAGAAATGTAAAAATATGCTATTATAAAGTGTTAATAAAATCGTTCTTTCTTTTAAGCTCAATTTTGGCTAATTTAAGGACAATTTCCCAGTTTTCTTCCAGTATATTTGTCATTGCGAGGAGCCGAAGGCGACGCGGCAATCTCACGGTTATAAGATTGCTTCGCTTCGCTCGCAATGACAGTGTGTTGAAAGAAGGCTGGGAATGGGTTCCAGCCAAAGACGCAACGCAATCGCCCGAGGCGACGAGTTGCAAAGAAAGGAGCGTGTCATGGAAGACAAGTTCACGATGTCCACGGGTCAGGCGCACAAGCTCGCGATGGCGTTCGGCAGGAACGGCTGGACGAACGCCGACGTGAAGGAGCTCTGCGGCGGCGACTTGCTCGCCCAGATTCTGCAGGTCGTTCGGGGCGAGGCCGAGGTGAAGACACCCGAGCTCCCGACCGAGATCACGGTCGGCGGCGTCACCTATGAGGTGCTCTCCTTCCTCCGGGAAGGTGAGACCTCGGTCCGTGGCGACGTGATGGTGGAGCGGGCCAAGGAGATGCGGGCCAACCTCGGCGAAGAGGATGGCCAGCGTTTCCTGGAGCACTGGCAGGACATCCCGCCCGTGCTCGACGGTGAGGTTGAGTTCATTTTTACTGACTGGCGCAAGCCGGACGACCGCGAGGGCGTCGTGTGCGTCCGCTGGTTCGGCGACCGCTGGGTGCAGAGCTGGGACTGGCTCGACCTCGGCTGGGTCAACTCCTGCCGGGTGCTTCGCCGCAAGAGTGTCCTTTGATCATGGGTAACTCGGCCCTAAGAAACGGCCGGGTCGCTCGGTTCCTTTGGCGCTTTGCCCCTTCGCAGACCCTTGTCTCAACTACGTCTAACAAGCGTGTGTTGGGGCAAGGGTCTCTTTTTTATTTTTTTAAAAAATAAATATTACCCCCTCCCAGCCTCTTCCGCAGGGGAGAGGGGATATTTGTGTCGCGTGTCGTTTTTTTATTTATCTTTTTTATGGTATAATTGCTTAATATGAAAATAAAAATAAGTCATCTTGCAAAAATTGAAGGGCATGCGAGTTTTTTTGCGGACATGCTGCGTGGTGATATTCGTAGTGCTAAAATGAAAATTACGATTGGCGCGCGGATGATTGAATCAATAATTTTAAACCGCAACTACATTGAAGCGCCGATTGTAACATCAAGGATTTGCGGCATCTGTTCAGTGGTGCATAATCTGACAAGCATTAAGGCAATTGAGAATGCTCTTCGCGTAAAAATAACACCGCAGGCAGAGCGGCTTCGGAAAATTTTGCTTTTGGCTGAGCCAATTCAATCCCACGCGGCGCATCTTTTCTTTTTGTCGCTTGGAGATTTTTTCAAATATGAAAGCGATGTTGATTTAATTAAAAAATATCCTGGTTTGACAAAGCAGATTGTTTTAATTCGTGATTTTGGAAATAAAATTAAAGATGTGGTTGGCGGAAGAGACATGCATTTAATTTCCACAGAAATCGGCGGTTTTAGAAAAGCGCCTTCTGACAGCGATTTAAAAAAGTTATTGGCTCAATCTACATTAGTGCTTGGCGCGTCATTGGGAGTGGCAGAATTTTTTCAAAAACTTGATTATCCAAAATATGAGCGTCAAGTGGAATTTGTTGCTGTGGCTGATAAAAATGAATATGCATTTTATAACGGCAAACTTTCTTCAACAGACGGCAGAACTTTAAAAGTGGAAGATTTTTATAAAGAATTAGTTGAGAAACAGTCAAGTTACGATCCAACAAAAAGAGTCGCTCATAAAGGAAAAAGTTTTATGGTTGGGGCGATTGCAAGATTAAATTTGAGCCATCATCTTTTAAATTCAGAAGCAAAGAAATTTTTGGATTTCTTTGGTGGGCACACCCTAAAGGGTGCGGCTACCGATTCATATGGAAAAATGGCTGGGCGCACCCTAAAGGGTGCGGCTACCGATTTGCGTAAAGAGGTAGCCGCGGGCTTTAGCCCGCGTGGAGGGAAGGTAGTTCTTACATACAACACCTTCCACAACATTTACGCGCAAGCCGTGGAGTTGGTTCATTGCATCGAAGAAGTGCAAAAATTGCTTAAAGAATATCTAAAAGAAAAATCGCGGCTCCTAATGGTAAAGTATACTTTAAAAAATGGTCGCGGTTTGGCTGCGACTGAAGCGCCTCGCGGCACTCTTTACCATTATTATGAAATTGACCGCTACGGCCTGATTCGCAACTGCAACATTATTACGCCCACTGCCCAATTTTTGGATAATTTGGAAAATGATTTAAAAAAATATTTAAGCGAAGCAAAGGTTAAAAATGAACGTGACCGTAAGTGGAAAATAAATATGATGGTTCGGGCGTATGATCCATGTATGACGTGTGCTACGCATTGAAGTATCTGGTATTTCGTATTTTGTATTTAGTATTTAACTTTAATTTAGACCAAATATCAAATACTAGATACTAGATACTAAATACAAACCTATGCACGACCTCCACGAGGCAGATAGAATTTTAAAATTAGTTTTAGAACACGCAGAGAAAAACAATTTAAAATCAGTGACAAAAATTCTGATTGGCCTTGGCAGTGTGATAGAACATGGTTCAGAAATTAATCCGGAGAATTTGAAATTTAATATTGGTGTTTTGGCGCGTGGAACGGCGGCGGAAAAGGCCGAGGTGGTGATAGAAAAAATTTCCGGCGCGACGTGGGAACTAGATGAGATAGAAGGGGAAAAATAAATTTTAAAGGTAACGCGTAACGAGTAACGGGTAACGCGTAATAAATTGATTATCAAAATTACTGGTTACGGGTTACGCGTTACGGGTTACTAAAATATGAAACTAAAAACCATCAAACAAATCAGAGATCTAAAAGGAAAAAAAGTTTTAGTCCGCGTTGATTTTAATGTGCCTTTTTCAAAAGGAAAAATTGCGGATGTTACAAGGGTCCAGGCAGCGGCGCCAACAATTAATTATTTGTCTGGGAGCGAGGCAAAAGTAATATTAATGAGTCATCTTGGAGACCCTGGCGGGAAAAGGAAAGCGGCGTTAAGTATGAAACCAGTCGGCGCGGTTCTTACAAAGATTTTAGGGAAAAAAGTGACAGTGCTTGGTGACTGCGTTGGCCAAAAAGTAGTAAAAAAGATTGAGCAAATGAAAAATGGAGAAATAGTGTTGCTTGAAAATCTGCGCTTTCATCCGGGCGAGGAAAAAAATGACATAAAATTTGCCAAAGAATTAGCAAGTTTAGCTGAAATCTATGTTAATGATGCATTTGCTGCGGCTCATCGGGCTCATGCTTCAATTGTTAGCGTACCAAAATTTTTGCCAAGTTTTGCAGGGATTTTAATGGAGAAAGAATTAAGTGTTTTAGGCGGATTGCTCGCCAAACCAAAAAAACCATTTGTTGCTTTGATTGGCGGAGTCAAGATTTCAACTAAAATTGGCGTAATTAAAAATTTATTGAAAAAGGTGAATTATTTATTGCTCGGCGGCGCTTTGGTAAATAATTTTTTCAAAGCGGCTGGCTATGACATCGGTGCCTCGATTTATGAGCCAAAAGAATTAAAAACTGCTAAAAAATTTTTAAAAAATAAAAAAATAATTCTGCCGATTGATTTTGTAGTAGGCGATTTTAAAGGCAAAAAAGCATGGGTTGTAAATGTGCCAAAAAAGCCTGCTCTGCTTTGTAAAAAACCTTACGCTCTTTTGGATATTGGTCCTGAGACAATTAAAAAATACGCCCAAATTATCAGGCGGGCGCA
>JBBIUS010000020.1:0-13803 GCA_037440105.1 Candidatus Falkowiibacteriota bacterium
TCACTGCTAAACTTAATCTTCTCTATCAAGCGCATAAAGCTAAATCCCTAAAAGTCGAGGTAGAGAAAAAATTATCGCCGATTTCGGTTACATTTTTAGGTGACCCAACCAAGTTAATTTCGGTTACCTAGTTAAATGATTTGACACGGGGGGAAAGGTTATCCGATAATAAAATTTGCTATTTTCAATCCAATGTCAAAGAAAGAGAAATTACTGCGCACGAGATTATAGCGAAAATTAGAGAAGCTCATCCTAACTTTGCGCCGTATGCTTATTTAAATGGGACAGAAGTGCCAGATTCTTTTAAATGGTTGGGTGCTGGCTATTTAGGTACACCCAGGCGAGTATATGGATATGCGGGTCCAAAATTGGTGGAAATAGTACAAATGTTCTCTCATTTCATAAGAGGCCGTTATTACTCTTGTTCAAGACCATCTAAATTAGGAGTATGGAGCTGGTTAAGCTGGATGTGGCTTTTTGATCGCGGTACTCGGCATGCTCTTTTAAAATATCTTTTTGATATGACATTATTATTTAACAAACTGAGATTTCAAGGAATAGGCATTTTGCAACCAAATGATACATTACCAGATGGTCGAGTTAATATGTGTGATGGCTGTCCTGACATGTGTGTATGGAATGGCCGCTTAGTTAGGTCCTGTCGGCTAGAGGAATATTTAAAATATGGAGAAATGATTCAGTTAGTTCCTAAAGGAAAAAGAACGCAGCGCATGAACCTATAAATAAAGCCTAGTCAGAGCCTAGTCAGGAAAATTGTTAAAAATAACAGCAAGTACTATTGCTAAATGATAATAGTTCAATTGTTGTGGTTTGCCTTTTTAAATTTTGATATGAAAGAGTATTCTTTTAACATTGAACACGAGCAAAAATCGCTTACAGGAGCGTATGAAAAGAGACTCCTTGTTTATATTGCCAAGCGGCTGCCTTTTTGGGTAACTCCTGATATGCTGACGGGGCTAGCCCTTGTTTCAGCTATAATTATTGGTGTGGCATATTTTTTTGCGCGTTTTTACCATGATCTTTTATGGGTCGCCGTAGGAGGATGGATATTACATTGGTTTGGAGATTCGCTTGATGGCACAGTTGCAAGAGTTCGCAAGATTGAACGGCCGAGATATGGCTATTATCTTGATCATTTTGTGGATTCGATTGCGATGCTTTGTGTTTTTTTCGGGTTAATCATGTCTGGATTTGTAGACACCATTATCCTTTTTTTTGTCTTAATGAGTTATTATTTATTACTATTTCAGGCGAGTTTATTTGCGGTATTTGAACATCAATTTAAAATTTCCTACGGTAGAGTGATAGCGCCAACAGAAATGCGTCTTCTCTGCATTTTTTGTACGATCATATTATGGCTTGGCAACCCAATGCTTCAATTTTTTGGATATGCTTTGAGCGTCGTAGATTTCGTGGGCTTGGTATCAGTTATTCTCGCATTTTTAAACCTTTTGGTCGCAGGAATCAAAAACGCGAGGTATTTAAAATTGCTTGATAAAGAAGAGCAGTGAGGAGACGGAGATTTTTTAATAATAAATGTTCATATTTAAACAATTTGTTTAAAAAACTTTTAAAATATTTTTTAGTAGGTTGCTTGACTGTTCCGCTTAATTTGGGAACAGTTTTGTTTTCAGTTGAGTTTTTGCATTTTCATTATCGACTGGCAGTTGTTTTGGGTTTTATTTTTTCTGTCTCCCTCGGTTTTTTGTTTAACCGAACTTGGACTTTTGCTAGCGAATCAAAGGAGAGATTAAGGCAGTATTTTAAATATTTTTCTATTGCCCTAAGTGGCATGTCTTTAAATGTTATTTTAATTACTGTTTTGGTTGAGGTTTTTGGCCTTTGGTATCTTTTAGCTCAATTTATTTTAAACCCCATAATTGGCTTTCGCTGTTTTCTTACTAACCGCAGATGGACGTTTTAACTTCCCGTTGACATTCCAGAGATGATTCTTGACAGAGAAATTTAAAAGACTTACAATTTGAGCAAATTCTGTTCTTTAAAATCAAGGAGGGATTCCATGCAGACGTGGACAGAGTTAACAAAAGGCGCTCAGATGCAAATTGCTAAACTTTCACCCTTTTTTCCTTTGTGGCTTAAGCCAAACCACCTTACCTTTTTGAGATTGGTTCTTGTTTTACCAACCGCTCTTTTAATTTGGCAGGGATTTTATGGGCTTGGCTTAATCTGCCATCTTTTTGGCTGGTGGCTGGATCTCTTTGACGGCATCTTTGCGAGAAGCCGCAACCAAACAAGTCGTCTTGGGGCAGTTCTTGACCCTCTCTCTGACAAATGCAGTGTCATCTCAGCCCTTTGGCTTCTTTTGGCCCCGGCTCATTTACTCTGGTTTTTGGTTGCTGCCCTGACAGTCGTAGAAGTTCTTTTGTTTCTAGCTCGACCAGTAAAATATGTTTTAAAGCGGATGAAAGAGCCAGAAGCAGAAGTTAAGGCAGATTCTTTTAAGGCGAATGATTTTGGCAAACTTAAGACAATCCCGGAAAATTTGGCAGTTATTTTTGCCTTGATTGCTTTGCTTTTTGAGAGTCATACCTTGTTTTATGTTTTAATTGGTTTTGTCAATTATCTTTTTCTTCCTCTTTCTGTTTTTCTTGCCCTGGCAAGTCTTGCATGGCATTTCAGAAAAAAAGGGCTTAAGTCATGAAAATTGGAGTAATAAGTAATCCCAGGGCCGGCAAGGTCTCCTCTTCTTCTTTGAGGCGCTTTGACTACTTTGTGGGGAGCCTTCACCGGATAACAAGGGATGAGAAAGAGTTGGATAGAGAAATTGACAAACTGCTTCAAGCGGGGGTCGATCCTCTCTTAATTCACGGCGGTGACGGGACTCTTCACTTTGTTTTGACTCGTATTTTTCATCGTTATGGCGAGAATTGCCAATTGCCGAGCATTGCTCTTTTAAATGGTGGAACAACAAATGTTGTTGGTCAGTGGTGCGGCTGGTCTGCAAAAGTTGTAGAGAATTATTTCAAAATCGTAAACGGGACTTGTGAAAACCGAGTCGGCTCAGTCATTAGAGTTTGGCAAGAAGGGAAAGAAAAGCCAATTTATGGTTTTGTCTTTCTGCACGGTGGGCTAGCTCGTTTGGTTTGCGAAGCGCACCGTGGCGGCCACCCGACTTTTTTCAAATCATTTTGGGTAGCCGTGCGCGCAGTCATTGCATCTAATTTCCCGTTTCTGGGAATGCAGAGACTTCTTGAAAGGGTGGAATGCCCGCTTGAAGTTGATGGCTGCGAAGTTTTGCCCAAAGAGCATCTCCATCTGGTTGCCTCAAGTGTAGACCGGCTGATCTTTGGCATGCGGCCGTTCCATCACTCTTCAAGCCCTGATAAGTTTTTGCTCATTGCCTACAATAGATCGCAAGCAGAGTTGGGGAGGAATGCCTTCCGCTATCTAAAGGGGAAAATTTCATCTGGCAAAGATTTTCTTAACGCGCAGGCCGTTAAAGCTGAGTTTTCAACTTGCCAGACTTATGTCTTAGACGGAGAAATTTTTGCGGCGTCAAGAGAAATGCGCCGGCTTACTCTCACAGTCGGGCCTAAAATCTCTTTTTTGGCCCACAAGTGAGAATAGGGGCTTTAAAAATAAAAAGTCCCTCTTTTTATTTTGGTTTTAAAGAGGGATGGCGATTCAATCATAGGTCAAAGTGCGTCAATTTGTTTCAAGTCGGCGCAACTCTCTTGTTTAAAAGGTCAAAATAATGTAAAATAGTTAAATTCTAATTATAGATAATTTTAATTCGTATATTATGCTGGTTGATTTAAATCAAAAGAGATGGAGAGCGGCAGATGTCTTATCTTTGCTTTTTTTATTTTTTTTGATTCTTCTTAATCTTTTCTTTCGGCGTCAAATTCCTAAATGGGAAATGTTGTTAATTCTTTATCTTTTCCTCTCGGGTATCATTTTTTTTCTTGTTTTTACAAGTGAAAAACACGGTGTAATTTTTAAAACCTTGCATAACTTTATCTTCCCTGCGTTATTAGTATTTGTTCTTTTTGATAGTCTTTGCGATAATTTGGTTCCTTTTATCAATCCAATTGACGGAGATTATTTTTTAATCAAAGCAGACTACTCTCTTTTTGGGCTTCATCCAACGGTTTGGCTTGAAAATTTTTCAAAGCCGTGGCTTACAGATGTTTTACAGATAGCCTATATTTCTTATTACTTTTTGCCCTTTTTTCTTTTAATTCCTCTGGCTAAAAAAGAAAAAGAAAAATTTGGTATATCTTTATTTTTAATCATCCTTTGCTTTTATCTTTCTTTTATTGGATATATTTTTGTGCCGGCCCTAGGCCCAAGATTCGCCCTTGCTCCTTTGCAAAATGGACCGCTTGAAGGGAGTTTTATTACTGATTCTATTCAAAAAATTTTGAACAGCCTTGAAGGAATAAAAAGGGATGCTTTTCCGAGCGCCCATACCGCCGTTTCTTTAGTGGTTCTTTTTCTTTCTTTTCGTTTTAGGCGGCGCCTCTTTTTTATTTATTTGCCTATTATTACTGCTCTCATTTTTTCTACAGTTTATTTGAGGTACCATTATGTTGTTGATGTGATTGCTGGCTTTATTTTATCTTTAGTTGTTCTTTTTTTTGGGGGGGAAATTTATAAAGCATGGGAAAAGAAAATAAAAAGAAAAATTTTGGAAGAAATTTAAGGCAAATTTTTGTTTTGCATTGGGTTATAAGTCCGTTATTGTTTGCAATGCGCTAAGTGCGTCAGCCCATAAAGATACTTGATGCCTGTGATTGGGCTTATTTTATATTAGAATTGAGTTTTGCTTGTGATTTATCTTGCGCAAGAAAAAGATTTTACTTTCTTTCAAATTTATGCTAATATTTAATTAATAATTTTGCATTTTGTTTTAATTTTTATGTGGCCATTTAAAATAGAACACCCGTGTCAGTTTACATTAAATTTAATTGCGGAAATGATCGAAAAAGCGCCTATTACATTTCCGGCGGAAAAGAAAGAAAAAATGAAAAAGAAGCAAGCTGATTTTTTAAAGGATAAAAAAATCGCCTGTTCTAAAGTTGAGGAAGCAATCGCAGAATTCGGAAAGGAAATATGGCCTTATCGAAAGTCATGGGAAGAAATGTATGAGAAGTACGGCCGACCGCATGAGGCAGAATATTTTGAAAAAAATTTACCAAAAGAACTCCATGATAAATATTTTTCTTGCAAAGTAAAAGGCGGCGGGCATTGCCTTAGAGAGTATCGGATGTGCGGCTTAATGGAAAAGTGTTTTTCTCCGGATGAAAAATTTTTTCTTAATGAGACAGTGATTTCCACGCTTTCTCAAACTAAAGAGGAAGTTAATAAATTAATTTTAGGAGAAAAGAAAGAGGAATATCAAAAATTATTTGAAAAGTGGGGTGCTGAACAGAAAGCAATGGTTGCCAAGATTGAGGAACTGAAGAGAATAGCGAATGAAAACCCTAAGTGGCGGGCAGAGATTTTAGATAAAGTAAAAACAATTGAACAAGGCTGGAGTATTGTTGAGCAAGATATTAATTTGAAAGATATAGAACAGGTTGTCGATTTTTATCGAGGGGTAATTGAAAGTCCGGAAGCATACTAAATAAATTAAAAATAAAAAACCAAAAATTAAAAACGCAAACTTAAAAATGGTTAAACGTTTGTCGTTTATGGTTTATCGCTACCCGTTTTGTCAAATCGTTTATTGCCAGACGTTCAACCACAAACGATACGCGCCGCGCTAAACGATAAATCTCAGACGATAAACTGTCGATAAACTGTCTAAAAAAATAGTTTAGCCATTTAGAAATTTATGTTTTTGGTCTTTGGTTTATAATTTTTGGTTTAATTTATGACAATAACTTGGCTTGGCCATTCTTGTTTTAAAATACAAGATAAAGAAGTAACAATTGTTACTGATCCTTATGACTCATCAGTTGGTTTTAAACTGCCGCGACTGTCGGCTGATATTGTAACTGTAAGCCACAATCACTATGACCATAATAATACGGCAGCGGTGCGCGGCACATCTGAAAAGGGACCTTTTATCATTTCTAGTCCTGGAGAATATGAAATAAAAGGAGTTTTTGTTTATGGCATTCCATCTTGGCACGACAAAAATGAGGGAAGGGAAAGAGGAGAAAATATAATTTGTAGGATTGAGATAGATGGAATTTCAGTTGCTCATCTTGGCGATTTAGGCCATACATTAGATGAAGAGCAAATAACAAAGTTGGAAGGCGTTGATATTTTGCTGATTCCAGTTGGCGGTGTCTATACTGTTGGAGCTCGCGAAGCAGTAGAAATAATAAATCAAATTGAGCCAAGAATAGTCATTCCGATGCATTATAAAATTCCTGGCTTAAAATTAGACATAGACCCAGTAGATAAATTTTTAAAAGAGATGGGCGCGGGGAAAGCAGAAAAGTTATCTAAATTAAAGATTTCTAAAAAAGATTTACCTAAAGAAGAAATAAAAGTAATCTTGTTTGAGAAAAGTTAAGTTTTATAAAATTTACGAAATAGTATAAGAAATCCTATTTACGATTAATGGATGACCCGTTGTTTTTAATATGCCTAAAGGAATTAAAAGAAAAAAAACCGTTGCTCGCGAAAAAAAGAGTTCCAAAAAGGAATTTGACATTCCGGTTTATGTTGTTAGTAACTTAAAGAAAAAGCAAAAATTTGAAGCAGAAATAACAAACAAAAATAGCCAAGAAGATATTTTTTTGAATCAGGCCGAAGCCAACTCTTTAAGAACAGTCCCTGATTTTGCAAAGAGTCATTATTTAGAGTCAGATTTTAAATTACCAGAAGTCAATCTGGGCGAACCTAAAATAATTCAGCCAGTTTTAGAAAGAGCAAGGCCAACAGAACCTTTTTCAAAGGTAGAAAATTTATCAGCTGAAAAGAGAAAAACTTTGATGTGGGTTTTAATCGTCGTTTTAACTGGTTTTATTTTTTTGGGTTGGCTTTCTATTTTAAAGCATAGTTTATTTGCTCAAAGCAGCAAAAATGAAGAAAATATTTTCGCTGGAATTAAGCAAGATCTGGTTGATTTTCCAGAATTTTGGCAGGAGAAAGATTTTCCTAACTCTGCTTCAGTTTTAAACGAGGAAAAGATAAACAAACTTAAAACGAAAGTTTTAGAAGCAGCAAATGAAAAAAATAATTTGAATCAAGAAAATACAACAGAATGAAATCAAAAGAAAAAAACAAAAATGAAGAAAAAATACTAGAAATTGGCAGGATTGAGCCGCGTTCAATCACGGAGGAGGCACAAGAATCATATTTGGATTATGCGATGTCTGTAATAATTGCTCGGGCTCTGCCGGATGTGCGCGATGGCTTAAAGCCGGTCCATCGGCGGATTTTGTATGCTATGTGGAATATGGGCTTAAAAGCCGGCGCTAAATTTAGAAAATCAGCAACAGTTGTTGGTGAAGTTTTAGGCAAATATCATCCCCATGGTGATATAGCGGTTTATGATTCAATGGTTAGAATGGCTCAAGATTTTACTTTGCGCTATCCATTGATTTGGGGCCAAGGAAATTTTGGCTCAATGGACGGTGATGCGCCAGCGGCTATGAGATATACTGAATGTAAACTAAAGCCCATTGCTGAAGAGATGTTGGCTGATATTGAAAAGGAAACAGTTAATTTTGTTCCAAATTATGATGGAACCCAAAAAGAGCCGCAAGTTCTTCCTTCAAAATTGCCAAATCTTCTTTTGAACGGAACTATGGGTATCGCGGTTGGCATGGCTACTAATATTCCTCCCCACAATCTCGGGGAACTTTGCGACGGGATTAACTATTTAATTGATTATCCTGATTGTACTATTGAAGATTTAATGAAATTTATTAAAGGGCCGGATTTCCCAACTGGCGGAATTATTTATGACATAAATGAAATTAAGCAGGCCTATGCCACAGGTAAAGGGAGCATTGTTATGCGGGCGAAGACAGAGATTGTTGAAGATAAAGCCGGCCATTTTAAAATTATTGTTTCTGAGATACCTTTTCAGATTAATAAGGCGGCGCTCCTTGAAAAAATTGCCGACCTTGTCCGAGAGAAAAAGATTGAAGGGATTCGCGATCTTAGAGATGAGTCAAGCAAAGAAGGAGTGCGCGTTGTCATTGAATTAAAAAAAGATTCTTATCCTAAAAAAATTTTAAACCGCCTTTTTAATTTAACACCGCTTCAAGACACTTTTCATGTTAATATTTTGGCCCTAGTTGATGGAATTCAACCAAAGGTTTTGACTCTTAAAGGAATTCTTGAATATTACATTAAGTATCGCGAAGAAGTGGTAAGGAAAAGATGCCAGTATGACTTGACCCGAGCAAAAGAGCGAGCCCATATTTTAAAAGGATTAAAAATCGCGGTTGATAACATTGACGCAGTTATTAAATTGATTAAAAAATCGCGCGATCGGGAAGAAGCAAAAATTAATTTGATTAAAAAATTTAAATTAACTGAAATTCAGGCAGTGGCAATTCTTGAAATGAAACTTCAGCAGTTAGCAAATTTGGAGCGGATGAAAATTGAGCAAGAACTGAAAGAAAAATTAGCCTTGATTCGTGAGTTAGAGTCAATTTTAGCTTCGCCAAAAAAGATTTTAGGAATCGTTAAAAAAGAAACAGAAGAAATAAAAGCAAAATTTGGCGATGAACGAAAGACCCAGATTATAGCTCACGGAGTTAAGGAGTTTTCTGCTGAAGATTTGGTCCCTAATGAACCAACTATTATTATGGTTACGCGGGATGGTTATATTAAGCGTTTGCCTCCTCAGACATTTAAAACCCAAGCAAGAGGAGGCAAAGGCGTGATTGGCCTCACAACAAAAGAAGAAGATGTTGTTGAGCATCTTTTAGGCACAACCACGCATGCTGATCTTCTTTTCTTTACAACTCGGGGGAGAGTTTTTCAGCTCAAGGCTTATGACGTGCCTCTTGCTTCGCGAACAGCCAAAGGTCAGGCTTTAGTTAATTTTTTACAGTTAGCGCCAAATGAAAAAGTTTCTTCAATTCTTTCATTGGCCGAATTGAGTGAAGAAAAATGCAAATTTTTAGTTATGGTGACAAAGAACGGGATTATCAAAAAAGTTGATATCTCAGATTTTGAAAATGTTAGACGTTCAGGATTGATTGCTATTAAATTAAAAGGTGACGATTATTTAGAATGGGTAAAGCCTTCAACTGGGGGCGATGATATTATTCTTGTAACAGCCGGCGGTCAATCAATAAGATTTAAAGAAAAAAATGTCAGGCCAATGGGACGAGCGGCAGCCGGCGTCCGCGGCATTAGATTAAAAAAAGGCGATGCAGTTGTGGGTATGGACGTGGTTGATATTTCTCTTGTTGGGAAAAAGTTACTTGATTTGTTAGTAGCCACAGAAAATGGTTTTGGCAAAAGAACAAACCTTAAAAATTATAAAGTGCAGGGACGCGGCGGCTCGGGCATTAAAACGGCAAAAATTACTTCAAAGACCGGTAGAATCATTTATGCTCAAGTTGTTTCGTCAGGCGATGAAAGAGATTTGATTATTATTTCAAAATTTGGTCAAGTAATTAGGTTACCGTTTAAAAGCGTTTCAATTTTAGGCCGAGCAACGCAAGGTGTGAGATTGATGAGGTTTAAGGAGAGAGATGATACGGTGGCTTCGGTAACATTTGTTTAGATAACAATTAACAATTAACTGTTTACTATTAACTGATTGACGGAAAATAGGGTCAATGGTCAATTGTTAATAGTTTATTGTTTTAATGAAAATATGGGACTACCAGGACACAGGAGGACAAGATCGCATAAAAAGAGAAGAGCTTCTCATTTCGCTTTGAAGAAAGTTGTTTTTTCCGTTTGCTCAAAATGCAAAAAACCAGTTTTGCCGCATCATGTCTGCAGATTTTGCGGTACTTATTCTGGGCGTGAAGCGTTGAAGATAAAACAGCCGAAGAAAAAGAAATAAAGGGAAAAAGTCAATCGCGAAATTAATTACGCTAAATTACGCGAACCAGAACCACCCCATCCTCTCCTTGGAAAGGAGGGGATTAAGAGGAAGTTGAAAATTTAGCGTGTTTTAGCGAAAAATTTTAGCGATTCACCAAACCTTGTAACTATGGCTAACAGGCATTTAGCTCGTACAGTTGCTCTTCAGGCACTTTATCAGTGGGATTTTAAAGGAATGCCAAAAGAGCGACTTAAATCCATAGGGCAAAATCTTTTAAAAGAGTTTTCTTTGGACCCAGAAAACAATGATTTTGTTTTTGAATTAATTGAAGGAGTAGAAAAAAATCTGAGAGCGGTTGATGCATTAATTACAAAATATGCCCCAGAGTGGCCGATTGAAAAAATTACTATTGTTGACCGCAATGTCCTGCGTCTTGGATTATATGAATTGAAATTTTCAGGCGGGGTGCCTGCTCGAGTTGCGATAAACGAAGCCATTGAATTGGCAAAAACTTTTGGTAGCGAATCATCTGGGAAATTTGTTAACGGAGTGCTGGGAGCGATTTATAAAGATATGGTCGCGAGCGGAGAAATAAAAGAGGAAGTTAAAGAAAAAAATAAGAAATGAAGCCAATCGCGAAATTAATTACGCGAGAAGGTGCGAAAATTTAGCGTTTTTTAGCGTAATAGTTTAGCGATTGACGTCACCTTGACAATATGAAAGATTTTTCCAAGTTGGAGGAAAAAATAGGTATTAAGTTCAAAAATCAGGATCTTTTAATCCAATCATTTGTGCACCGCTCTTATTTAAATGAGAATCCGAGTTTTAAACTACCACATAATGAAAGATTGGAATTTCTGGGAGACGCTGTCCTGGAATTAATTATTACAGAGCACCTTTACCAAAATTATCCTAACCCAGAAGGCGAACTGACGAATTGGCGGGCAAGTTTAGTTAATGCCAAAATGCTGTCAGAGGTGGCGCGGGATTTGGGGTTGGAAAAACATCTTTATTTAAGTAAAGGAGAGGCAAAAGAGCCGCCTGATTCAAAAGCAAGGCAGTATATTTTGGCTAATGCTTTTGAAGCTTTAGTAGGGGCAATTTATTTGGACCAAGGTTACGTTGTAGCGCGCGATTTCATTAAAAAATTTTTGATTGTTAAATTGCCGTACATTTTGGAGCATGGGTTATATCTTGATCCAAAAAGCAAATTTCAGGAGATTGCTCAAGAAAAGTTTGGCATTACGCCCGCCTATAAAGTTTTAGAAGAAACCGGGCCAGACCACGCAAAACGGTTTAAGGTGGGCGTTTATTTAGAAAAAGAGTTGGTTGCCGTTGGCGAGGGATCAAGCAAACAGGAAGCGCAGGTGGCGGCGGCCCTGGCGGCACTTAAGGCAAAAGAATGGGATTAAAATTATTCTTATAAAAAATCTCAAAATCACAAATTCCAAACTCCAAACAAATTCAAAATTCCAATAATCAAAATTCAAAACATTTAAAATTTTGAATTTAGATATTATTTGTGATTTGGTGCTTGGGATTTGGAATTTAATAACAAAATATGCATCTTAATGACCT
Organism: Candidatus Falkowiibacteriota bacterium; assembly: GCA_037440105.1. Taxonomy (GTDB): domain Bacteria; phylum Patescibacteriota; class Patescibacteriia; order XYB2-FULL-38-15; family XYB2-FULL-38-15; genus JBBIUS01. Next base: position 11,540 of record JBBIUS010000020.1, read on the forward strand.
CTTTCAAATTGCTATTCAAAGAAAATCATCTGATCTTCATTTAGCAGCTAACCGCCGTCCGATTTTGCGGGTTGACGGCGAACTTACTGAAGTCGAAGAAAAGCCGGTTTTAAAACCAAAAGAGTTAGAAAAAATAATTTTTGAAATTTTACTGCCAGATCAAAAAGAAAAGTTTGTCAGAAATCGCGAACTGGACTTATCTCGCGAAGTTGACGGTTCGCGTTTTAGAGTTAATTTGCATTTTGAAAAAGGGAACGTGGGTTTGGTTGCTCGCGTTATCCCTCCCGTGATTCCAACGCTTGAGGAGATTATGATGCCGTCGGTTGTTTATGAACTTTCAAGGTTGCCGCAAGGATTAATCCTAGTTACCGGTCCGACCGGCCATGGTAAATCAACGACTTTGGCAGCTATAATCAACCAAATAAACAAAGAACGCGTCTGCAACATTATAACATTAGAAGACCCAATAGAGTTTTTGTTTGTTTCTGAGAGAAGCATTATTAAACAAAGAGAGTTGGGATCTGACATGCTTTCATTCGCCGAGGGACTTAAACATGTGCTGCGTCAGGATCCGAATGTTATTATGGTTGGAGAAATGCGCGATCTTGAAACAATTGCTGCCGCCTTGACTTTGGCTGAAACGGGCCATTTGGTTTTGGCTACGCTGCACACTTACAGCGCGGCTCAAACTGTTGACCGCATTATCGATGTTTTCCCGCCGCATCAACAGATGCAGATTCGACTTCAATTATCTATGGTTTTAGCCGGTGTTATTTCTCAGCGGCTTCTGTCAAAGATTGGCGGGGGGAGAGTTGCCGCGAAAGAAATTTTAATTAATACACCAGCCGTAGCAAATTTGATCAGAGAGCAAAAAACAGCCCAAATTAACACAGTCATCCAAACCAGCGCTGGAAAAGGAATGGTAACCATGGAACAAGATTTAAAACAGTTAGTAAAAAATGGCTTAGTAGAATCAGAGGTGGCGCACGCTTATATATCTGAATAAAATAATCGCAAGAGGCGTTTTTAAAAGGTCAATAAAATTTTATGCTTCCGCTTGGAGATTTAAAAGAGATTATTATTTCGCAAAAATTATTAAAGAGTGCAGATTTGGAAAAGGCTTTTTCTGATTCTCAAAAACAAAAAATTTCCTTGGAAGAATTTTTAGTCTCAAGAAAAATTATTACCCAAGAAAATTTGTATAAGGGAGCCGCGTCATTCTACGGTTTCCCTTTTATTTATTGGAAAATAAAGTAATTAATCCAGATGTTTTGGAAATTATTCCTCAAAATATTGCAGCCGAGCATCAGTTAATTGCTTTTGAAAAAGGCGAAGGCGAGTTAAACATTGCCACTTGCCTTGCACCAAATTTGCAGATTATCGAATTTATTAAGAGAAAAGAAGATTTGAAAATTAACTTATTTTTTAGCACGCCGGCCGGCATAAATTTTGCTCTTAATTTATATCGCAAAGATATAGAGGCCGAGGTTAAAAAAATAAAACTTGACGGAAGCGGAGTAAATGTAATAGAGATTACCCGTGGCTTGATAGAAAACGCTGTTAGAGAAGGGGCTTCCGACATTCACATTGAGCCAAAATCTGACAGATCATTAATTCGCTACAGGGTGGACGGAATTTTAAGAGAGATTATTTCCCTTAATAAAGAATTGCATGCTGGTATAGTAACCAGAATAAAAATTTTATCTTCTTTAAAAGTTGATGAGCACCGTCTGCCGCAGGACGGCAGGTTTAACATGGCAGGGCCTGATTATAAAGTGTCTATTCGGGTTTCTATTATTCCTCTTTTTGGGGGGGGCGAAAAAGTTGTTTTGCGCATTCTGCGGCAGGAAACAAAAATTTTAACTCTTGAAGAGTTAGGACTGCAGCCAGAGCCATGCGAAATAGTGAAAAATGAAATTAAAAAACCGCAGGGAATGATTTTAGTTGTTGGCCCAACGGGCTGCGGCAAAACCACTACTTTGTATACAATTTTAAACATGCTCAATAAGCCAGAAGTTAATATTTCAACTATTGAAGACCCCGTAGAATACGGGATATCTGGCGTAAATCAAAGTCAGGTTAATCCTCAAATAGGTTATACTTTCGCGGCAGGGCTCGTGTCAAATCATTTAACTAAGTAACCGAAATTAACTTGGTTGGGTCACCTAAAAATGTAACCGAAATCGGCGATAATTTTTTCTCTACCTCGACTTTTAGGGATTTAGCTTTATGCGCTTGATAGAGAAGATTAAGTTTAGCAGTGA
>JBBIUS010000021.1:0-11783 GCA_037440105.1 Candidatus Falkowiibacteriota bacterium
CCGGCAATAAAAAAAGCCGGCAAAAGGCAAGTTAAAACATGCTGGCGGGCGTATTCGTGCAGCAACTGGAAACCAGATAAAATAGCACCAGTGAATAAAGCTGAATTCATCGGCATGAAGTAAAACAATAAAAACAGCCCCAAAAGAAAAATAAAAATATTAATTTCTTTTTTCATAGAAATTATTAAGGATTATTTTTTAATTATTTAAGCCAGGATTTAATTTCTTCAATTTCAGGAATTCTGCCACTGGCTTTAACTTCTTCATCTATCACAATGGCCGGGGTAGACATTACCCCGTATTCAGTTATTTGGGCAATGTCAAAAACATGTTCAACTTTAACATCATTTTCTTTGCCTAACTCTTTAACAGCTTGTTTGGCGTTTTCTTCCAGCTGCAAGCACTTGGGGCAGCCGGAACCTAAAATTTTGATAATCATAATTTTATTTGGTTAAATAGTACGCTAAAAGCGAACTATATTTATTAATCTCTTTTTGATTAATTGAATAGATAACCTTAGTACCATCCTTTTTAGATTTTACCAGATTAAAATCTTTTAACACTTTGAGGTGATGAGATATGAGATTCTGGGGCAAATCTAAATTCTGCCAGATTTCGCAGACGCAACTCTCGCCTTTATTTAGCATGCAAAGGATTTGCAGGCGGTTTTTATCAGCGATAATTTTTAAAAATTCCGTTGTCTGCTGCAGATTATTTTTTGATTTTTTATTTTTACAACAATTAAATTTCATAGTAGTTGTGGATAAATATCAATGAATATTGATATTATACATTAATTATTTAAATCAATCAAATTAATTTTTTCTCAAAATGAAAAAACGAGTACCAAATAGTACCCATTTTTTCATGGCTCCGGGGGTGGGATTCGAACCCACGACCAATTGGTTAACAGCCAACTGCTCTGCCACTGAGCTACCCCGGAATACTAAAGACAAATTTTAAAATTTTAATTTTTTAACTAATTTATGTCAATAACATTTAGCTAAAATTTTATTTTCTTTTTTGAATAAGCATCACTAGATCTTAAGATTTTAAATATTTTTAGTCGTAAATTAGGATAAAATTTTAGAATGAACCTCAAATTTTTAAAATACGATAATTAATAATCTTTTAATTTTTCAACACCCTTGAATCCTTGTATCTTTTCCAAGGCTTTTGCCTCGATCTGTCTTATTCTTTCTCTAGTAACGCCGAACTCCTGACCGACCTCTTCAAGGGTATGGGCAACTCCGTCGGTTAAACCGAAACGCATTTCAAGTATTTTTTGTTCGCGAGGCAACAAATCTTTGATAGCCTCTTTGACGTATTCTCTTAAAAGTTGTAAAGCAGCTGCCCGGTCAGGAGAAATGTTTTTGACATCTTCAATAAAATCCTCAAGAACGCTGTCTTCGTCTTCATCGCCAACCGAGGTATCTAATGAAACGGTGTCCTGTGAGATTTGAATTAAATTTTTTACTTTTTCCACATCCTCCCCCATTTCTGCGGCAATTTCCTCTGGCAGCGGTTCACGCCCCAAATCCTGAATAAGTTGTCTTGCTACTTGTTGATAACGGTTAATTGTTTCAACCATATGCACGGGGATTCTAATTGTCCTTGATTGATCAGCCAAAGCTCTTGTTACAGCTTGTCTAATCCACCATGTTGCATACGTAGAAAATTTATAACCTTTCTTTGGATCGAATTTTTCAACTGCTCGCATCAATCCAATATTGCCTTCTTGAATCAAGTCTGCAAGCGAAAGATTTTTTCCAACAAATTTTTTAGCAATAGAGACAACTAACCGCAAATTGGCTAACATTAATTTTTGGGCAGCCTCTTTGTCTCCTTCGTCTTTTCGGCGAGCCAAAGCCATTTCTTCTTCAGTAGAAAGCAACGGCACTTTGCCAATCTCTCTTAAATACATTTGAATCGAATCAGCAGAAATATCGCCTAAATCCAATCTTTTCTTTTCTTTACTAATACCTATTTCTGTTAAAATTTTTTTTCTTTCTTCTCCTCGACCTAAAATTTCGGGTTTAACTTCAACTAAAGCAATACCTGCCTTATCAATTAAATCAAGAAATTCCTCGTACTTTTTTATATAATTTTCTAAATTTGGAAATGTAAAAAGAACTTCTGTATAAGTCAGAAATCCTCTCATGCGCCCCTTTTCTAAAATGGCTTTAATTTCTTCATCGCTCGGCGGTAGTATTTTCGGTACTGAAACACGTTTTGTTTTTTTGGTACGGCCCTTTTTTCTTTTTTCCTGTGCCTTTATTTCTCTTTTTTGCTTCACCTTTTTTCTTTTCTTAAGTTTTCTTAAAAGCCGGCGCTTTTTTTGCGTTTGCATTTTAATAAAATATTAATAAATAATTTAAAAAACTAATGAAATGTTACCCGTATCAATTAAATTGTCCGTTAAGTTATAAATAACAAAGCGGCTGAAACAAAACAATAGACAGGTAGACTAACGATAGAAAGTAATTAATAGTGTGAAAAATTTAAATTCATGACTTAATTTTCTACGTAAAAATCATTTTTAATCAAATTGTAATGGTTAATAATTTAATAATAAAATTAACCCCTCTAATTTTTTTTTCTTTCTTTAATGTTTTTATATATTAATGAGTTTATTAAATTCTTCAACTAATTCTTTCGCTTTCAAAAGTTCACCACGCTCCTCTGCTTCTTTCATCTCTCTCTCCAATCTTTTTCTTTCTTCTAAAATGTAATTTTCTCGCAACGCCCCTGCGCTTTTTAAAACCTCTCCTTTTATTTCCTCTTCATCGAAATTTGTAAAATCTTTATCTGCCAAAAGTAACAAAGCATCAATGCATTTTTTATCTCTAAAAGATTGGAAAATTTCATCGATGTTAAAAGGAACTTCTTCTTTATCCACAGCCTTATTATAATATAAAATTAATGTTTTGTAAATTCCCCTTGACATCTCGTCCGGCAACATCGTTGGTTCTAAATAATCTATAACGTATTTTAAATTCTGAGGATATTTTAAAAGCAGCGCTAAAAATCTTTCTGTCAAAAGTTTTGCTCGATTTTTTTGCACAAATAAATTAGCATTTTCGTGTGACTGGTCTTTGTTTGCAACGGTTAATTTTTTTTGAGGCATCAATTCCCTTAAAATTTGCTCTGGCACTCCTAAAATATTTGCTAATTTTTCTAAATAAAAAGTTTGTTCAACTTTATCATGAATTTTTTCAATTGCATTAAAAGTATCTTGCGCCGCTTTCTTTTTTTCTTCTACTTTTCTCAAATCAAAATTAGCAAGGGTTTTTTTAATGTAATAATCCATGAAGGCCATAGAATTTGCAATTGCTTCACGCCAAAGATTTGGGTTTTTTTTAATATATTCATCCGGATCTTTGCCGATTTCAGGTGAAAGCATTATCACTTTGACATTGATCCCCTCTTGAAGCGCCGTATCAATTCCGCGCATGGCGGCTGTATTCCCGGCCAAATCAGCGTCAAAAGCAATGGCAAGATTTGGTGAATATCTTTTTAAAAGATTTACTTGTTCTACGGTCATAGCTGTTCCAGACGAAGCGACAACATTTTGCACGCCAGCTTGATGCGAAGCAATAACATCCATATTACCCTCAACCATTACTGCTAAATTTTCTTTTTTGATTTCTTGTTTTGCCAAATCCAAACCATAAATAACTCGACTTTTATCATACACCATCGTCTGCGGCGTATTAACATATTTTCCACCAGTATTATTTTCTTTTTTCTCTGCTTCTGGTAGAAAGCGGCCAGTAAAGCCAACCACATTACCATGCACATTGCGGATTGGAAACATTATTCTTTCCCTAAATCTGTCATAAAACCCTGAACCGCGTTCTTTTTTAACAGAAAGACCAGCCAAAAAAATATCCTTTTCGGTGTAACCCTTATTGCGCAAAAATTTCAGCGTGCTGTCCCATGAATTTGGAGCAAAACCAAGAAAAAATTTTTCCACCGTTTCTTCGGCTAGGCCTCGTTTTTTAAATAAATACTCCCGAGCTACCGCTGCCTCAGCCGAATTTAATAAATTACTATGATAAAATTTTGCTGCCGCTTCTAAAATGTCCAAAAGTCTCGTTTTTTGACTAGTAATATTCTTATCCTCGTAACGTAAAATAACGCCAGCCCGCTTGGCTAAAATTTTCAAGGCTTCTGGAAATTCAATATTTTCCATTTTTTGGACAAAACTAATCACATCGCCTCCTTCGCCGCAGCCAAAACAATGCCAAATCTGCTTGTCGCGAGAAACCATAAAAGAAGGCGTCTTCTCATTATGAAACGGACAAAGCGCTTTCCAATTGGATCCGGCCTGCTTCATGTTCGGTACGTATTCGCTAATAACCTCAACTATGTCTAGTCGGTTTTTGATTTCCTCGACCTGTGATTCAGACATAGAAAATATAAAAAATAAAGCTAAAAATCAAATGTCAAATGTTAAAAATTATGATATAATAAAAGAATATAAAATAAATCTTTCTGCCACAATTATAATTTAAATTATTTTTAAAGTAAAGTATGGTTAAACCATTAATAAAAGAGTTAAAAAATTTAACGAGCGAGCCAAAGATCGCCTATTTTACCATGGAAATCGGCCTCCGCGAAGAAATTCCAACCTACAGCGGGGGTTTAGGAATTTTGGCTGGCGACGCGGTCCGTTCGGCCGCGGATTTAGGCCTACCCTTTGTCGCTGTTACTCTTTTAAACCACAAAGGATACTTTAAACAAGAACTTACTAAAGATGGAAAACAAATCGAACATCCAGCTAATTGGAACCCTAAAAAATATTTGAAACCCCTGCCAGTGACTGCCGAAGTGCATATTCGTGGCCGCCGAGTTTTAATTAAACCATGGCTTTATACCGTAAAAAGCGTCACGGGCGGAACTGTTCATGTTATTTTTTTAGACACGGATTTAAAAGAAAATATTTTAAAAGACCGAAAAATTTCTTACTTTCTTTACGGCGGAGACGCAAAATACAGATTAAAACAAGAAATTGTTTTGGGCGTTGGTGGAGTAAGAATTTTAAAAACCCTTGGTGTGCCAGTTAGGAAATATCATATGAATGAAGGCCATGCCGCTTTCTTGACCCTGGAACTTTTGCGAATGAATAACTTTGACCAAAAGAAAACTCGCGGTATGTGCGTTTTTACAACCCACACGCCAGTTGCTGCCGGCCATGATCAATTTGACTATACTCTCGTCCATCAACAAATGGAGCCGTTAGTCGCGCCGGAACTCTTAAAAAAATTAGGTGGGCCAAAAAGATTAAATATGACAAAATTAGCTTTTAACATGAGTGAATATATTAATGGCGTTGCAAAGCGTCACCGCGAGGTTTCAGAAAAAATGTTTCCGGGGTATGAAATCCATGCGATCACAAATGGTGTTCACTCATATTTTTGGACACATCCGGCTTTTAGAAAACTTTACGATAAATATCTCCCCGGCTGGGCCAATGAGCCAGAACTTTTTATCCGCGCCCCAATTATTCCAAACGAAGAAATTTGGAAAGCCCGCGCTAAAGCCAAAAAAGAATTAATTGATTATGTGAATCGACTTACAGGAATCGGCATGAAAAATGATGTTTTAACGATTGGTTTCGCTCGCCGCGCCACGGCTTATAAACGCCATAATTTTATTTTTTCCGACCTAAATCGGTTAAAAGAAATAAACTCTCGTTTTCCTATTCAAATCATTTTTGCAGGCAAGGCCCATCCTCAAGATGAAAATGGCAAAAAAATTATTCAAGAGGTTTTTCAAAACATTAAAAAATTAAAAAATGAAATTAAAATCGTTTACCTTGCAAATTATGATATTGAAATGGCAAAAAAATTAACCTCGGGTTGCGATGTTTGGCTTAATAACCCCGAACGACCGATGGAGGCCTCTGGAACCTCTGGGATGAAAGCAGCGCATAACGGAGTTATTAACTTTTCAATTTTAGATGGTTGGTGGGTTGAAGGATTTATTGAAGGTGTCACCGGTTGGTCAATCGGCCCTGGACCAGAAGAAAAAATTAAACCAGACGAGACGCTAAAAAGAGAACTGGACGATTTATACAATAAATTAGAATATACAATTCTTCCGATGTATTATAACCGCCGCGACGAATGGATGGAAATGATGGAAAATTCGATTAGCAAAGTGGCATATTATTTCAATACGCACAGGATGATGAGGCGATACGTCCTTTATGCTTACTTGTAAAGTAACGCGTAGCGAATAACGGGTAACGGGTAATAAATTGACTTCTAAAATTACTGGTTACGCGTTATGGGTTACTGGTTACTAAAAATATAATTATGTTCACCAAATTTAAAAAACCAAACATCGAACTTATCCGCAAAAATCCGTCATGGATCGCCCAATATATCGACCATACCGAAGTTAATCCGAATTCCACCGCGGCGGACATTAAAAAACTTTGCGCTGAAGCAAAAAAATATGGATTTTATTCTGTGATGGTTCTTCCTTATTACACCGCTTTAGCCAAAAAATTACTTCATAACACAAAAATAGAAGTTGGTGCGGTTATCGGTTTTCCTTTCGGCGTACAAAACACTTTAGCAAAACTTGCTGAAATGAAAACAATTTATCCTTTTGTCGACGAATTTGACGTAGTTATTAATCGACCCGCTTTTAAAACTGGTGATTATAAATTTGTTTTAAAAGAATTAAAAACTCTAGCAAAAGCCAAACGCGGTAAAATTTTAAAAGTTATCATTGAATCGCCAGAACTCAGCAACCAAGAAATTAAAAAAGCCACACAATTGGTCCTTGCTTCAGGCGCCGATTTTGTTAAAACCGCTGTTGGACTGCGCGGCGGAGCAAAAATAAAACATGTACAAATTATGAAAAAAGTGGTTGGCGATAAAATTCGCATCAAAGCATCTGGTGGAATTAAAGATTTTAAAACCGCCTTGGCGTTCCTTGCCGCAGGCGCTTCGCGACTCGGCACATCACATGGAGTAGAAATTATAAAAGCAGGATTTAGCAAGAAAAAAACCTATTTTCACGAATGAATCCCATCGATGGAATTTTCAATTTTCAATTTACAATTTTCAATCAATTTTGAAAATTTAAAAATTTATTAATTTATTGAAAATTGAAAATTAGTAAATTGTAAATTTTCTAATGACTAAAATAATAAAAATTAACCCACATAAACCCGAGTCTGATAAAATAAAAATAGCTGCGAAGGTTCTCCGTCGCGGCGGTCTTGTTGCCTTTCCTACCGATACTGTTTATGGTTTAGGCGCTGACGCTTTAAATCCAAAAGCAGTTAAAAAAATATTTAAGGTCAAAAAAAGACTGCTCACCAATCCCCTACCCATTCTAATCGCAAAAAAAACAGATCTTAAAAAATATACATCAATTGCGCCCGCAAAAGTTAAAAAATTAATCAATAAATTCTGGCCTGGTCCATTAACTATAGCGCTCTCCAAGAAAAAAATAATCCCAGACATCGTCACGTCTGGAAAAAAATCCGTAGGCGTCCGCGTGCCAGACAATCCTGTGGCTGTCTCGCTGATTCAGGCGCTTGGCCGGCCACTTGCTGCGACTTCGGCAAATTTATCGGGCAGACCAAGCCCCAAAAATGCAATGGCTGTAAAAAAATATTTGAACAATAAAATTGATTTAATCCTGGATGGCGGAAAGACAAAACTCGGCCGCGAATCAACTGTTCTAGACTGCACCACTTCGTTGCCAACTCTCCTCCGCCCCGGCGCAATAAAAATAAAAACACTTGAAAAATTGATTGGGAAAATTAAAATATAAATCCCGAGGACCGTCCTCGGGATTTTACTCGAGATTTTTTATCTACAACCTGCGTAAAGATTTTTTTACCGCCTCATAGGCGTCTCTGCCATAATCTCTGATGATTGCCGCTTGCATCTTTTCGTAATTTTGCTTAGCCCGTTCAGCCTGCCGAATTGCTTTCTCGTACTCATCGCCGAGGAATTCAGCGTACTCTGGAGAAACTAAAATCTCCGGACCCATGCCCATAACTTGAAGTTCTTTAAGGCGTTTTTCCGCTGCGGCTGCCTCCCTGGCATAGGCAGACTCCATTTCCTCGACAACCATCTGCAGTTCCGGGTTCTTTGCGTTTTTTTCAACCCATACTTTATGCTCTAACTCCATTGCCTCGTCCACCAACCGGTCGTATTCCGCCTGAAGCTCTTGCGCCACCCCTTCAAACTCATCCAACTCCCTGTCCTCTTCCGGCGTGAGCGCCCCATCGCCATACCTCATCCATCTCCTTTTCAATTCGCCGTGCCGTTCGCGCTTCAAAAATAATTCATCTTTCACTTTTTTTGCCTGGAAAATCTTTTCCCTTGCTTCCGGAGATTTTGGTTGTCTCCGGCCGACTATAATTTCTGCTTCATACATGGCTAGCCAGCCGTACCGGTCACTCAATCGGTTAAACTCAATCAGTTCATCGCCCGCGTTGGCCAGCCGCGCCAAGAGCACGCGTGTTTCTCTGTCTTTCCATCCGCCCTTTTTCGGTTCACGCTCCGCATCTTTGAGTCTTTGAACTTTTCTTCCCTCTATGGCTTCAAGCGCCGCCACAACTGCCTCGCGCGCACTTTTTCTATTCTCCTTTTCGGGTTGTAAAATCTCCCCACGTTCTGGGTGCATAAATTTATTTTAAAATAATATTTATTATTAACGCAACTACGGTCACGACGCACAAAAAAACAACTGTGTAAAGAAGCATCTTGACCGCTTCTTTTTTAAAATTATTCAGAAAAAGATAAACCGGCCGGCCGAAAACGAGCAACCCGCAAACAAGTGCCGAGAAAACAAAAAGTAACAAGAATGTCACCGGGCCCCAGAAATTTTGCATCTTACCAAAAATTTTTTCACCGTTCACCATAATCCAAGCCACAAGCATCACGTAAACAAAAACTCCGAGTGCGTTTACCAGACTAAAAATAAAAATTTTCGAATTTTTCATTTGCTTTTTTAGTTGCATATTATATACATATTTAAAAGTCTAAGGGTATTTATTACTGTTGGTATCAACAAAAACCATTTATTTTTCGAGTATCCCTTGTTTGTTCGAGAGGTATAAAAACCCAATAACAATAAAAATTTATTATTTCTCAACCACGATTAGTAATTTTTCAATTTTTGTAATTGGCTCTTTATAACCAGTTGGGTAATCTCTAAGCGCTTTATAAAGAATATCTTCTTTGTATCTGTAATCTTTCCCGCGTTTTGTGCCTGGATCGTTAGTAATAAATTCCTTAGTCTTTGGGTCATAACCAATGATGACGAGCATATGTTCACTCGGGCCGGGCTGTGTATAATAAGGATTACCTAAAAGTTGACCATTTGTTGCCGCAACAACTAGAGAACCACTCTCTAAGGCATTTTTTATATCGTCTGTAGTGGCATCCTCCACCACCTTAACTTTTTCATATCCAAAATATCCTTTATAAATTATTTTAACTGTGTCTCGAGTTGAAGTGCTGTAATTAAAATTACCTTCTTTTACTTGAAAATCAACGATATTAAGAATTTCTTTTTTTGCTTGCTCTGGATTTACAATTGACTCTCCCCTTACCCACTTCATAGCCATTAAAGCCGCGGCTTCTTCGCAAGCATTTTGCTGACGGATATCGTCCCATTCTCCAAGCGGCGCTTGCGAAGTAAAAGGAACATCAAGTTTAATTATTTTATCAATTATTTTAGTAGCTGATGATGTTGACAAACTTTTAACTTGATTGCCAAAATCCATGTCAGCATAATTTTCATTACCATCTATTTTCTCTGTAATCATTTGGTCTTCCTCATCTTGATTATTCAATCCTATTTCATTTTGCACTCTAAAATTTTTAAACGGCGATAAATAATTTCTTAAAACAAAAATTAAAAATATGATAATGAAAAATAAAAATATTAAAACAAAAAATGCCAAAAATTTTTTACTTCCTTTGTCCATAGTGAATCATTTGCTAAATTTGAATCAATTTTTTGAATCCTCTCTTCTTAAATTATCATTTTTTGCCGATTTGCCGCGATGCCTAAATTTATTATATCTTTTTCAATTTATAAATTCAGACAAGTAAAACAGAAAAATTATTGATAAAAACTCCACACCTATTTTAGGTGTGGAGATAAAACATTAAAATCTATTGAGATCTTTTATAAATCCAATAACATGTTCCGTCTTCTCCGTATTTTATTACTGATATATTAATTTTTTCCTGGCCTTTATCATAATTAAAACCACCGCCAAATGATTTTATCTCATCGCAAGCTAAATAATCTGGGTGGTTTAGTTTCCATCCTTTTTCTTCAAGAAACTGGCAAATATTTTTTACAAAGTCAGAGCTTTTTTCATTAACAAAAAATGCATCTTTTCCGCACTTGTCCTCGTCTTTAATTGCCCCAGGATAAGAAGGAATATCGACGTTTCCCTCGCTCAAATTCATCTCTTTGGCTATTTGTTCTTCTAACTCTTTAAAATTTGTTGTTTGCTTCTTTTTGGTTGTGTTTTGATAAACCAACAATCCCCCTACTATTATTACAACCAACAAAACAATTGGTAAAATAATTTTCTTGTTCATAGTTTTGATAAAATTATAAATTAAATTGATGACCTTTTTATAGGATTATAATCCATCCGTTATTTTCTAAAACCATTTTAGTATTTATGTTACTTCGCTACAATCTGTTTCTCAATTATTGTTATTAAATTTTATGGCCTCCAATCGATTTCTAATTTAAAAATTTTAATACCAACCGTTTGTGTTGAAAAATCAAAAGTGATACTAACCAATACTCGCTGTTGTTCATACAAACCTTTTAAACTCATTTTAGCCGTATTTTTGTAGTTTGTTATCCACGGACAGTCCAGTAGAATAAGCTAAATCTTCATAAAAATCTTCTGCGTCAGATGAGGCGTCTGGCGAAGAAAGCAATTTTTTTGTGACAAATTTTGCTCCTTCAAAGGGAATACTATTATCACAGTTTCCGCTGCTTACAAACTTTGAGGCTTCGAGAATTTTATCAAGGTTTGGTTTAATGTTTTCAACTATCCATTCTTCTAGATCGCAAGCAGGTTCCGTTCCTTGTGTTCGAAAAAATACCGGATTGTCAGAAATGCTTCCTAATAAATTTTCTTCTGCTTTTTGTGTTGACTTGGTTTCATTTTGTGTATTTAAATTATCGCCCTTTTTATTGCCAGAAGTACTAAAAAAAATAATTAGTCCGACCGCGATAATTGCTGTTCCAACAATGCTAGCAATTAATAACTTGTTTTTTAAAATACTTACCATATTTTTGTTTCAATTAAAAAATAATCTTCATTTTTTGTTATTTTATCATCCTCTGAATAAAAAATCAAAAAATAATCGGGCTTTTAAGCGATAGTACTTTTCTTTATGTCAACGAAGAAAAGCAAAAAGATAAGCAGTACATTCAATTTTGTTTGCGCCTAAAACGGCTAGCGAGCCTTAGCTTCTGGCGAGCCAGCAACCCCTTTTTTCAACTGGCGGAAGGAGTGGGATTCGAAGGCTCCTCAGTGCCAATTCGGCAGCAACGGCCTGACGGTGAGTGAGTTTTCTCGCCAACCCCTCAATTTGCCAAACCAATCGCAAAAGCGATTGGTTTGGCAAACGGTATGTATTTGAAAATATCCGAACCGATTTCATTAACGGGCTCGGCGGGCGGAAGGGCAAAGACCGAACCCCCCTTCCGCCCGCCTCGCCCGAAAGCGGAAGTAAAAAGGACAATTTCAAGTTTCTCTAATC
>JBBIUS010000022.1:0-11542 GCA_037440105.1 Candidatus Falkowiibacteriota bacterium
TCCCGGGGCGGCCGAAGTCTGCGACAACCTCGACAACGACTGCGACGGCGTGGTGGACGAGGGTTGTCAACAGCAGCCCTTCTGCGGGGACGGCGTCTGCAACGACGCCGAGACCTGCGCCACCTGCCCGGCCGACTGCGTCCCCTGTGGGACCTGGTACCTCTCCGGATACGACTGTACCGGAGGGGACAGTTCCAGGGGGGATTGGGACGACGTGGTCGGACCGAACCAGTGGGTTTTTGCCTGGTTCTCGGTCCCAGAGGTGGGTAATTGTTACGTCTCCCAGATCTCCGCGGGCGGAATCTGGGGCATCGACGAGGACTTAGGTCACACTTTTTCCGTCCGGGTGGAGCGGGTTGAGTGCCCCCGCGACAACATCGTGGCCAATCCGGCGGCTTGCAACGGCCCCGGCTGGGTGGTCATCGCCCCGCGCTAAGCGCGAGGCAACCCCCAGAAAATATTTCGGACTGCAATTGAGCAATCAGTTGCAGTCCTTTTTATTTTGAATTTTGAATTATTAATTAGGAATTGGGAATTTTTGGAGTCCTGGCTTTATTCAGGCCGAGCCAAACGCTACTGGAGTAGCTTTAAAAAAATAAGTGCAGGGCGCACATGATGAAACACATTGGTAACATATTCTCAGTCTTGTTTTGTATCCTTGTTATATTATTCATCCCGTAGAAGCAGATTAACGCAGATTACAACGCTGAAGAACGCAGAATTTTAAAAGCATTTTCAGCATAAATCCGCGTTGCTATCCGCGTTTTTTTACTTTTATGGTTTTGAACAAAATGAAGTTAATTGCAAGTGAAAGATAAACTAAGATGTTGCGCTAGACTCATCGTGCCCTTGACAAAATTTGAAAAATATGGTATAAAGATATATTAAAACTGAACCTTGATAAAAATGCAAAAATAGAAGCAAAATAGAGTTTCAAAGATGTTTGGTTTGGTAGATTTGTTCTTTTAAAAAAGGACAACTTAATTTGAGAAGTTGCTCCTTCCAAAAATTCCAAACCAAACGCCTTTGAAACTTTATCCTGCACTTTGTTCTTGGCTTTAGTAAAGATTAGAGCAAGGAATAGAGTGTAGGATAAGTTTCTGAACTTTGAAAATCGAGTTCCGTCTCAGACGGAAAGGAGGAAAAAATGAAAAAAGTATTCATCCTGGTGGTCTTGGCCTTTTGCGCCTGCGGATGTGGAGAAGATAAAACGGTGGAGATCGGCCAGTGCGCCTTCGCCGGCCAGCCGGGGCTGGACGACGACGGCGACTGCGTGGGCAATGACTTAGATAATTGCCCGTTGGACCCCAATTCCGATCAGAGGGACACCGATGCTGATGGCATCGGGGATGTCTGCGACACCCCCGAGCAGTTGCAGGACGTCGACCGCGACGGCTTCACCGTCGCCGAGGGCGATTGCGACGACTCGGACGCCTCGGTTCATCCCGGGGCGGCCGAGCGCTGCGACGGCCTCGACAACGACTGCGATGGCGTGGTGGACGAGGGTTGTCCGGCACAGGACGTCGACCACGACGGCTTCACTGCCGCCGAGGGCGATTGCGACGACTCGGACGCCTCGGTTCATCCCGGGGCGGCCGAGCTCTGCGACAACCTGGACAACGACTGCGACGGCGTGGTGGACGAGGGCTGCCAGCAGCAGCCCTTCTGCGGGGACGGCGCCTGCAATGGCACCGAAACCTGCGCCACCTGCGCCGCCGACTGCGGCGTCTGCGGGACCTGGTACCTCTCCGGGTACGACTGTACCGGAGGGGACAGTTCCAGGGGGGATTGGGACGACGTGGTCGGACCGAACCAGTGGGTTTTTGCCTGGTTCTCGGTCCCAGAGGTGGGTAATTGTTACGTCTCCCAGATCTCCGCGGGCGGAATCTGGGGCATCGACGAGGACTTAGGTCACACTTTTTCCGTCCGGGTGGAGCGGGTTGAGTGCCCCCGCGACAACATCGTGGCCAATCCGGCGGCTTGCAACGGCCCCGGCTGGGTGGTCATCGCCCCGCGCTAAGCGCGAGGCAACCCCCAGAAAATATTTCGGACTGCAATTGAGCAATCAGTTGCAGTCCTTTTTATTTTTAGTTCCTTCTTAATGCCTTACATGCCAAGCATTGTTTAATATTTATTAAAGAGAGGCTGAGCGAAAAATTGCGCAGCCTAAAGGCGGCGGCTACAAAAATTATTAAAAGAAGGCTTAGCCTCCAAGCTTATTAAGATGGTTGACAAAATTTTAATTTCGTCGTACGGTTGAAATACAAGGAGGGAAAAATGGAAGAGCATGGAGGACGCTGCGAGATTTGCGGCAAAAGAAGAAAGAAAGCGGGAAATTATCTATGCGGAGATTGCGCTGATCCTGAAAAGATAATTTGGGTTTGCGGCAACTGCGGCAAAAGGAGAGAACTAACCCCAGAAGAATTAGAAATCATTTGCACCGTTCTTTTTGGGAGAATCCCAGATCCGAAAGGAGTGGTTGTGAAGGTTTCGTGCTGCAAAAGATGCCAGCCAGAAAAAGAGCCTGCTGTCACAGTTTTTACAATTAGAAAAAACAACGCGCTCTGCTTCAATTAAAGACTAATGGTCCTTTGGCCTTGGTCTTTTTTTAAAGACTGACGCGAAATTTTCAAGCTATTGTCACAGCCTAAGGCGCGGCGAGCGCCACTTTATGTTACTAATTGAATTTTTAAATAACCTATGCTATTTTTAAAATGAATTAAATTTTTAATTTATTTATATGTCAAATCGTTTTACCTCAAGAATAGGCTATTCTGGCAGGGAATTTGAGCGGGATATGTTTGGCCCGACTTCTGAATGGGCGGGGAATTTTAAAGATGATTTAAAAAAAATTTTAAGTGAAACTACTTTAAAGGTAGTGCAGGAAATTTTAAGAGGGACTGAGATACCAAAAGAAGGGCAAAAAGTTGTAAATGAGAGTTTAAAAGAAATTAGGAATAATAAAGATAAACTTATTGAAATTGTAAAAAAATATCAAAGATTTGATCCAACAAATCCAAGCGTAGATTTTTTGCGCGAACTTCGCCTGGCAGTTATTGATGAATTAAATCTTAAAACTCCTAAAGAAATGGACAAGGTCAAGGCCTATTCAGCCCTTGACACTCCGCTTGACGCGATCGGCATAGACGGTTTTGTAACTTTGAAAATTAATGACAGGGAGGCAGTTGTAACTTTTGATGCTACGCTCCGCAAAGAAAAACTAGAAGAACTAAGAGAGGCAGACATAGTTTTTGGCGAACTGCCAGATTCAGTGGAAGACGAAGAAGGCTATTTAAAGGCGATTAGCGAACTTGCAGAAAAAGCGGTCAACGTTTTAAGGAAGCAAATTTAGAATTTAGTAAATTTTATAGTCCGGCATATTTAAAGTAGCGCCGGTTTTATAATTGAAATAATTATATTTTTTGGATAAAATAAAGGAGTTAATAATCTTTATGAAATACCATATAACTACATACGGATGCCAGATGAATAAGAGTGATTCAGAACGAATTGCCGCGGTTTTGGAAAAAAATGGTTTTAAACCTGCAAAAAGTGAAAAGCAGGCTGATTTGGTTGTTGTCAATGCCTGCTCGGTGCGGCAGTCAGCAGTTGATAGAATTTATGGCAAAGTCCGCGCTTTCGCTAAATTAAAAATTAAAAATGCAAAATTAAAAATTATTTTGACTGGATGCGTGTTAGGCGAAGACAGGGAGAAATTAAAAAATCAGTTTGATTATATTTTGAATATTGATGATTGGAAAAAAATTTCAAATTTCAAATTCCAAATTCCAAATAAATCCAAAATCCAAAATTCAAAAATACAAAATACTAGATACGAAATGCCAGATACTAATTATTTCCACATTAAGCCGAGATACACTGAAAAATTCCGCGCATATGTTCCAATTATGACCGGTTGCAACAATTTTTGTTCTTACTGCGCGGTTCCGTATGTCAGGGGAAGAGAGGCAAGCCGCGATGTGGGCGATGTTTTGGCTGAAGTGAAAAAATTGGCAAAGAACGGCTGTTTGGAAATTATCTTGCTTGGCCAAAATGTGAATGCCTATCAGCCGGCTGATGTTGAAAATTTTTCTAAGAAAAATTTATACAAACATCCTTTTGCCGCGCTTTTATGGGAGATAAATCAAATTCCTAGTTTAGAGCGCGTTCATTTTACTGCTCCTCATCCGGCTGATATGTCAGATGAAGTAATTGATGCCCTAACTTTGCCGAAAATGGTAAATTATTTGCATTTGCCTGTTCAGGCAGGCGATGATGAGGTGCTTAAGAGAATGAATCGAAATTATACAGCGCGCGATTTTCTCAATTTAGTAGAAAAAATTAGAAAGAAAAAGCCGGACATTGTTTTAGGCACTGATATTATTGTTGGTTTTCCTGGTGAAACAAAAAAACAGTTTGAAAATACTTTGAAACTTTACAAAAAAGTTGGTTTTGACATTGCTTATTTGGCAATGTATTCACCTCGGGCCGGCACTGCGGCAGCAAAATTTGTTGACGATGTCCCGCGGCAAGAAAAAAAACGGCGCTGGAATATCCTGCAGGATTTAATGAAAAAAATTACTTTAAAGAAAAATAAAAAGTATGTTGGCAAAGTTGTTTCTGTTTTGGTTGACGAATATAAAGACGGAAAGTGTTTTGGCAATTCTTTGGAAATGAAAAGAGTGAGGTTCTCTGGCAAGAAAGGTATGGTTGGAAAAATTTTTGAGGTAAAAATTAAAAAGGCTTTTGAATGGATTTTAGATGGAAGAATCTCCACGCAGAAGAAATTCTTCTGCAAATTGCAGAAGAATTTCTTCTGCTGAAAATCTTGCATGGTTCAATTAAATAAAAATGGACTTGCCAAGACAAGTCCATTTTAGCGCTTTATTTGTTTAAGGTGTTCGATCTCATAATTTATGGTATATCTATCTATTTCTCCGCGCCATGGGTGAATCAAGGAAAAATGGCATTTATCCATCATCATGCATCCGTCGCTTACTTCTCCATCTGGGAGAAGGAGCAGGGAATATCTCGTGTGGACAATTGCCGCTTTTGGATTGCAGACATAGCAGGCAAGACAAGCAAATTTTCCGTCCAGCGCGTCAAGCCATTTTTGGACATCTATTTCTTTTCTTCCATCCCAAAAAAGCCATTTGTCTTTTTTTTGGCCACCGTGGGCCGCAAGAATTGCGATTGGGGGGAGTTTTTTCTTCTGGGCAAAAATTTGGATGTAGGTCAAAAATTCTGGAGAGAGGTGGTCAAAAAGGAAAGAATCTATTTCTGCCTCTAGAAAGTATTCGGCTGGCGTCATTTGACTGCAAAAATCTTTGCAGTCAAATTCATTTAGTGTTTCTTGGCTTATAAAGAGCGTAATGGCTTTATCTTTGAAATCAAAACGCCTCATTTTTCCCTCCTTTTGAGGAGCGCTATAAAAAGGTATAATATTTAAAGAGGTATGTCAAGACTGCCAAAATTAATTGTTATTTTAGGTCCAACTGCTTCTGGAAAAACAGAGATGGCTTTAAAATTGGCAAGAAAGTTTGATGGTGAAATTGTGAGCGCGGATTCAAGGCAGATTTATCGTGGAATGGACGTTGGGACAGGGAAAATAGAAGCGGATAAACGCGGATTACAACGCGGATTTGCGCAGATAATTGCTCGTGGCATATCGCATTATTTGATTGATGTGGTTAACCCAAATGAAGAATTTACAGTGGCACAATACAAAAAGATGGCTTTGGCAGCAATTCGAAATATTTTGAAGCGGGGAAAAATTCCCTTTTTGGTCGGAGGAACAGGGCTTTATATTCAGGCCGTGGTGGACAATCTTGTTATTCCTGTCGTTCCACCAAATAAAAAACTTCGGGAGAAATTTGAAAAGGAATTAAAAGCGGCGAAAGAATCAGGAATTAGGAACCAGGAATCAGAAGTTTTAGAAAAGTGGTATAAAAAGTTGTTGAAGTTAGATCCAGAGGCGATTCATGTGGTTGATCCTAAAAATCCTCGGCGGATAATTCGGGCTCTTGAAGTTTGTTTGGCGACCCATCAGCCATTTTCTCGGCTGCGTCAAAAGGGCAAGCCATTATTTGATGTATTGCAAATTGGCATTGCTATGCCGCGTGAAAAATTATACAAGCGAATTGATAGGCGAGTTGATTGGATGATAAAAAATGGTTTAATAGAAGAAACAAAAGAGTTGCTAAAAAGATATGACTCGACGCTGCCGTCAATGAGTGGGATTGGGTATAAAGAAATAGGAGAATTTTTAAACCAAAAACCAAAAACCAAAAACCAAAAACATAAATTGTTAAATGAAAAAATACAAGAGATAAAGTGGCGGACGCATGCTTACGCAAGACGGCAGATGACTTGGTTTCGAAAAGATAAAAGAATAAAGTGGATGAAAAGTTTTAAAACAGTTGAGAAAGAAATTGCCAAATGGTTAAATTATTAAAAGCAAGGGCATGGAAACAAACGCGGTAGCACGTTTTATCAGTTTCGCTAAAAAATAAAATTCGGGTAGACAGTTTTTATAATTCTGAATACCCGATTTTTTATCGTTGAATCCCAGAGTTGGAAATTCATTGTCTAGCCTCCTGTTTTTTGATTTTGGCAAAGTTTTCTTTCACTAGTTCAGAAAAAATTTCTGGGGTTGTCGGAGAAGAGATTAAACTCATCAAGTGGGCTACGCCGAGTTTAAAGTTGTTTTCGCAGTAAACGCATTGGTTTAAAAGTAGCCCATGCATGCAACGAGGCATGATTTTTTCTTTTTGCGGCTTGGCCATTTTCACCTCCTTTGGCCAGATGGAAGTCCCATGTTAGGTTTTATTTTAATTTTTCTTTTAAAATTTCCCCGACTAATTTTGGATTTGCTCTGCCAGAAGTTTTTTTCATAATTTGACCAATAAAAAATTGCAAGAGGTTTATTTTTCCTTTTTTATATTCTTCTGCTTCTTTAGGGTGCTCTTTGATTATATCATTGATGAGGCCTTCAAGTTCAGAGGCATCGCTGATTTGGCTTAATTTTTTTGCTTCAATAAGTTGCGATGGATCAATGCCGGTCAGCATCATTTCTTTTAAAATTTCAAGGCCGGTTGGTCCGGAAATTTTGTTTTGATAAATCAAAGTGATAAATTCGGCAAAATTTTCCGGAGTAATTTTTAAACGGCGGATATCAATTTTATGGTCAGCCATTAAGCCAGAGAGTTTATTGATAAGCCAACCGGCGACAAGTTTAGCGAGTTTTCCTTTATTTTTCTCCCAAATTTCTTTTTCGGTTCCTTCGACTTCATCAAGCGATTGGAGCCAGGCTTTCAATTCTGATATTATCTGTTCAGTATAATTTGCCCATCTTTTATCATCAGTTAAAATTTTTGTTTCAGACAAATCAAATCCGTATTGTTCCATAAATCTTTTTCTTTTCGCTTCCGGCAGTTCAGGAAGAAGCGGCTTCATTTTCTTTTCTAGTTCTTTTAAGGAAAGCGGCGGCAGGTCTGGTTCAGGGAAATATCGATAATCCTGCTCTTCTTCTTTTGTTCTTTGTTCTTCAGTAATTTGTTTTGCGTCATTCCAGCCGCGAGTTGATTGAATTTTTGGCGGTTTGCCTTTTTTCCAAAGTTCAGTTTGCCTTTTGATTTCGTATTCAAGGGCGCGCTCTAGAGCACGGAAAGAATTTAAATTTTTAATTTCAGTTTTCGGACTTAATCTTGCCGTTCTTTTGTCTTTTGTTGGCTTATCAATGGCTTCTCTTAGAGAAATATTTGCGTCGCAGCGCAAGTGACCTTTTTCCATATCAGCAGAAGATATTTCAAGATAGCGGGCAAGCCGTTGGAGTTCTTGGACAAATATTTTTGCTTCAAGAGGGGAACGCAAGTCAGGCAAAGTAACAATTTCCAAAAGAGGCGTGCCGGCCCGGTTGTAATCCACAAAACTGTATTTCCCATCAGGCGAGTGGAGCAATTTTGCCGCATCTTCTTCGAGATGAACTCTTTTTATTCCAATGCGCGCTCTTGCCCTTTCTTTTTTTGTAGGAATATCAATATCAAGCCAGCCGTCTTGGGCGATTGGCATATCATATTGTGAAATTTGATAGTTTTTTGGCAGGTCAGGATAAAAATATTGTTTGCGGTCAAATTTTGATTGATTGTTGATTTTACAATTTAAAGCCAAACCAGCAAGCACTGCCCATTCCAGCGCTTTTTGATTTATAGCCGGCAGGACGCCAGGGTGGCCCATGCAGATTGGGCAAATGGTTGTGTTTGGCGGCTGGTCTTCGCCAGTATTATCGCAGCCGCAAAACATTTTTGATTTTGTTTTCAATTGAATATGGATTTCAAGTCCAATAACGGGTTCAAGAGTCATATGTGAATTTAAAAACCTAAAAGCTAAAGAACCTGTTTTTTGGTTTTTCTGTTTTTTCGTTTTTCAGTTATTTAACAGTTTCTTTTTCTCTCTTAAGAGAATCGTATAAGAGCACGCCGATGGCAGAGAAAATAGGCATGGCAGCTAAAGAAACAATGTTTGATATTAAATTCGCCCACCAAGGTGATACCTCAGCAAAGCCAGAGAGAGGCGCGCCCAAAAGTAGCCCGATTATATAAATAGGAATATAAATTACAGTCAGAACAATCAAGCCAAAGAAAAAATATGGGGCAACCCAGCGCCAGAGAACTTGCCAAAAATAATTTTTAACAAGTTCTTTACTTTTTGAAAGGGCCTTGGTGCCTCGGGTTCCTTCAAAGATTAAAATGTAGACAGCCATTGAAAACCAAACAGCGAAAATAATGCCTGGGATAATAATGAGTAAAAAACCAACAAAAGCAATAAGGCCGACTAAAATATTAATCCATAAATAAGAAAGAATTTTAGCATAGGCCTCTCGGTAGATTGCTTTGAGGTCAATTTTTTCTTCTTTTGTCAATCTCATTAAGATGATAATCAAAGTTACGGAGATCCATAAACTTAAAACAAATGAAACGAAACTTAAGAAAATGCCAAGCGGAACAATTAAAAATTTTGCTTTCAAAAGAGGCAAAAGAGCTAAAAGGACGGCTGGGATTAAAAGCCAAAAAATAACCTGCATGAGCAGTTTAAAATTTTTGGTGTAAAGATACCAGCTTTTAATAACAAGTTCTTGGACTTTGATAAGCATAGTGTTTTGAATGTTAATAAATAATTAGATTAGTTAGTTTTTAAAAAGTTTTCCCAAATTTCAATTGCTTCTTCTATTGTATCATAAACTGTTTTGTTTGTCTTTAAATAGATAACTTTGCTGCCTTTTCTTTCAAAGATTTTTTTAAACCACGGAGCAGAGAATCTTTTATTTAATTTTTCTAAAAAAGGCAATTTTTCAAAAATTACGCCGTCCTTTTTATCTCTTTCTGCTAATCTTTTTATGGCTGTTTTTGGTTCAACTTGAGTAATAATTAATAGGTTTGGCCGATATTTTAAGGCTAATTTATTTCCTGAGAGCGCTAAAATTTTTTTAATGGACAAATGTTCTTTTTGGATGGGCTGATAGATTAAAGAAGTGGTTACGCCTCTTTCTTGGAAAATATATTTTCTTTGCTCTAAGGCCGGGATAATCACTCGCCGATATAAAATTTCCCTGTCTAAAGCAAAAGCCTCAGCTGTGGTAAAGGCAGAGTAGTGGCGGTTATTGTCTTTAATAATTTCTTCACGAATCGCTTGACCAACCATGGAAAAAGTTGGTTCAGCAGAAACAATGACATCGTATTTTTTAATTTCTTCCGGCTCAGGAAAAGTGTGTTTTTTCTTCCAGTAATCTTTAAGATCTAGAACTTTCATTTTTTTGGCCAGAGCCCAGTCGGCTAGGGCGTTGGCAATGGTGCCTTTGCCACTTCCATCAATGCCGTCAACTATAACGAGAATGCCTTTATACATGGGTATTTAGTATTTAGTATCTGGTATCTGGTATTTTTAAAAATACTAGACACCAGATGCTAGAATACGAGATACGCGATTAAGTTTTATCCACCTTGATGTACTTTGCAAAAAATGGGTGGACTCGATTTATTTCATCCCAAATTTGTTGGGCGATTCGACGATAAGAGATATGGCCTTTTTTGCTGCTTCGGAGTGGGATGAAATGAAAAAGTTCGCGGAGATTCCAAGTGATAAGGACTCTTTTGCGATAGGCGAGCGGCAAAATATATTGCGCTTCTTTTGGAAATTTAACAGAAATTTTTTCGTAGGCCTCTTTTGCTCGTTCCATACATTCTTTGTATTCTTTTTCAAAACCGGCGTTGCTGATATCCTCATGGATTGCATAACCATAGAAAGGTGTTAGTTCTTGGTTAGTTTGAGTACAAATGCGGTGGCGTTGAATATCTCTAAAAGCGCCGTAATCAATTAAAATGTCAAAAGTATAATAAGTGTGTTCTAGTTCTCGAAGCGGCCTGTCAAATTGGCCGAGCCTTTTTAGCGTTTCATCTAAAATTTTTTCTTTTTCTTCTTGGTTCATGACTGCAACCATTTCTTTGATTTTTTGATATGGTAATCGCGAATATTTATAAAGAAGGGGAGTAACTACGCGGTCTAAGGCATCTTGATCATAAGCAACCAAAATTGCTTCATTTTGACTCTCTTTTATTTTTTCGTTAACAAAATTTTTTGCAGCGCTATGAAGCACTTTTTCTGTTTCCATAAGATAAGAATTGGCGTCAGCATACTTTATAAGTGTTGGCGTAACCTTGAGAGCTGTTTCTTTTAACTCTTTGCCGATTTCTTGCATTTCTTCGAGAGGATGAGACAAGAGTTTTTTTATAGCGTGTTCTAAATTTCTTGCATTTATTGTCATGCCAAGGTTAGTTAGAGTGGCAGTAGGTAAAATGTATCTTACAATGTCGCAGGCTTTTGCCTTGCAAGCTGTTTCATACATTTTCTCGGTCATTTCTTCGGTTTTCGGAATTTTATTCTTTACATAATCCATTATTTTGGCGGTGAGATGGGTGTAAGTGTCAAAAAGAAAATTTGTTGTTTCTTTATAGATTGCGCCAAGCGGTGAGGCCATTAAATTTTTTGGTTTATAATATTTATCCCGATCAAAAATTTGATAGCGAGTTGATTTTTCTGTGTATGAAGCCAAGCGGTTATCTTCAATAACTTTTGTTGCTAAAATAGAGACATTTTCTATAGCAAGAGAAAGCACAGCATGTTCCGCAACAGAAGAATGACCATAACCAACAACCCATTTTTCGTGAAATTCGCTAGATTTTTCCTCAGTTAATTCTTTGGCGATTTCATCAAAAGATTCTGGCGACCGGCTGCATTTGGCAAAAGTTACAGCCCGGACCTCCGGAGAAAGGCCTTCCAGCGTATAAATCCTTCTTTTATATTTTGTGTCCATAATATATATGGCATTATGAATTAGGAATCATGAATTATGAATCAGGGAATAAAAACCATGATTCCTAATTCATAATTCTTGACTCCGTCAACCCGTGCTTCCAAATCCGCCTCGATTCGGCTGGTCAATTTTTTCCACTTCAAACCATTCTGCTTTTTCAATAGGTACAAGCAG
>JBBIUS010000023.1:0-11045 GCA_037440105.1 Candidatus Falkowiibacteriota bacterium
GTTTTTGAACCAATTTTGTCCCGCACATCGGACAAACTTTTGGCGGCACAATATTTTTTTCTTTCCCGGTCCGCAATTTTGGCAAAACCTTAACCACTTTTGGAATTACATCACCAGCTTTTTCAATAATCACTGTATCCCCTATTTTTAACCCGAGTCGACGAATCTCATCTAAATTATGCAAAGTCGAGTGAGTCACAGTTGTCCCAGCAATAAAAACAGGATCCATAACCGCGACCGGCGTAATGGCGCCAGTTCTTCCTATTTGCCAAACAACCTCTTTTACCATTGTTGTTGCTTGCTCTGGCGGAAATTTATACGCAATCATACCGCGCGGCGCTTTGCCAACCACCCCTAATCTTTCAAAAGTTTTAATATCATTGACATTAACAACAATTCCATCTGTCCAATACGGAAGATGCGGCCGTTTCTCTTGTATTCGTTTGTGATAATTAACCACATCATCAAGCGTTTTACAATATTCATTCAACGGATTTACTTTGATACCAATCAACTTCAAAATTTCATGCGCCTCTTCATGAGTGGTCTGCCCTAAATCGGTTACTAAAGCATAACCATAAAAATCCAACTTTCGACTAGCCGTAACTTTAGAGTCTAGTTGACGAATGCTTCCAGCCGCCGCGTTTCTTGGATTAGCAAAAAGGGGCAAGCCATCTTTCTCTTGCGCCTTGTTTAAATCTTCAAAAACTTTTTTCATCATAAATGCCTCACCGCGGACTTCCACTTTTCCTTTTTCAATCGCTCGTTTAATTTTTTCTTCAATATTCTGAAGTATTGAAGCATTAACTTTGGAGAAAATTTTTTCAATTTCAAATTTATTAGGAACACGAAGGCGCAAAGGGATTGCCTCAATCGTTTTTAAATTTTGTGTTACATCCTCACCGACTTGCCCATCGCCGCGAGTCGCTCCCACTTTTAATAAACCATTCTCGTAAACTAAGGTTACAGCTAATCCATCCATTTTTATCTCTGCGTAATAATCAAATGTTTCGTGAGGTAAAAGTCTCTGAATTCTATTTTTCCATTCCACCAATTCTTCCGGACTAAAAACATCTTCAATAGAAAGCATTGGCACTTCGTGCCGCCATTTCTTAAATTCAGGCAACGGCGCGCCGCCGACCCGCTGAGTTGGTGAATCAGGAGTTATAAATTCGGGATACTGTTGTTCTAACTTGAAAAGTTCATGCTTTAGCGAGTCCAAAGCCGCATCAGAAATTTCCTGACGATCTAAGACATGATAAAGATAGCGGTGGTAATTTATTTCCTCTTTTAATTTCTCTATTCTTTTTTTTGCGTCATCACGAGTCATATAGTAGAAATGAGAATCGAGAATCGATGGTCGAGAATCGAGTTCAATAACTCAAATCTCAAATCTCATTTCTCAAATCTGTTACGGACATGTCGGTTCCTCTCCTTTTACTAAGGAACACTCAGTAAATAAAACAAAATCATAAAGCCCAGACATCGGCGAACCTCTCGGCATAGTCATCTTTATTGCTTGTTTTGAAACAGCAAAAGTACCAGTTGAATTTAAAATTAGGCGAGCTGGAATCTCTTTTTGGACTCCCCCAGCATTGTTTTGACTCCAAGCAGTGAATGTCAAATTATTTATATCGCCGTAAAGGGCTTTAATTCTAATTTTATACGCTTTAGTACTAACAAAAGCATTATTAATAACTGGACTGCTTGTAACTGAATATTTAAATTTTGTTCTATTATCTGCCCAATTTACTGCAACCCCTGGCCTCCAATCAACAAAAGCAAACTCTATCCAAGAACAATTGCTACATGAGTCTGACCATTCAATTTTTATAGACTCAACCCCAGCTGCCCAAGCAATCTGTTCAGGATCATATAAATCAATCTGCAAAACCTCGCCCTTTTTTAGTTTGCTATAAATTACTGCTTCGCGATCTGTAAAATTTCTTTGCCAAACTGCAAAATTAGTTAGGGTCCCAGATGGGTAAAGACAAGGTTCTTGTTCACCACCACTACAATAACCGGCAGCCTCACAACTCCCAACTGGGCAAGTTAATAATGCTTTTTCTTTTCGTAATTTATATAAAGCATTCTCAGTACTTGCTTCTGCAGCATAATAAGCAAGCACTGAAAAATCTATATTCCGCGCCTGCCTAATTTCATTTAGAACTATTGCGCCAATTCCAATTCCAGCAGTTATCAAGCCTGCCATGACAAGAAGCGCTAATAACAGCACGTTACCATTTTGTTGCTTTCTTTTTCTGAAATTTTTTAAACTTATTTTCATGTTTTAGAATCGAGATTTGAGAAATGAGAATCGAGTTAACTCAAATCTCAAATCTCAATTCTCGATTCTATCTTCTATAAACCCTACTCGACACCGTTGTCTGCAAATTTACAGTTGTTTGTTCTTCTGGTCGAACACCAACACCTTCTGTGCTTAAAATAGCCGTCACTCTTGGCTGATCATCTGAATCATATGTTCCATTTTCCAAATTTAATTTAAATGGATCAACTGCCGGAGCAATATAAAAATCTAATGAAATAACCCGTACGCCCTTTGAGGTGATGCTTGCCCAACTTGCTCCGCCATCGATACTGACGACTAAACATTGATCTGTCCCTGAAGGGCAGTTTTCGCTGCTTTTTTTAAAAATTATTTGATTATCGTCTTGATCGCGGAGCGCTAAAACTTCTGTTGGAGAAACCACTGTCCCGCCATAATAATTGTAATCAATCATATCCATCCGAGCCTCGCGGGCTATTGCTTCTACAGAATATCTTGCGTCGCTTTGAATTTTTTGGATAACGAGCGTTCTTTTCTGAGCGCGCGATGCCATCATAAAAATGTCAACAATCACAACCGTAGCAACAGAAAAAATTGCTAACACAACAAGCATCTCAATAAGTGTAAAACCTTTTTTACTCATGGTAATTTATCTCCAATTATAGATTCTATCCTCTGCGGTCATTGTATGGGCCCGGCCCGACTCAGTCCATTTGACTTCAGATTTTATTCTGATCCCGACTTTCGTTTCGCTAGCCAAACAAGAGTCGCCACTTGCTCTAACCACTTCTACTGAAGTAACATTGTTTTTGCAAATTTCATCCAAAGACAAAAGGCGATAATAAATCGTCGGCGTACCTGGCGGCAAAGATATGTCCTGAAGGTAAATTCCGTTGTTGCGGTACAAGCGAGCTTCTATATCATTAATGCTGTCTGGAAGAAAATTTAAATTCCAAGTATTTGTTACCGGATTAAAAATAGCGATTGCAGTATAATCATTACCGTCTTCAAGGCCGTTATCCCAAATTTGTTTTTTTAGCCAATTAGTATCACGAATATTCCGAACAACTTCAATCCCTTCTCTAGCTAAATTAGAGGCAACAATTCTTGTGCTGCTTTCCCCGACCCCTGAAAGATTTGAAACAGTTAAGGCAAGAGCTCCAATAACGCCGGTTAAAATAACAGCTATCGCAACCACCATTTCAACCATTCCTTGACCCTTAATAGATTCGAGATTTGAGAACCGAGAATTGAGTTTTTCTTTTTGATATGACATTAATGGATACAACATCTTTACAATTTCTTCTGCTTCGGAATAAAATTTTTGAAAATCACGTTTAGCTAAATAATCTCGCTTAGCAGCAATCACTAATAAATTAATGGTTTCTGCACATGAACCACGAGCTATGTTATAAAATTGAGCAGCTTCTTTTTGTGAACGTCGTCCCGATCCTTCAGCAATATTCGTTGGAATAGATATGACAGCGCGCCTTAACTGTTCTGCTAAGGAAAACTGCTCTTTTGACGGAATTACATCAGCAAAATTCAAAACTTTATCGCAAAAAATAATTGCTTTTTGCCAAACTTTTAAAGTTTGAAAATTAAACATAAAATTAACTCATATCTCAAATCTCAATTCTCAACTCTATTCCACGCTGATTTGCCCGGAAATTCGATTAATAGTCACATTTTTCGTTTGATTAGAAATTAAATCTTTTAAAGTGACTACTAATGAATTCTCAACTGCCCCGCCGTTAATATAAATAGTTGGTTTAGGCGGTTTAAAAACAACATCTGCAGTAGGTGTTGGGCTCACAGCGTTGATAATAATGTTAGCCGGAAGAGAGGTTATTCCCCCGTTTAATTCTTCGCCAGTTCCGTAAATTTTGTTTCCGTCGATATCCGAAAAAATGATATAACGCCCTGGTTCACTTTGCGCAACACGAACACCGTAACCCCCAGCCGGCACTGCTCCGTTAATCGCTTCGCCTGCCAAAGCCATTGTTTGAGCCCGCCTCATGGTACTTGCCAGACCAGAAGCGGCGATTTTTAGTTCATCGCTTCTTGCCCCGCGTCTAAAATTTGCCACTACTAAACTTGTGACAACAATAAAAATAGATATGGCAACAAGAAGTTCGATAATTGTAAAGCCATCCGCCAAATAATTTTTAATTTTGAATTGTAATTTTGAATTTTGCATTTTGAATTTTGAATTTATCTTAAGTACCACCTCATTATCGGCTCTGCCCAGAATAAAGCAATTATTGTCCCCACTGCCAAAAAAGTGCCAAAAGGAATCTGACTTTTCATTGTTTTTTTACCAAAGGCGATTAAGCCAAGGCTGATTATGGCCCCAAAAACATAAGAAAAAAATAAGGCAACTAAAACCCCTCTAACTCCCAAAAGCAAACCCATTAAAAACCCCATTTTTACATCTCCACCGCCAATCCACTTACCTTTTGAAATTAAATACTGCGCTAAAAAAAAGCCGCCACCAATTATTGCGGCAATCAACGCGCCAATTACACCGTGCCACGCTCCTTGCCCATCAATCAATGGGCTTATCAAAAATGCCACCACCGTTGCTGGATAAATTACTTTATCCAAAATTAAACTGTATTTTAAGTCGTAAACAAAAATCACAATCATTACCGCAATAACAAACCACGCCCGTAATAAATTCAAAAATTGAAAATTAATAATTGAAAATTCATTGAAAATTGTAAATTGAAAATTGAAAATTTCTAAATATGCTGCCACAAATAAAATCGCCGTTGCCAATTCCACAGCAGGATACTGCCATGAAATTTTCTTCCCACAATGTCGGCATTTCCCGTGCTGAATCAAAAAACTCGCAATTGGAATTAAATCTCGCACGCTCAAAATATGGCCGCATTTTGGACAACGCGATCGCCCTCCCAAAATGGACTCTCCTATATGAAGCCGCCAAATTAAGGCATTCAAAAAACTGCCGACTGCCAAGCCGAAAATAAAGAAGAAAACAAAAGTCATATTTATTTATTATAACACATTTGGACAGCGGCTGAAAATTTGACTAACTAAGTCAGGCTAGCCTTTTCTTGTTATTAAATAAAACAAAAACTCCTGCGGTTTTATAAGAGTTTTTGTTTTTTTAAAATTTTAAATTAAAAATTATTGAATGCCTGCCTCAGTTAATTTATGAGCCCCTGCCGAAAGGTCACCAGTTGCTCCTTCCAACCAAAAATTAACCAAATAAGAAGTAGATGTGGCAGTTGTGCCAAAAGCATAATCGCAAACACCAGTAGCTGGATTTGCGCAAGCAGCTGTTCCTTGGGGGTCTTTAAAGTTGGCAATCCCAGCGATAAAATCAGCTAGCCCTACTGCCCCTGTCCCAGTGCAAGCAGAAACTTTGGTGCCGGCTGTAGCGCAACCAGTTGGTTTATAAGTGCCGTTTGCCCCATAAAACATTTCCATGGCTGTTTGCAACTGCTTTATGTCAGCTACCCTCTTTGAATCTCTTGATTTTCTTCTAGCAGAACTTATGGAAACGACTGCTAAAGTTGATATCAAACCAATGATAGCAATAACTATCAAAAGTTCGATTAAAGTAAAGCCCCGCTTAGAAATTTTGAATTTTCTATTGTTTTTGTAGTTCATAGAGTTTTAATTAAAAGATTTTACCCCGATTTTATTATTAGTAAATTTTTAACGAAATAAAGCCTTCTTGTTTTTAAACATTTTTAAACCTCCTTTCAAAGTAATTATATCATAAAATCCGAGTCAAACAAAGTTTTAAACAAAAAAAGCCATAACATAAAAATTTAAACTTTTAAATCAAAAAACTCCCAAAAGGGAGTTTTTTGCTAGCCCGTTAAATTTTATTAACAAAATTTATTCGGGTTTTATGGCGTTGATTTTATGCCGGTTTGAGAGACATAATTAGCGCCTGCGGTCAAATCTCCTGTATCCGCTTCTAACCAAAAACAGAATTTATAACTATCGATGTCAGGATCTTCCACTAAAGTATAGTTACAGGAAGGATCATTAGCCCCTTTAGTGCAAGCTCCAGCCGCAACCGTACAGGCAGTTGCGGTGCTCGGATCTTTTAAATTAGCCACATTAGGCAGATAATCTGACAAGGGCATAGTACAAGTGCTGACTAAAGCTCCAGGAGCTATACAACCCTCTAAATCGTAAGAATTCTTTTCAGAAAAAACCATTTCCATAGCTGTCTGCAATTGCTTCATATCTGCCACACGTTTTGAATCTCTGGCTTTCTTTCTAGCAGAGGTCAAAGCGACCACAGCTAAAGTTGAAAGCAAGCCGATGATGGCAATAACCACCAAAAGTTCAATCAAGGTAAAACCTTTTTTATTCTTAAACATTTTTTCACCTCCTTTCGGATTTTTCCTCACAACCTTAAGCTTCTAGGTTATGAGGATAAGATTAATTTTAAATTATCCACATTGTTAAATTATAGCACAAATAACAGACTAGAGAAATGAGATTTGAGAATCGATTTATTGGAAACTCGTTTCCCGGTTCTCAAATCTCTTTTCTTTTAAAATTGCGTTGCTAAATTATACATTGGTAAAATAATAGCCGAAACCATAATTCCAACCGCCACGCCCATCATAATCATAATCAGCGGTTCCATGATTGTTACTAAATTCCTTACCAAATTATCCACCTCGCGAGAATAAAAATCGGTTAGCCTACTTAAAATAACATCAATTTTTCCTGTCTGTTCGCCAATGCCGAGCATCTGCGTTACCATCGGCGGCATTTCTTTACTTTTTGAGAAAACCGTAATAATCGGATTTCCGTCTTCAACTTCTTTTACTGTCTTTAAAATTAAATCTCGATAAATTGCATTTCCAACTACTTCAGCAACAATTTTTAAACTCGCGACAATTTCAACCCCGCCGGTAATTAAAGTCAAAAAGCTTCTTGTGAAACGAATAATGTAAATTCTCTGAAAAAGTTGACCAAAAATAGGTAGTTTAATTTTTAGAAGATCCCAATTTTTTCTTCCTTGAGGAAAAGTAATTAGGTATCTTATCCCAGCGATTAATCCAACAATAATAATTAACAAAAACCACCAATAATTTTTCATGAAATCCGAAACAGCGATTAAAATTTGAGTTGAAAGAGGAAGAGCTGCCCCTGATTCTTTAAGTACAGCAGTTAATTTAGGAATCACAAAAATCATCATCACAACCCCGACGGCAATGAGAGCAGTCAAAATAAAAACTGGATAAATCATTGCGCCCTTGATTTTGCTCATTAAATCATAATCCTTTTCTTGTTGAGTAGCTAGATACTCTAAAACTTCATCCAATTTACCAGTAGTTTCTCCTGATTTAACTATATTGATAAAAAAATCATTAAAAACTTTAGGATAGCGAGAAAGCGCCAAGGATAACTTTGCCCCACCCTCAACTTCATCAGCTAGATCTACAACAATTTTTTTTAACGTTGGATTCACTGTTTGCTTAATCAAGACTCGAAGGGCTTGGACAATCGGCACCTCAGCTGAAATCATTACCGAAAGTTGCCGCGAAAAAATAACTAAATCTCGAATTGGGACACGGGCAAAAATTTTAATTTCTCTCAATACTTTCAGCGGCTCTTTCTTCTTCACCTCAAGCGAAATAACAGAGAAGCCTCGGTCCTTTAAAATATCTAACGCTGCGGCCTCTCCTTCTGCCTCTACAACCCCTCGCACAACTCTTCCAGTTTTATCCCGTACTCGATAATTAAATAACATAATAAAAATTTCTAATTGGCCTAATTCCTAATTGCTCTAATAAATTCTCAATGCCGAATTATCTAATGCCTAAAAAATTTTGGTCATTGAGTCATTGGGATTTTTCTAGGTCAATTAGGTTAATTAGAAATTCGAAATTTAAAAGTTTGCG
Organism: Candidatus Falkowiibacteriota bacterium; assembly: GCA_037440105.1. Classification (GTDB taxonomy): domain Bacteria; phylum Patescibacteriota; class Patescibacteriia; order XYB2-FULL-38-15; family XYB2-FULL-38-15; genus JBBIUS01. The sequence goes on from JBBIUS010000023.1 coordinate 8,191, forward strand.
TTTTTTATTTTTATTTTTAATTTAATTTTACTCCTGAGTTGCTCTCATTACCTCTTCAATCGTTGTTAAACCTTCCAATGCTTTTAAAATGCCGTCCTGTTTTAGAGTAATCATTCCCTGTTTTTTGATTTCTTCTTTTGCTTCATCAATATTAAATCCTCGAGCAATAACGCTTTGCAATCTTTCTGTTGCTTCTATGATTTCAGCAATGACTAATCTGCCTTTATAGCCCTCGCCGCCGCAACGGGGGCACCCTTTTCCATGCCAAAAAGTTAATGGGCCAGACAAAAATTTTTCCGGAATTACCTCTTTTGGCATTAAAGCCAACTCTTCTTGCACGGTCTTCAAGACATCTGGAGGAATCTCAATTTTTTCTTTACATTCTTTACAAATTCTTCTTACCAACCGCTGGGCAACGATTGCGTTTAAAGTTGAAGACAAAAGAAATGGCTCAACTTTCATATCAATTAATCTTGGGACAGCTCCTAGCGCATCATTGGTATGAAGAGTAGAAAAGATAAGGTGACCTGTTAGGGCCGCATGAATAGCTAACTCTGCTGTTTCATTATCTCTGATTTCTCCGACCATAATAACATTTGGGTCTTGCCGAAGAAGTGCTCTAAGTCCGGTAGCAAAAGTAAAACCTATTTCTGGCCTGATTTGCGATTGATTAACGCCGCGAATGAAATATTCAATAGGATCTTCAAGAGTGACAATGTTAACTCCTTCTTTATTTAACATTGTCAAAACTGTGTAAAGGGTTGTTGATTTCCCGGAGCCAGTCGGACCAGTGATTAAAAACAAGCCGTGAGGCTGTTTTATATTTTTTATAATTTTCTCAACCGTCTTTTTTCCAAACCCCAACTCTTCGAGTGAAGCAACAGCGGTTCCGGTTTCAAGCACCCTCATAACTACTTTTTCGTTATCAATCAAAGGCAAAGTAGAAACTCTAAAGTCAACATCTCTACCAGCAATAGTCTGCCTGATTCGACCATCTTGAGGAATTCTTGTTTCATCTATCTTTAAATTTGCCAAAACTTTTATTCTTGCAACAACTGCTGGGTGAATATATTTTGGGAGCGAAAGCCTTGATCTAAGAACGCCGTCTATTCGATATCGCACCCTTGACTCAGTTGGGCCAGGTTCAATATGAATATCCGAAGCTTTATTCTCAACTGCGTAACGCATAATCATCGAAACCATTTTGGAAACAGGGGCTCGTTTAATAACTTCCTCTTCAATCGGAACTTCCTCCTCCCTTTTTTCTTCTGGCGCAAATCTTTCTCGAGCCAATTCAAGGGCCTTTTCTACCTCCTTTTTTAAAATCTCGTATTTTTTAACCGCTTCTTTAAAACTTGAGAGGGAAATAATATAAAACTCAACAGAAAGACGCTGTTCTTTCGCTAAAAATTCTATTGCCTCAATGGCTTGAAAATTTCTTGGATTAACCAAACCGACCCTTAAAACATTGCCAATCTTTTCAAAAGAAATCATTTGGTAATTCTCTGAAACATCTCGAGAAATAATATTCAAAACATCGCCAGGAATATCCTTGCCTATTAAATTAATATATGGAATACCTAACACTTTGCCTTTAACTTCAGTTAATTTTTCTTCTTCAATCAGCCTCGAATCTTCAATAATCTTTTCCTCGCTTTCACCTGTTCGTTCGACTTCTTCTTTTAACTTTAAATGTTGGTCTTGTGAAATTAAACCATCTCTTAATAGAGCATCAAGTAATTCGATTGGCATAAAATTTTATAACTGAAAAACTTAAAACGTAATAACGCAAAAATTCAACAATCTAAAATTCATCTTTGCTGCGCCCTGTGTGTCACCTTGAAAAATAAACTACAAAAAAATCAAACTCAATAAACTAAAACTTCATAAATGGGTTTACTTTTCCTTTTTGGCTAACTACAACCGGCAGTTTACCGTACATTCTAAGATCAGTAAATTTCGGGTCTCCTAAGATTTCAAGCGCGAATTCTGTCTTAATTTTTAATAACGGAACAAGCGAGATTTCAGGCGCCTTAACTAAAAAATTTTGATAGACAAAATAAAAGACAATGCCTGCCAGGACCAGAATAATTAAAATTAAAATTGTTCTTTTATTTTTCATTTAAGCAAGGGTTATTCTTTATAATATGTTTTTAGACTCAATGCATAACTTTCTGCTTCAGCCGCGAAATTAATCGAGTCAATATCTATTATTCTTAAATTTGATTCAACTGCACTAAGAAATTTTTTAAACGCAAAATAATCTCCACCAGATAGATTTAAAGTTATGCCTAACTCTCTAACTTTAAATTTTTCTAATTCCGGCACCTCTTTCCTTTCCGCAATATCCAAACCCAATAAATTAAGCCCTGCCTCTTCGGCTAAGGCCTCAATTTGAACAAACAGCCCCGCGATATCTTTTTCTGAAGGCAAAACCTTTGCAATTTTTTCTATATCCTGAGAATTAATTTTTTGATAGTTAGAAATTAATTTTTTAACATTTTCAAAATAAGTTTTTTTATTCGCTAACTCTTCTTGCTTTGTCTTAAATTCTTGCTTAAACTGGCTAATTTCATTGTATTTAGGTTTTAATAGAAAAAGAAAAACTAAAACTAAAATAAATAAAAAAACAAAAACTGAAATAAGTTTAAATTCGCGACTCATTTTTTGTTTTGTTTTCTCTTTGGGCATAAATTGCAGACAAATCTTGAATTAAAGATTATAACTACAAAAAACGCGCCTCAAGATTTATCAGTTAATCTATTTCAAAAGTGCATCAGGGACTAATTTAAGCTCAATTTCAAAATTTGCGGCCGTTATCTCCCCAGTCGGATCAACCTGAGCAGAAGCGCTGG
>JBBIUS010000024.1:0-10887 GCA_037440105.1 Candidatus Falkowiibacteriota bacterium
TATTAAAAATTATGTTAATACTGGCGTGGCTGAGGCTTGGGTTGAAGTAGGTCGGACAACAAAACATCATAAAAAAGGCGAGTTTGTTTATCGCGCTGAAGCAGACATTCGCTTGCCTGGAGAAATTTTGCGGGCCGAAGCAACTCATAAAGATTTGCGTCAAGCAATTGTTCGTGTCAAAGATGAACTCCAACAGCAGATTAAAAATTATCGTGGCATAAAAGAAGCTAAGGTAAAACGGGGGGCGCGGCTGGTAAAAAGGATGAGCGCCGTTGCACCCGAGGCCACGACTCGGGAAGAGAGGCGGCTTGGGAGGAGGGAAAGGGATGAAGGAATATAATAAAATAAATTCGAAGCACAAAATCCGAAATCCGAAACAAATTCCAATGACCAAAATCCAAAAATTTGTTTTGAACATTTGAATTTAGAATTGAGATATTGTTTCGAATTTCGATATTTGAATTTCGGATTTTCAAAAAGATGGTTCCAACAAAAGTTTTTTTTACTAAGGGGGTCGGCAGACACAAAGAAAGATTGCAGTCTTTTGAAGCAGCGCTTCGCGATGCTGGTATTGAGAAATTTAATATTGTTTCTGTTTCTAGTATCTTCCCGCCTGGATGCAAGATAATCCAAAAAGTACATGGTTTATCTGAGTTAAAGGCAGGCCAAATAGTTTTTTGCGTAATGGCCCGCAATGAAACTAATGAACCAAATCGTCTTTTGGCAGCCTCAATTGGTTTAGCTGTCCCAGCTGATCCAACGCATTATGGCTATCTTTCAGAACATCATTCTTTTGGCGAAACAGAAGAAAGAGCAGGAGACTATGCCGAAGATTTAGCTGCTTCCATGCTTGCTTCAACATTAGGCGTTGAATTTGATATAAATAAAGCCTGGGACGAGCGTGAACAGATATACAAATTGAGCGGGAAAATAGTCAAAACTCACAATATCACTCAATCCGCGATAGCGGACAAAAATGGTTTGTGGACAACGGTAGTGGCTGCGGCAGTGTTTGTAATGTGACAAAATAATTTTTTAAAATTTTTATGAAAAAAAGTTTAATACTCGGCATAAACGGATCCCCTCGTAAAAACGGCAAAACCGCTAAATTAGTAAAGACGATTTTGTCGTCCTCCAAACAGGCTGGCGGAGAAATAAAATTAATCCACCTCGTCGATTACGAAATAAAATCGTGTCTTGGGTGCTATAGCGCTAATCCTTCAAAATGTATTTATCCTTGCCGCGTCAAAGACGGCATGCAGAAATTATACCATTGAATTATACCATTGCTAGAAAAAGCAGATGCTATTGTCTTTGGTAGTCCTGTCTATTGGTTTAATATGTCCGGTCTAATGAAAAATTTTATTGATAGATTGTGTTGTGCCGAAAATAACGGGTTTATTTATCAAGGTAAAGTTGCCTCTTTGGCTGTTTCAAAAGAAGACGGCGGTGAAATGATGGCTTTAATGAGCATGGCAGCTGCCTTGAATCATATGGGTTTTGTTCTTTTGCCATACGCAATATATTCTCCGGGTACGGAAGCCGGGCAGGACTGGGTTCCCGAAACAGCGGAATTTGTCGGCAGAAAATTGGTCGAAGTCGCGGAAAGTTTTCAAAAAATAAATTGGCGGGAAAAAGATCTGCCGTATTTTTCCGGCTCCAAGCCAAAAACAAAAAAATAGTTTTAATTTTTTTTATGGGTTTCCTTGAAAAAATATTTGGCGATCCCAATAAAAAAATCTTAGAAGAGTTGCAGCCGATCGTTCAGAAAATCAATGAACTCGAACCAAAGTTCGAGTCTTTTTCTATTGATAGACTGAGGGAAATGACGACAACATTTCGCGAACGATTGAATAAAGGAGAGGATCCAGATGATTTGTTACCCGAAGCATTTGCCGTGGTGCGAGAAGCGGCAAAACGAACCCTTGGCCAGAGACATTTTGACGTACAACTTATCGGCGGCATTGTTTTACATCGTGGGCAAATCGCGGAAATGAAGACCGGCGAAGGCAAAACTTTAACTGCGACATTGCCTGTATATTTGAACGCACTAACAGGTAAAGGTGTGCATGTAGTAACTGTGAATGATTATTTGGCAAAAAGAGACACAGTTTGGATGGGGCAGATTTATCACGCATTAGGCTTAAGTGTGGGATGTATTCAGCATGAGGCAGCATTTTTATATGACCCGACTTACAGAGCAGAGACAAATGACAAATTACAAATTACAAATGACAAATTAGATAAAGAGAGGGATACCTTGGGAAGTTTTAAGGTGGTGCAGGAATTTTTACGGCCGGTATCTCGAAAAGAGGCATACGCAGCTGATATCCTTTATGGGACAAATAATGAATTTGGTTTTGACTATTTGCGTGACAATATGGTGACAGACATTGATAAGATGGTTCAGCGTGAAATGAATTATGCCATTATTGATGAAATTGACAGTATTTTAATTGATGAAGCGCGAACACCCCTTATAATTTCTGCTCCAGCTGAAGAATCAGCAGAACTTTATTATAAATTTGCTGATTTAGTAAAAAGATTAAAAGAAAATGAAGATTATAATATTGATGAAAAAATGAGGGCCGCAACCTTGACTGAGGCAGGGATTGCAAAAATGGAAAAATGGTTAGGTGTTGAAAATATTTATACTGCTGGCGGTATCACAATAGTCCATCATATCGAACAGGCTTTGCGTGCTGAAACGTTATTTAAACGTGACCGGGATTATGTTGTTCGCGACGGAGAAGTAATTATTGTCGATGAATTTACTGGTCGACTAATGTTTGGTCGGCGCTACAGTGAAGGATTGCACCAGGCGATTGAAGCAAAAGAAGGTGTGAGAGTACGCGAAGAAAGCAGAACACTAGCTACAATAACTTTTCAAAATTTGTTTAGAATGTATAAAAAATTAGCTGGCATGACTGGTACGGCATTGACTGAGGCAGAAGAATTTTCAAAAATTTATAATCTTGAAGTTGTTGCTATTCCTACTAATAAACCAATGATACGTCAAGATTTGCCAGATAGAATTTATAAGACTGAGGCAGAAAAATTTAAAGCCGTAGTTTCTGAAATAAAAGAAAGACATGAACGCGGGCAGCCGGTTTTAGTTGGCACAATTTCTATTGAAAAAAATGAAATATTAAGCACACTGCTTGAACGTGAGGGAATTCCTCACCAAGTTTTGAATGCTAAACATCATGAACGTGAAGCAGAAATTATTGCTCAGGCTGGTCGACTTGGGGCAGTAACTGTGGCAACTAATATGGCTGGTCGTGGTGTTGACATTATTTTAGGTGGAAACCCACCGACTAGAGAAGAGGCAGAAAAAGTTAAAGCGCTTGGTGGACTCCATATTATTGGTACAGAACGCCATGAAGCAAGGCGGATTGACAATCAATTGCGAGGCCGTTCTGGTCGTCAGGGTGACCCTGGCTCTTCTCAATTTTATATTTCTCTTGAAGATGATTTGATGAGAATTTTTGGTGGTGAACGTTTGAAAAATTTAATGACAGCTCTAAAAGTTCCTGAAGGAATGCCTATTGAAAATCGAATGGTTTCAAAGTCCATTGAGTCAGCCCAACGCCGAGTCGAGGGTCATAATTTTGATATTAGAAAGCATTTGCTTGAATATGATGATGTTTTAAATAAACATAGAGAAGTAATTTATAAAAAACGGCGGGAAATTTTAACTTTGGACAATTCCAAAGAAAAAATTTTGGAAATGATTGAAGATGAAATTGAGCAAGTGGTTTTATTTCACACCGCTTCGGACGAAGAAGGGGATTGGAATTTGGAGGAAATATATGAAGTGGTTGGTACAATTTTTCCGATTGAAAAAGAAGCGCGCATTAGAATGGACGATATTCGGCGTTGGGCAGGGGACAGGGCGCATGACGCAGCGGTCAGAACGCGGATTATTGAATATTTGATGGAACTTGCCCGCAAAGCCTATGAAGAATTGGAAAAAAGAGTTAATGAGCAGGCGAAGCAGATAGGCCAGCCGGAAAATTTAATGCGGCAGATTGAAAAAGGAATGATGCTTAGGGCGATTGATACACTTTGGGTTGACCATTTGAGTGCCATTGATTATTTGCGAACTGGCATCGGCCTACGAGGTTACGGACAGCACGATCCGCTTGTGGAATACAAACGCGAAACATATCGCATGTTCCAGGAGTTATTACATTTTATTAATAAACAAGTGGTCTACAGTATTTATAAAGTTGGCCTGGCAACACAGGTTGCGCCGTCGCTCGTGCAAACACGCGGCGTAAAATTTGGTGGCCCAGCTAAAACCTCAAACGGTCAGCAGTTTAGCGATGAAATAAAATCAAAACCACGCGCGCCCGGCGGGGAAAAGGTTGGTCGCAATGATCCATGTCCTTGCGGAGCGACAAAACCAGACGGCACACCAATAAAGTATAAACATTGTCACGGAAAGTAGTTATACAAAAATATGCGGGAAAAAGAACAAAATTGAAGCGCTCAGAAAAACCTGATGATTTGGAACTAGAACTTCGAAAGAAGGATTTCACATTGAGAGGGCGCAATTACCAGAAGACGAACCAATACAGTGCGAGCACTGCGTGAGGAACGGTAGATTTGATTTTTATAGCAAAGGATGGTTTATTGAAAAAGAATTTTATTGCGAAGAGCATAAACAAACTGCGCTTGAAATGTTAAAACAAATTAAAGAGGGTGCCGAGAGAATAAAGGAAGAACGAGAAAAAAAGAAATTGTGATAAAAATGTCAGTTTATTATTTATTCTTTACATTTTAAATCTGTTGCGCTATCATTTAAAAATATGCGAAAAATTAAGATTTTTTTTGGAAATCTAGGCCGAAAAATGTTTACGACCCCAAGAGCCAAAATTTGGTGGCTCATTATTTTGATTTTGACAATTTCAGTTTTGGCTGGATTTTTGGATTATCCAAATTTTTATGACAAAGGAGTCGATTGGTTGAAATCAAAAATTAGCATTAGTCTTCCTTATTTTTACAAACTACCATTTCGTTTAGGCTTAGATCTCCAGGGCGGCACTCATTTGATTTATGAAGCAGATACTTCCAAAATTCCAGAGAAAGATAGAGATGAGGCGCTTGAAGGCGTACGCGATGTCATTGAACGGCGCGTTAACGCTTTTGGCGTTGCCGAACCAGTTATTCAAACAACTAAATCAGCTGGCACTTGGCGAGTGATTGTTGAATTGGCCGGTATAAAAGATGTAGGTCAAGCCATTAAAATGATCGGCGAGACGCCGCTTTTGGAGTTTAAAGAAGAAAATACAGGGCCAGCGCGGGAATTGACAGAAGAAGAGAGAAAGGATATAGAGAATTACAATGCCGAAGCGACAAAGAAAGCCAAGGAGGTTTTAAAAAAACTAAAAGATCCAAAAGCAGATTTTGCTGCTTTGGCTAAAGACTATTCGCAAGATGAAGCAACAAAAGATATTGGAGGTGACCTTGGTTTTATCACGAAAAGCGGTCCTTATGGCGAGTTGTGGACTGAGGCGGAAAAAGTTGGCGTTGGAAAGACAAGCGGTTTAATTGAAACCGAGGAAAATATTAATATTATTAAAGTTTTTGATAAAAAAGACGGAGAAAAAGAAGTTAAAGCATATCATCTTTTAATTTGTTATCAAGGAGCTGATCGATGCGAAAGCGATTTGTCTAAAGAAGAAGCAAGAAAAAAAATTGAAGAACTAAAAGCAAAGGCTACTGAAGAAAATTTTATTGATTTAGTTAAAGAAAATTCGACTGAGCCGGGAGCAAGCGAGTCAGGCGGAGATTTGGGGTGGTTTGGCAAAGGGATGATGGTTAAGCCATTTGAAGAGGCTGCTTTTGCTTTAGAGGTTGGTAAAATTTCAGATGTAATTGAAACTCAATTTGGTTTTCACTTGATTTACAAAGAAGACGAACGGACAACAACTGATTACCGTGTTTCAAGGATTTTGTTTGATAAAAAGACGCCAGCAGAAATTTTGCCGCCGCCTGAAGAGTGGAAGTATACTGGTTTAACTGGCAAACAACTTGTTCGCGCCCAGGTCCAATTTGATCCTAATACAAACGAGCCACAGGTTGCTTTGGAGTTTAATGACGAAGGGAAAAAATTGTTTGCTGAAATTACCGAGAGAAACGTTGGGAAAATGGTGGCGATTTTTTTGGACGGTGAGCCAATTAGCATTCCGCGAGTTCAAGAAGTGATTCGAGAAGGTAAGGCAGTGATTACGGGCAAGTTTACTATCCCTGAAGCAAAACTTTTGGCTCAAAGATTAAATGCTGGCGCTCTGCCTGTGCCAATCACATTAATTAGCCAAGAAACAGTTGGCGCGGCTTTGGGTACTGAATCAGTGCAGAAAAGCCTGATGGCTGGTTTAATTGGCTTCTTAGCAGTAGTTATTTTTATGATTTTATATTATCGGCTTCCCGGCTTGCTTTCTGTTTTAGCCTTAACATTTTATGCAATAATTGTTTTGGCTTTATTTAAATTGATTCCAGTGACCTTAACTTTGGCTGGCATTGCTGGGTTTATATTATCAATTGGAATGGCCGTTGATGCCAATGTTTTAATTTTTGAAAGAATGAAGGAAGAGCTGCGTTTGGGAAAACCGATTGGTTCAGCAATCGATGAAGGATTTCGCCGCGCTTGGCCCTCGATTCGCGATAGTAATATTACCACTTTAATTTCATGTTTTATTTTGTTTTGGTTTTCAACGAGCATGATTAAAGGTTTTGCTTTAACTCTTTCCACAGGCGTTATCGTTAGTATGCTCTCAGCCTTATTCATTACAAAAACATTTTTACGTTTTGTTTCACCATGGATTAAGAGAACATGGTGGTTTGGAGTGAGAAAGGTTAAAGGTTAAAGATTTAAGATTAAAGTTATTTTAATCAAAATCCCAAATCTTAAATCTGAAATCTTAAATCTAATATGATAAATATTATTCGATACAAAACATTATGGCTCATTATTGCTGGTGTTTTAGTTGCAGCAAGTATCACTGCGATTGCTCTTTGGGGTCTAAAATTTGGCATTGATTTTATTGGCGGTTCGCTTTTGGAAATAGAATTTAAGGGCGAGCGGCCGGCTGTGGCAGATGCTGCCGGAGAGATTGCTTTGATTGGCGTAGAAAATGTTAATGTTCAGCCAGTGGGAAACAAAGGCATGATTTTTAGACTTAAGTCAATTGATGAAGCAAAGCACCAAGAAATTTTATCTCGACTTAAAGAAAAATTTGGCGATGTTGAGGAGATGAGATTTGAATCAATTGGCCCAACAATTGGCCAAGAACTACGCAAGAAGGCAACATATGCAATTGTTATAGTTCTAATTTGTATAATTTTATATATTGCTTGGGCTTTTCGGAAAGTTTCAAAACCAGTCGCTTCTTGGAAATACGGCTTAATCGCTATTATTGCTTTAATTCATGATGTTGGTATTCCAATTGGTTTATTTGCTGTCCTTGGCAAGTTTATGGGAGTAGAAGTCAATAGCGCTTTTGTTGCAGCCATTCTTACTATCTTGGGTTATTCTGTGAATGACACAATTGTTGTTTTTGACCGCATTAGAGAGAATCTTATCAAAAGCGGGGGAGATTATGATGAGTTTGAAAAAATTGTGAATGAAAGCGTTAATCAAACCTTTGCTCGTTCTATTAACACGACTCTGACAACACTGCTCGCTCTGATCGCCGTTTTCTTCTGGGGAGGTGAAACAGTCAAATATTTCGCTCTTGCCCTGATTGTTGGCATTGGCCTTGGCGCTTATTCTTCAATTTTTATCGCAAGCCCTCTGCTCGTGGTTTTGGAAAAATTTAAACGGAGATAAAGAATAAGAATTTGAAATAGTTATAAGGACTGTTCTTCCTAGAAAGGACAGTCCTTTTGTTTTTGGGTTGTGGATAAATTTTCTTGACAATAATTTTGCCGCATGTTAATTTATACCCATACCCTATGGGGAGGGGTATAATAAATTGAAAATTAAAAATGTAAAATTAAAAATTAATTTATAAAAATATGAAGCCAAGTGTTAAAAAAGAATGTTTAAAAAGAATGAATTATTTAAAGGGGCATTTGGAAGGCGTAAAAAGGATGCTAGAAAAAGATGCTTACTGCATTGATATTATTAAACAAAATCGTGCCGTGATTAATGCTTTACATAAAATAAATGAATTGATTTTGGCCAGCCATTTTGACACTTGCGTTGTTGGCGCTGCGTTAAGTAAAAACAGAAAGAAGCAGCGATCTCTTGTGAACGAACTTATTGACATTTATAAAACCGGTAATAACATTTAAATTTATGACAAATGATTGGCAAGAAGGAGATAATTTTGAAATTAAAATAATTAAATATATCTTGGCGGGGTTGGGTGCCGCAGTTGTTTTAAGCGTTTATTTTCTTTTGCAAAAGAGCGGGGCGTTCGGAATTTTTTCTCGCTTGGGTGAAAATAATTTAAGTTATGGATTATTGTTTGTTGCAGGTTTATTAGCAAGTTTTCACTGCGTGGCAATGTGCGGTGGTTTGATAGTGACTTATACTGCTGGGCGATGTCTTAATAGAACAAACCAAAATAAATTCCTACCTCATCTCTTTTACAACTTTGGTAGAATCATTTCTTACACCGCAATAGGTGCGGTTTTGGGCGGCATTGGGTCATTTTTTGGAATTAATCCGATTTTTTCAGGCATATTAATGATTGTTGCTGCGGTATTTATGATGATGATGGGTTTATCGCTTATCAAGAAAATTAATTTTATTGAGGTAATTAAATCAAAAATACCGTCCTCTGCTGCTAAATTTTTGTTTTCTCAAAAATACGAGATAAAACCTAAGGGCCCATTGATTGTTGGCTTATTAAACGGTTTTATGCCGTGTGGGCCATTGCAAGCAGTGCAGTTTTACGCATTGGGGACGGGCAGTGCTTTAACTGGTGCTTTGAGCATGTTTTTTTACGCTTTAGGCACAGTTTTTTTAATGTTTGGTTTTGGTTATTTTATTTCTTCAGTTTCCGGGGAGCGAGTTAAAAAGATGATGAAAATTTCTGGCGTAGTGGTGATTATTTTAGGATTATTTATGTTGAATCGAGGTTTGACTAATTTTGGATGGGGATTTAAGCCACTTTTGCCGCAGGGTCGTGTAGCTGCCACTGACACGCGTAGCGGGGAAAATAATAAAACTCAAGAAGTTCAAGTCGTTAAGATGGATTTAACTTATCGCGGCTATGTGCCAAACGTGCTTTACGTGAAAAAGGGCGTTCCAGTCCGCTGGATTATTAATGTCAAACAAATGAGCGGCTGTACAAACGCAATTTTGGTTGAAAAATTAGGAATCAAGCGCGATTTAAAATTGGGTGAAAATATAATTGAATTTACCCCGACCGAAGCAGGCGAAATTTCGTTTTCCTGCTGGATGAAAATGGTTTGGGGGAAGTTCATCGTGACAGAAAATTAATTAAATCGCAAAAGGCTAGTTCAAATTTTATTTCATTAAATCTCAAGTATATGACTCAAAAAATATTTCAAATCACAAACATGGACTGCGCGAGTTGTGCGATGAATATTGAGTTGTTTTTGAAAAGAATGGATGGTGTTAAAAAAGCAAACGTTAATTTTGCGGCGGCTAAGGCCTCAGTTGAATACGATGAAAATAAAGTCAGTGAAAAAGAAATAATTACTGCGATTCAAAAATTGGGCTATGGGGCAAGTGTGGTAGAAGGAGGAGAAGGGCATGGTGAAGATCATGACCATGAAAGAATGATGAGAGAGGTAGAGTTAAAAAAATTAAAAAGAAAATTTATTACTGGAGCGATTTTAAGTGTTTTAGTTTTTTGGGGTAGTTTTCCAGAATGGTTCCCTTGGACTCCGGAAACTCTTACGAACTGGTTTGTGCTTTTTCTTTTGGCAACACCAGTTCAGTTTTGGGTCGGCTGGCAGTTTTACCGCGGGTTTTTTCTGGCTTTAAGAAATCGAATAGCCAATATGGATACCTTAATTGCTGTTGGTACATCAGCCGCATATTTTTATAGCGTGGTTGCCACTTTTTTCCCAGGGATATTTCAAGGAGCTGGTCTTGAAGTTAATATTTATTTTGATACAGCAGCTATCATTATTACTTTAATTTTACTTGGCCGTTTACTTGAGGCAAAGGCTAAGGCAGGAACTTCGGAAGCAATCAAAAAATTAATGGGCCTTAGAGCAAAGACAGCCCGAATTTTGCGTCAGGGCAAAGAAATGGACATTCCTGTCGAAGAAGTGGTTGTGGGCGACATTGTTATCGTAAGGCCCGGCGAAAAAATTCCGGTTGACGGAGATATTTTGGAGGGCAGAACTTCAATTGACGAGTCAATGGTGACTGGCGAGTCAATGCCAGTGACAAAAGAAGCCGGCGACCAAGTGATTGGCGCAACAATAAATAAAGCCGGCGCTTTTAAATTCAAGGCAACAAAAATTGGCAAAGAAACAGTTTTGGCCCAAATCATTGCTATGGTTTTGCGAGCTCAAGGGTCAAAAGCCCCGATCCAGAGATTAGCTGATAAAGTAACAGCGATTTTTGTGCCAGCTGTTTTAGGTGTGGCAGTTCTGACTTTTCTTATTTGGTGGATTTTCGGACCAGCGCCGGCTTTTACTTTTGCTCTTTTGAATTTTGTTGCTGTTTTAATTATTGCTTGTCCGTGCGCCTTGGGTCTTGCGACGCCAACAGCCATTATGGTTGGCACAGGCAAGGGGGCGGAAAACGGAGTTTTGATTAAAGACGCGGAAAGTTTGGAAATCGCGCACAAAGTGAATGCGATTATCTTGGATAAGACAGGCACTCTGACGGCTGGAAAGCCGGCTGTCACAGATATTGCGCCGCTTGGTATCGTGGATGGCAAGGAAATT
>JBBIUS010000025.1:0-9764 GCA_037440105.1 Candidatus Falkowiibacteriota bacterium
GGGAAAGTGGCATATTATTAAAAATATCTTATCAAAACAAGAAAAAAATTTAACGAAAGGGGAAGTAATCACCTTTGATACTAAAGATTGCTTAATTTACGGACCCCGTGATAAACTGATTGCAGCCGTTGGTTTGGATGGTATGATAATAGTCCAAACAGAAGATGCCCTGCTTGTTTGTTCAAAAGATAAGTCAGGCGAAGTGAAGAAAATTGCTGAGGAGTTGGAGAAAAGAGGAATGAAGGAGTTTTTATAAATTAAAAAGTAAAAAGGAAAAAGTAAAAACGACAACTAAAAATTTAAAATTATGAAGAAAATATTATCATTTTTGTTAGTAGTGATTGTGGTTGCTATTTTTGGCGGTTGGTATATTTTTGCTCCGCCGTCTGGTGATGCGTTTGAAAAAATTTTTGTAATTGAGAAAGGCGAGGGGGTAAATGAAATTAGTCAACACTTGAAAGAGCAGAACTTTATTAGAAGTAAGTTTGTTTTTGAGAGTTATATTTGGCTTAGAAATTTGCAAAGTAAATTTCAAGCAGGTGAGCATAAATTAAGGCAGAATATGACTATTGAAGAAATCGCTAGAGTTTTGACTTCAGGCAAACCAGTTGGAGAACGCGATATTAAAATAATTGAAGGATGGAGTAATCGTGAAATAGCAGATTATTTGGAGAAGGAGCAGATACTTAAGAAGGACATCTTTTTGGAAATAGTCAAAAATTACAAATTACAAATTACAAATTACAAATTTTTAGAAGATAAACCCGAAAGCGCGACGCTTGAAGGATATCTTTTTCCTGACACTTATAGGATTTACAGTGAAATTCCGAACGAATTGTTGAATGACAAAGACCCAAAGACAGCTTTAGCTGAACATATTATTAAAAAAATGTTAGATAATTTTGACCGCAAACTGACGCCGGAGTTAAGAAATGAAATCGCAAGACAAAAAAAGAAAATTTTTGAAATTGTGACAATGGCCTCAATTATTGAAAACGAAGTTAGAGGCAGTGAGGACAGGGCTATGGTTTCTGACATTTTTTGGCGGCGGCTTAAAGCCGGCATGCCGCTTCAGGCTGATTCAACTGTAAATTATGTGACAGGCAAATCAGCTGTACGGGCGAGTTTAGACGACATTGATGTTGATTCTCCCTATAATACTTATAAATATCCTGGCTTACCGGCTGGTCCAATTGGCAATCCTGGTCTTGATGCAATCCGTGCCGCTATTTATCCAAAACCAAACAATTATTGGTATTTTTTAACAACTGAAGACGGCAAGGTGATTTACAGCAGAAATTTTGAAGAGCATAAAGCAAACAGGGCGAAATATTTGAAATAAATTTTTTTAAGTTTTTTGATTAAAAATAAAAAAACGATTTCTAACTCATGCAAAGTAAATTAAAGCGCTGGTTTATTAATTTCTTTAATTCACTGCGCCGCTTGACAAGACGGCGCATTAATGTTATGGTTAATGATGACTCAGGAAGGAGCAAAATTATGGCCAAAGTTAAATACGTAGACATTTGCAATGAAAAAGGGGAGCGCTTAGCGCGTTGCATTTTAAAAAATGGAAAGGTGCAATGTGAGGGGGACGCTGCGACAGTAGACTCCCTTCAAAAAGGGATTATAGTTCCCCTTGTCAATGGTAAAATAGTAAGCTTCTTTCCCGAGGATGGAATTGCCTTTTTGGAGGCTTTAGGAGCTTTTTATGACTCACCATATGAGTGGGCAACCGATGTAAAAGAGGAGGAGGAAGAAGCAATGTCGCCGTGACTTTTCATGGCGATTTTTTAATTTATGCAAATTAGAGAAAGAATCAAAATTCCAAAGTCAGAAATTCCTCCAGGAGAAAAGGAGACCATAATTCAGTTTCCTCCTGGTCCTCCGGAGTTTCGAAAACAGAAGGCGGCTGAAGAAAAAGAGCGCGCTTTGCGTGAAATGCGCGAAATTATCAATGGTGCTATAGAGATTGAAAAGTCACTTGTAAGTCTGCAGTATTCTATGGCCTTAAAAGAATATGGGCCAGAAGCGGCAGAACCTATTCTTGAACGCATGAAGAGAAAATTTGACCTGCGTGAAGGGGTTGTTTATTTGAGCACTAAACTTCGCGAAAGAAAGGATGCTAACCGAACACCTTTAGATAAAAAAATGCGCGAAATTAATGATAAAGTTGCTCAGGGAAAAATTACAAAAAAAGAAGCGCATCAGTTGCTAAATAAAACTTACAAAGAACTAGCCGATTCACACAAGTTAGTTGTCCGCAATGATGTGGAATGGGCTGCTCTTAAGGCACCGGACGGAAAAGACCACAAAATAATTTGGAAACCAAGCGAGGGTGAACCACTAGTAAAAGGTGAGTCTTATGTAAAAGGGGTGTATGATATAGAGCTAAAGACACAATATCTTCGCGAATGGTTTGCGCGATTAGTTGCTGAAGTAGCGAGCAAGGGTAAATATGAACCAATAGTTCCTGAAACTGTAATCCGAGAAGTAGACGGCCAAATTGGTTCTGTCCAAGAATTTTTAGAAAATTCAGTTGCAGCTAATGAGACCAAGAAAAAATTAGGCTTCAGTTGGACCGAAGCAAACCAAGAACATCTTCAACTTATCGCTGCTCTTGATTATATTTTTGAAATGCGCGATAATCACACAGGCAATTTTATGATTGACAAACAAGGCAATGTAAAAGCAATTGACCGCGCTCTTACTCTTACTCCTGAAGCGCTTACATATAACGCTCCTCCTGAAAAGTTTGTTTTGTCATATCCGCTGAGGCTTATGAGCGAAAGAAAGATTCTTCCTACAGTACGCGAACAACTTTCTGCGTTAAAAGATCCAAAGATTCAAGAAATTATTAAAAAAGCAGCTCAGTTTGCCCTTGGTCCTCAGGCAGAAAAACTTTTTAACCGAATGATGAAAAATCTCGATCGCCTGTTTACTCCAGACGAGAAAGGAGCAGTATATTTTCCTCATTATAGATTGCCTGATTCAGAAATGGAAAAACGTTTTCAGCAGGAGGAAGGAAAAGGAAAAGCCGAAGAAGGCCCTCCGACTTTTGTTGTTAGGTAATGTTTGCCTCGCCGCCTACCAAAATATATTTAATGCAGGGATTGACTAAAGTTATTTTTTGTTTTATAATTCGATATTCTTTTAAAAATTTCGAAAAAGGAGGAGAGACGTGAATTATCTAGTCGCCTCCAGAGATGAGATAAGGGATGAACTAGCAAAAGGTTTGAGTGAAAAAACTTTAAACAAAGTATCCGAAGATGTTCTTTATTGCGTTAGGATGATTTGTGCTGAAATTCAAAGCACTGTTTGCTCGGAGTATAAAATTCGATTTTCTTTTTCTCTTTACGGCAGAATTTTAAAAAACAACCTGCCTCTAATCAAAAGATGTGTTGGATTTTTAATAAATGAGAGCGTTGGAATGGAGTTAAAGGCTTGTCAGTATTTAGGCGGTGGATTGATGGAGGTTAAAGTCAAGGTTTTGGTAAAGAAAGAGAAGGCGAACAGCAAGAGAGTTCGGGGAATAAAAATAAAAAAGAATCGGCCGCGGCGGTGCAAAAAATGCGGCTACCTTGACCACGCAGGAGGAGATAAGTGCCCAAACTGTGATGAGTCGCGATAAGTGCCTCGCAAGAGATTGCGAGGTTTTTTATTTTGTCGTTTAAACGTTAAGGCGAAATGTGTTATAATAAAATAATTATGGAAAAAGTCAGCAAAATAAAATTTGAAAACAATTTAAAAGAAACAATTTTAAAAGCAGTTCAGGGGCAAGGCGGGTTTGAAAAATTTATTAAAGCCGGCGATGTTGTTTTTTTAAAACCAAATTTTAACACCGCTGACCCTTATCCCGCTTCAACAGATTTGGAATTTTTTAAAACAGTTGTTAATTTGGTTTATGAACACGGAGCAAAATTGGTTATGGTTGGTGATTCTTCAACAATGACAGCCAACACTAGAAAAGTAATGGAAAGATGCGGCGTTTTTGAACTTCAAAAACTTGAGCCGCCGGCAAGGATTTATGTTTTTGAAGAAGGGGAGTGGGTAAAAAAAGAAGTTCCGGACGGCAAATACTTGAAGCGCGTTTCAGTGCCAAAAATTTTAGCAAGGCCTGACAAATTAATTTTGCTTCCTTGTCTTAAAACCCATTTTCAAGCGCAGTACACCGGCGCTATAAAACTTTCGGTCGGTTTTATGAAACCGTCAGAGCGGGTCCGGCTGCATCTTAAAAATATTCAAGAAAAAATAGCTGAGTTAAATCTTTTGATTCATCCTGATTTAATTATTATGGATGCCCGCAAATGTTTTATTAATCACGGGCCTTCGGAAGGTGAGATTCGCGAGCCAAATTTGATTTTAGCCTCAGAAAGCCGAGTCGCTTTGGATATTGAGGGAATAAAAATAATTCAGAGTTTTAAAGGTAATTCGCTGCGTCACATTGTTCCAGAAGAATTGCCGCAGATTAGAAGAGCAATGGAAATCGGTTTGGACAAGAGATGAATTAAAAATATGGATATTATTAAAGTTAAAAATTTAACCAAAAAATTCAAGGATTTTATAGCCGTTGACAATATTTCTTTTAGTGTAAAGCAAGGAGAAATTTTTGCATTTCTCGGGCCGAACGGCGCTGGCAAGACCACAACCATTAAAATGCTTACAACCCTGCTCCATTCAACCTCAGGCGAATGCATCATCGCTGGCAAAAGTTCGATCACCGATGAAGCCCAGGTTCGCAAATCTTTTGGCATTGTTTTTCAGGACCAGAGTTTGGATGAGGAACTGACTGCTTGCGAAAATATGCATTTTCACGCCGTGCTCTACAAAATGCCGAAAGCTAGTCGAGTCGAAAGGATAAAGAAACTTATGGAATTTGTTGAACTTTGGGATCGGCGCAAAGATTTGGTGAAAAATTTTTCCGGCGGAATGAAACGGCGGCTCGAGATCGCCCGCGGCCTTTTGCACCATCCTAAGGTTTTGTTTTTAGACGAGCCAACCTTGGGCCTTGATCCTCAAACAAGCAATGCCATTTGGAAATATGTCAAAAATATGCGCGAGACTGAAGGAACAACCGTTTTCTTTACCACTCATTACATGGCCGAGGCCGAGCGAGTGGCAGACAGAGTGGCCGTTATTGACCGCGGAAAAATTGTCATTCAGGGCACGGTTCCCGAACTGTTTGTCGCCACTAAAACCGATAATTTGGAAGACGCTTTTCTGACTTTAACCGGCAGGAAAATCCGTGAGGAGAAAGTTAGTGTGGCAGAAAGCTTTAGACAGCGATACGCCGCCCGGCGCAGAAGATAAAAATAATTATTTTTATTTTATGAAACTATACGAAAAAAGTTTACGCTCTCTTACCAAAGCCATTACTTTCCGTCTGGTCATCATTGTTTCGGACAGTATTATTCTTTACGTCGTTACCCGCCGTCTGGCAGTGATTGTGACCGTAATCGTCTTTTCCAATCTCGCGAGCACAATTTTGTATTTTTTGCATGAGCGGGTATGGAACAGAGTTCATTGGGGTAAATTAGAAATGAACAGAATCAAATAATTATGAGTACGATTTATATTCTCTGGCTAAGACAAATCAAAAGGTATCTGCGTTCACGCTCAAGGATTATCGGCTCGCTCGGCCAGCCGCTTTTGTTTTTAGTCGCTCTTGGTTTTGGTTTTGGCCCGATTTACGCCCGGGCCGGGGCGGGAAATTATCTTCAGTTTCTGGTGCCCGGAGTGATTGCCATGAGCGTTCTTTTCACAGCCATGTTTCACGGGATTGAAGTGATTTGGGACAGGCAGTTCGGATTTTTGAAAGAAACAATGGTTGCTCCGGTTTCCCGCCTTCAGATTATGATTGGCCGAACTCTGGGCGGGGCAACCGTTGCCACCTTGCAGGGCATAATTGTTTTTCTTCTTTCCCTTCTTGTCGGTTTTCGGCCGGCCTCTTGGTCATATGTTCCGCTCGCTGTTCTTTTTATGTTTTTGCTCGCCATAATTTTTACGGCTTTTGGCACAGCCATTGCTTCAAAAATGTCTGACATGCACGGATTTCAATTGATTATGAATTTTTTGATTATGCCGATTTTTTTCCTTTCGGGCGCCCTTTTTCCCTTGAGCGATCTGCCTAAAATTATTGGTTCAATCACGGCCGGCAATCCGCTTTCTTACGGCGTTGACGCCCTGCGGGGAACTTTAAGTTTGTCATTTCATTTCGGCCTTGGCGCAGACATTTTGGTTCTCGGGAGCTTAGCTGTGGTCCTTTTGGCTTTGGGCGGATATTTATTTTCTAAGATTGAAGTATAAAAATTTACCCCCCACTGACGAAATAAGTGTGAGGAGTTGAGGTGTAAAAAAATAAAAATTTGCGTTCCGATGTTATTCCTTTTAATTTTTATGAAGGACGAAAAAAGTAAAAATAATTAAAATAAAAAATCCCGCGGGTACTGAGCGGGATTTTTTATTTTTTTATTCTACGGTTATCGATATGTCATTGCTATAGAAGACGCAACCACCACTGCCATTGTAAACGCAGACCCTGAAGTGATAAGTGCCAGGATAAGCAAGGTCCCAAATATAACTTCTAACATCAGGTGAAGAAAGATAAACATAATCGCTGCCTGGATAAGTAGGATTTGATTCAAGTGACTTTACAAGTTTAAAGCCGTACGGCGCACTGCCAGAAAGAGTCCAGGAAAGATAAACTTTTCTTCCTGTTTTTATTGAACCAGTCAAAGAAAGAGTTCCATAAATTTCTTTGCTTGCTGTTTCAGATTTTGCAGTTATCTTCACATCATTGCTGTAAGCTCCGCACGAGCCATCTTTGTAAGTACAGATTCTGAAATGATAAGTTTTTCCGTCAATGATTTTCCAAACGTAGCTTCTCGTACCTGAATCAAGCCAGACGGCTGAATCGCCGGGATAGGTTGGGTAAGCCTCAAGTGATTTAACCAGTTTAAATCCTTTTGTTACTTCCAATCCTGCAACAGACCAAGAAAGATGAATTCCGTCTGCGTCAGCATAACCTTTAAGATATAGGCCAACAGCCGGGGTTTCCGATTTTCTTGTCACTGTAATTTTTTTGACAGCAAGATTGCCTGATTGGTCTTTTGCTTTTACTTCAATTATATTTTTTCCTATTTTGAAATCCAAAGTTTTAAGAAAAACACCTTCTTTATTTTCCACTTCTGTTCCGTTAATCCAGACTTTTGCTTCAGGCTCGGTTTCGCCTTTTACTGCCACTTTGCTTAAAGTTGTTTCAATTCCGTCTAAAGGTTCAATGATTTTGATTTCCGGGGGGGTGACATCATCCAAAATTCCCAAAGGATAAGATTTTTTTGCGTCTTCTTCGCGGTTCCAAAGATAAAAATTATCTTTTATTGTTTTTTCTTTTGAAAGAGGCAATTTTTTTGCTGTATTTTCAATCGGTTTTGTCATATCAACAACTAATTCTTCACCTTCGCTCACTTCTTTTTCCAAAGTTTCTTCGCCTTTGATAATTTTTACCTTGACTTTGCTTTCCACAACCTTAACAATCACTTTCTTTTCATCTTTTTTTACATAATTTGAATTTTCGCAGGCAATACCAAAGGCTGTGCCAAGCGCCGTAGTTTCTGTCTCGTTAGTTTTCACTTGATAAGTTAAGCCAGAAGTTTTATTAACTCGGCTGTAAGTTTCGCCAACAATTTGAAGGACAGAAATTTTTTGATTGCTTAATTCTTCTAAAATAACATGAGTGTTTTCGTCAAGCCGCAGAGCGCTTCCTTCATCAAATTCAAGTACTGCCTTGCTTGATTCGCCGGTTCTTAGCTGGGACTGAGCGCCGACTGTTTCGCCAACTGCAACTGGCGTCCATTCGCTGCCGTTCCAGATTTCAACCTGACCATCGGAGACAGCAAGATGGGCAGCGAGGGCTAAGCTCGGCCTTTCGCCGGGCCCCGCGCCTGGGCGGGTGAAATAATAGCCAACAACTAGGGCTAGAAAAATTACAACCGCGGTCGCAAAAGCGAGGGACATTTTATTAAATTTGAACTGCAGAGGCATAAATTTCTTTCTTGGCTCTTTGGCTTTTTCCTGCTCAAAAACTTTCTGAGCCGGCTGCCGAGAGCCAATGATGTTAAAATATTTATGATAAAAATTTTCTTTAATGCGCCTTCGCATCTCTTCAGAAATTGAAACACTGCCAGGTTCGGCAATTCTTGATTCCTGGATTTTTTTTGCCAAAGCGTAAAGAGATTTTTCTTTTTTTGAAAGTCCGTCTGTTTTTTTCTCTTCCCATGCTTTGACAAACTTTTTTGATTTTTTTGCAAATAAGGAAAACATAATATGTAATTAATGAGATTTAATGCCAGCCTCCAAAAATTCTGGATTTTGAAGCAAATGCCTTTTCATTAAACGCAGGGCTCGATGGATTCTTACAGCCACAGCTCCTTTCCGGCAGCCGACAACTTCTGCAATTTCATCGTTTGAAAGTTCTTCAAAAAATTTTAAAGATAAAACTGTTTGATATTTTTCAGGCAGATGATTTAAAGTTTTTCTGATTAAAATTTTCTTTTCATCAAGTTCTAAACTTCGGAGAGCCTGCTTTTCAGGCTGTTTTTCGCTCTCGTCTGCTATTTTCTCCACTAAAATTTCTTTTTTCTTCCGGCTCCAGTCAATAAGGGTGTTTCTTGCGATTTTAAAAAGCCAGGCAGAAAAAGCAATTCCCCGGTCGTTGTATTTGGTTAAGTTCGCTAGCGCCTTAGCAAAAACTTCTGAAGTTAAATCTTCAGCCAGTTCCTTTTGCCCGGTTCGGTTCAGCAAAAATCCGTAAATTTTTGGCAGGTAATGATTGTAGAGTTCTTCAAACGCTTGCGTATTTTCTTGGGCCTTTTTGATAAGTTGTCGCTCAAGTTCCCGATCCATAGTTTTGGTTATTGCCCTTTATTTTACAATATAACGATAAAGGTTTTTAAAAATTTCAGCAAGCCATTGACAGAAAGATTTGCTATTGTAAAATAAATTTACAAAATAAGGGAGGAAGAAAATGGAAAAGGAAGAACTTGTTGCAGGAGTGAAAAAGTATGTAACTTATGCAAAGGCCCGCCAATTAGTTCGCAGGGCAAAAGAAAAAGGGAAAAAGGTAGCGTTCACCTCTGGCTGTTTTGATGTCTTGCACGTCGGCCATGTACTATTCTTAGAAGACTGTAGGAGTGGCGTTGATCTTTTGGTTGTTGGGATTGACGACAACCAAACAGTCACTCGGGCTAAAGGCAAAGACCATCCATTTTTTGATGAAACTGAAAGAATAAAAGTTCTCGCTACTCTAGAAATAGTCGATTATATTTTTAAATTTCGAGGTCCTTGCTCAGCTGACCTTATCAAAGGCCTTAGTCCAAACTTTTACTGCTTCAGTCCTTACGATCCAAAATACAAGGAAAAAACTGCGGATGCCAAAAAAGCTGGGGCAAAAGTAAAGGAGGCCGGCTTCTTACTCAAGTCTTGGTCTTCTTCAAAAATAGGTCGTTTGCTGAGGTATAGCTTTATGCTGGAATCGTGGATGATTAATGTTTTGGACCGTTAAGAACCTAAACATTGCCACATTAAATTGCGTTTCGCGCCATAAACGCAATAAAATGTGGCATTTTTTATTTTTAGATATTTATTAGATGTAAAATAATCGTTTTAACCGGTTATTTTATTTTTTGGCTTTTTGAAGTATAATTAAAGAAGTAAGGCGAAAGTTATTCAGCAAAAATCCTTGGGCAAAAATATTTTTGAGGGAT
>JBBIUS010000026.1:0-9629 GCA_037440105.1 Candidatus Falkowiibacteriota bacterium
CTGAAATTTATAGAAACTCGCTTCGCGAAATTTATAGAAAATTATCGCTTCGATTCTTGACATAAGAATATATCTCTATCAATTTTTTTGATAATTCTTCAATTGAAAATTTAGCGGCCACATCAAGTGATGCCTGAGAAAATTTTTCATAAAGCGCCTCATCATTCAACAATCTCAACGCTTTTTCAGCAAATGCTTCTGGTTTTTGCTCCTTGACTCTGAACCCGTTTCCCCCTTCAAATACTGTATCATAAAAAGCTGCATCATCCAAGACCACAATTGGCAGGCCACAAGCAGCTGCCTCAAGCACAGTAAGCGGCATAATTTCTGACAACGAGGCCATAATGAAAACATCCGAAGCATTGTAATAAGGCGCCACTTCATCGTGCGGAATAAATCCAGTAAAGCGAACATTTTCTGCCACGCCCAAATTCGCGGCTGTTTTTTTTAATTCATCCATTTGATAGCCGCTCCCCACAAGAAGAAAAATTACATCTTTTCTCTTTTTTAAAATTTCTGCCAATGCTCGCAAGGAAAAAATCAAATTTTTTTCTCGCGATAAGCGGCCGACAAAAATTAAAACTTTTGCCTCTGGCTTGATGTTGTATTTTTTTCTCAACTCCACTGCGCCTGACCTGTCTTTATAAAACAATTTCAAATCAATGCAGTTTGGCAAAACATAGATCGGTTTTTTAACTTTCATTTTTTCTAAGGCAACTTTGATTTTGGAAGAAATGGCAATGACTGCGTCTGTTTGATTTGAGTATCGTCCAACCCACCACTGGGCAAGGTGTGGAGTAAGCCATTTTTCCAACATATTTTCTCTAATCCAGGTTGGCAAATCTGTATGGTGAGTGCAAATAAAAGGTACTTTCTGTTTTCTAGCAATGCGCCTTGCTAAAAGTCCTAAATTAAACGGCGATTGGGTGTGAACAATATCCAGTTTGAAATTAACGACTTCTCTTAAAGAACAACCGACCGGCAAAAATGGAAAATTAAAAAACATCTTTGGATTTTTTTGCACTTTGATTGCGCGGAAACGAAAAATTTGAAAACCATCGTCTTTCACTCCTTTATCGTGTGGCGCATAAATAAAAACATCGTGGCCTAATTTTTCTAAGCCACTTTTGTATGCATTAACGGCAAACTCAACGCCAAAACCGCCGGGGTACGCATAATCAGTAAAAAAACCTATGCGCATAGTTTATGCTATTTTATATTCCAATCTTTGTTTGTATTCTTCTCTTTTTCCTATGTTCCAATTTTGCACTGGACGCAAGAAACCGACGACTCTTGAATAAACTTCTGCGACTTTTCCGCATTTTGGGCATTTGAAATGTTCACCAGCAAAATAACCGTGGTCAGGACAAATGCTGAAAGTTGGCGTGATGGTAATATAGGGCAAATCAAAATTTTCAAAAATTTTCTTAATCAAGGCTTTGCAGGTTTTGGCACTCGGCCGTTCATCTAAAAAAGTGTGAAGAATTGTTCCGCCAGTGTATAGAACCTGCAAGTCATTTTGATGTTTTAAGGCCTCAAAAATATCAGAAGTGTAGCCAACTGGCAGATGAGTCGAATTTGTGTAATAAGGAACTTTTGTGCCGGCTGTTTTAATTTTTGACCATTTTTCTTTGTCCATTTTGGCAAAACGGTAAGCTGTTGATTCAGCCGGCGTGGCTTCCAGATTGTAAATATTGCCAGTCTGTTTTTGATAGTCAATTAATCTTTTGCGCATAAATTCGAGCACTCGAATGGCAAATTTTTTTCCTTCAACAGTTTCAATCCCTTTACCTAAAAAATTCAAACAGGCTTCGTGCATGCCAACCAAACCAATCGTTGAAAAATGAGCCCGCAGAGTTTTCAAATATTTTTGGCTGAAAGGCAGAAGCCCTTTGTCCATATTTTTTTGAACAACTTTTCTCTTAATTTCCAAACTGTCGCGGGCAATGTCCATTAATTTTGCTAATCTTTTGAAAAAGTCCTTCTCACTGCGAGCCAGGTAGCCAAGGCGCGGCATGTTGATCGTGACCACGCCCACACTTCCAGTTTGGTCTGCAAAGCCAAAAAATCCTCCAACCCGGCGGTACTTTAATTGCGAAAGTTCCAATCGCAAATGACAGCACATTGCTCTAATTTCATGCGGGTCTAAATTTGAACGAATAAAATTTTGAAAATATGGGATACCGTACTTTGCAGTCATTTCAAAAATCAAATCAACAATTGGCGAATCCCAATCAAAATCTTTTGTCACATTGTAAGTTGGAATTGGAAAAGTAAAAACCCGCCCTTGACTATTTCCTTCGATCATTATCTCAGCGAAAGCGCGGTTGATCATATCAATTTCTCTTTGAAAATCTTTGTATTTTTCTTTTTGAAATTTCCCACCAATAATGACTGGTTTGTCGACTAAGTCATCAGGGACTTTTAAATCAAAAGTAATGTTGGTAAACGGTGTTTGACCGCCCCAGCGAGTCGGGAGATTTAGAGTATAAATAAATCCTTGAAGGCGCTGTTTTACTTCTTTGTAAGATAAACCGTCATAGCGAACAAAAGGGGCAAGAAAAACATCTAAAGAATTAACTGCTTGGGCGCCAGCCCATTCATTGGTTACTACTCCGAAAAAATTAACAATTTGATTTAAGGCAGAATCAAAATGCTTTGGCGGAGCGCAGTTGACCTGCCAAGGAATGCCAACACCTTCCATTAAAAGATTTTGAATGCTCCATCCGGCACAATAGCCAGCTATTCCCATATACAAATTATGGATATGAAGGTCGCCCTTGCGATGCGCCTCAGAAATTTTTGGAGGATAAACTTCTGATAATGTGTATTCAGTAATTGCCTCCCCTGCCGCTTTCCATGAAACCGAAGAATAAGAAAAAAACTGGTTGGCGTTATCTTTTATTTTCCAAGTCGTTTCGCGAAGATATTCGTCAATAATTTTTTTAATGTCAAAGAATCTAGGCTTAGGAACTTTTTTCATATTTTCTTTAAAAAAACTAAATGAAAAATTTTAAGGTTGGTCTCAATAAAAATCGGCCTAATCCTTTCTTTCATCGCTTTTAAAATCAACTCCTTTTTAATCGGCAAAAACTTTAGGGCTGAAGCAAATCCTAACATTAAAATATTAATCATGGCCGTATCTTTTGTTATTTTTTTAATCAATTCTTCAGCCTCAACTAATTTTAGGTTTTTAGTAATTTTTTTGATGTCATTTATAATTTTTCCCGAATCAATTTTTTTTGGCTCAAATGGCTGCGGGCTAAAAAGTTTTGAATTTGTCAAAATTTGAGTTTTTGAATTTGCGTAGTTGGTAGCCCGCAACGCTTCTAATAAATCCAAACTTATAATTAAATCAGCTCCGGCCTGCGGAACAAGCGGAGAAAAAACTTCCCGGCCAAAACGCAAATGACACTCAAGCGCCCCACCGCGCTGTGCCAGGCCGTGTATTTCGGCCTGCTTGACATCAAATCCTTGATAAATAGCTGCTTTGGCCAAAATCTCAGCCATGGTTATGACTCCTTGCCCGCCGTAACCGGTGAGAATGAGATTAAATGTTTTATTAATCATACATTAAAATTGTTATATTGTTATATTGTTTTATTGTTTTTTTACTTTTATATTTTCCGGGAAAATTTGCGAACAGAAACTACATCCCCAGCAAAGAACCTGATCAATAAAATATCGCCCTTTTTCATCTTTCCTAATTGCCGGACAGCCAAATTCTTTTAAATTTTCTAACTCCGGCGCTTGTTTTATAATTTCAAATTTTGGAATTGCCATTCTAGCTCTTGCCATCTTCCTAATTGTAAGGAGCCGGCAGTCGCCTTTAACGACTGCCACTGAAACGCCTGGTGTCTGATACAATTCTTTAAACTTTGGCAATGAATCGCGCAAATTATAAGCATTTGTTACCTCAAGACGATCAACTTGGCAAGCCCGAACAATGTCTTCTATTTTTAAACTTTTTGCTTCTTCCCCCATTCCGGTTACTCCAACGCCTGGATTTGGCTGATGGCCAGTCATAGCTGTAATTCGATTATCTAAAATCACAAGAAGAATATTTGACTTGTTATAAACTAAATTGATCAAAGCCGGAATTCCCGCATGGAAAAAAGTAGAATCGCCAATAAAAACAACCGGCTTTGATTTAGTTGCTTTTGCAATGCCATGCGAAATGCCGGTTCCTGCGCCCATGGCCGCATTAAAATCAGACATTGAAATAGGAGAAAGGGCGCCTAAAAGATAACAGCCGATGTCCCCGCCGAAAACAATGTTTTCACCGACCGCTTTTTTGACTGACCAAAAAGTCGCTCGGTGAGGACAGCCAGGACATAGAGCCGGCGGCCTTTCTTCTATTTTTAATTGACTAAATATTTTTTGGTGTTCAACTAATTCTTTTGGCAGCGGCTTTTTCAAAATTTTACAAATCGCAGCAATTACATGCTCTGGCTTCAATTCTCCGACTTGCGGCAGTAAATCTTTCCCGTAAATTTTCAATTTTGAATTAACATCTTTCGCAAAAAGCTTAACTTCTTGCTCCATAATTGGATCAAGTTCTTCAACAATCAGCACGCTTTCTAAATTTTTAATAAATTTTTTAATTTTCTCCTGAGGAAAAGGAAAACTAAAACCAACTTTAAAAACAGGTAATTTTAAATTCAATTTGGACAAAGCTTCATTAACATAATAAAATGTGACTCCTGAAGCAATGACTCCAAAACCACAGCCGCTTAAAACCGATCCATAATTTATTGCTGTTTTTTCAGAAATTTCTTTTCTAATTTTCTCTATTTTTTTCAAAAGGAGTCGATGCCTGGCAATCGTCGGGCCAGATCCAAGAGCCGATCTTTTTGGATCTTTGACAAATTTTCCCCGCTTTTTTGGCGGAACAATTTTATTACATTTGACCAAACTTCTTGTATGGCAAACGCGGGTCGTTAAGCGAACTAAAACCGGAATTTTATATTTCCAAGCCAATTTAAAAGCAAATTTCGCCATTTCTTTTGCTTCATCTGAATCAGCTGGTTCCAAAGTCGGAATCCAGCCCAGGCGAGAAATCCATCGGCTGTCCTGCTCTGCCTGAATTGAACTTAAAGAACCTGGGTCATCGCCAACAATAACAACTAAAGGACACTCTAAATAAACCAAAGGCAGAAGACTATCTAAAGCCACATTTAAGCCGTAATGCTTCATGGCAACCATGGCCGGCAGACCGGAAAAAGCTGCCCCAGCCGCTGCTTCCAGGGCTACTTTTTCATTGCTGCTGTATTCAAAATAAAGACCGGCCTCTTTGGCAATTTTTGCTAAAGTATCGCCAATTTCTGAAGCCGGCGTGCCTGGATAATTACTCGCAAAACTTAAACCTGCTTCAAGCGCTCCTCTAATGACTGCCTCATCGCCCAAAAGCATGGCTTTTTTAATTGTTGGATTAATCAATTCATGCATAGAATTTAAAATTTACACACCTTTTAATATTATATCACAAAAAATAAAGTAAGGGTACAGTTAACACCATGGGGTGACACTTGGTATAGTTAAGGGTAGCACCTGTTAACTGTACAGGCTATCTGTGGATAAAACATAAACAAAAACTGCCCTCATTTGTTTCAAGGACAGTCCTTGCTATTAGTTAAAACAACTAAAGTCATGCTCTCTAATCGGCCTTAAATATGACAATACTTTCTTGATACAGCGATTTGCCAGCATGCAAGCAATCTCTGATCTATTTTTTGTTAAAACTAATTTATGCTTTCTTTTCTTCCTCTCCGCTTGCCATTTTTACGACCTCTTCAAGCGCCCTGACAACAAATTCTGATTTATCAGCAACGCCATGAAAAAAGTCTGGGGCAATTTCTCCTTTTTCTGTCATCTTCTCAAGTTCTTTAATTCCGATACCAATAAGAAATTCTCTTTTTTCTTTTATTTTTTGGGCCCTTCGCTGAGGAAGCGTGACAATGTCCTCTTGCCGCACCTCGTCTGGCTCAAGAGTAATCTTTTTTTCCTTCATAACAAAATTTATCAAATTAGCGATACGCCGTAATATCTCGTCTTGTTCTAAAAATCTCCTCTCTTTCCTTACCGTTGGCTCTATTTTTTCTATTCCCATAAAAAATATTATTATTTAAGATTAAAATTTTTTTTCCAATTTTTGGCCACAACCGTAAAATAATTTATAAGGCCTATTCCCATAAAATTACTATTTAAATTTTCCTTCTCTGACATGGGCTGATAGTTCTTCCTGCAAGAGAGCAACATGTTTTGAAATGTCAGATTTAATTGACTCTAATATTTCTTTGCATTTCGAACAACCTTCTTCTTCCGCGTCTTTAATATAAAATTTTTCTAGGCGCCAAAGATCGTCAAGGGTATTGTGGAGAAGTTTTAAAAGGTTGTAGTTCGCATTGGTCATACGTTTAATTTTTTATGAATTATTTATTAAATTCAAAACTTTTTACCATTTTTTCAAAAATTGCTTCATCTTTTTCTGCCCCATTTATTTTATTATAAACCAATCTAAAAGTTTTGCCACCCTTTTCAAAATGATATTCAATTACTTTTTTGTTCTGCGCAATTTCATTATTAATTATCCCCTCGTATCGCTTGGCGTCAAAACCGCCTACTTTCGCGTCAGCCACAACAAACCCATCTAAATTTTTTGCCAGTTCTTCCCGGTCTTTTTCTGAAACTTCAATAAACATTTGACCAAGAAAATCTGTTTCAAAACCAGGCAATGGTTTTGGATCAGTGATGAAATAATCATTGATGTCCGGCCGAACCTCTGCGAGTTCTCCTTTAGTAAAATGCTGCCAGTACCATCTATCTGGCCGCAAAATAGTATAATTCATTGCTTTATTGGTATAAGGAACAAAATTCACACTTTCTATTTCTTCGCTCGCTTCTTCTAACTCTTTAATTTGTTCTTTTTGAGAGATATTTACATTCTGATCAATTCTTTCTTTGGCAGGATAATTCACATTTTCATTTTCTAAAATTTGTTCCTCTTCTTCGCCCTTCCAGCAACTGGCTCCAATTAGTACTAATAAAACTAATACGCACACTAAAAATAAAACGATAAATTTGTTTTTCATAAAAATTATAAAAAATTAAATGGCAGGGGGTGAAGGAATCGAACCCTCGTATCCGGTTTTGGAGACCGGTGTTCTACCACTGAACTAACCCCCCCAAAACCAAATAAAAAAATAAAAATGCAAAATTACAATTAACACTGCGCGTTGTACACTTTTCACCACTACTTCGTTTCTTTATGTAGCGTATGTTTTCTACACCACTTGCAGTGTTTTTTAAGTTCAAGTCTGTTTTTAAGAGTCTTTTTATTCTTCCGAGTAAAATAATTTATTCTGTGGCAAACCGAACATTCTAATTTAACTAAATTTTCTTGAGGCATGTTTCTTCGCTTCGCTTGGTCAAATGCAAAATTCAAAACGAAAAAATGCAAAATGACTAAGCAAAATTAAAAATTTTTAATTTTTGTTTCTCTCAAAGCCAGCCGTCGGATTCGAACCGACGACCGATTTACCATCCCACCAATAAGCCGAGAGTGGGATTCGAACCCACGACCTATTGTTTACAAAACAATTGCTCTACCGCTGAGCTATCTCGGCAAATTGGTGGGAGGGCGAACAAAACCGTTGCTCTGCCAACTGAGCTACGCTGGCCTATGGGCGGTGTAGGATTTGCACCTACGAAGGCAAAAGCCAGCAGATTTACAGTCTGCCCCGTTTGGCTACTTCGGTAACCGCCCGATGGAGCCGATGCGCGGATTTGAACCGCGGGCCTACTCCTTACCCCCCGCACTAAAGCAAATCTTAGTGCGGGCTTCGCGTGGAGTTACGGCATTTATCCCGCACCTTCAAAAGCCGAGACCGGGAATTGAACCCGGGACCCCATCCTTACCATGGATGTGCTCTACCAACTGAGCTATCTCGGCAAAAGAAGGTGCGGGACCAACTGAGCTACATTAGCACAAGGCGCTTGACAGACAGACCCTTCTAGCTAAACTACATTTTCTTAATTCTTTCTTGAAACTCTACTAATTTTTGATTTTCTGGATTAATCGCTTTTAGCTTTTCAAAAGTCTCTTCAGCTAAATGTTTATTTCCTAATGTTATACTAAAATCTAATAAAAAATCAAGACTCCGAGGATTATTTGGGTCAAAGGCAACTGCTTTATTAAAATTCTCTAAAGCCTTTTCATTTTCATTCAAGGCTTTATAAAGTAAACCTAAATTTATGTAAGTATCAACATCATCTGGTTTTAATTTCAAAATATGTTCAAGAGTCTCGCGAGCATAATCATAATTTTTGGTTTCAAGATAAATGTCTGCCAAGCCTTTGTAAGCCTGAAGATTTTTTTGGTCTAAACTTATAATTTCAATATACTTTTCTTCTGCCTCCTTTAATTTATTTTCCTTTACTAAGTCTTCAGCAGTAAGCAAAAGTTTTTTAGTTTTTAATTCTAAATCCTCTGCTGTTAAAGGTTTCTCTTTGCTTTTGTAAAACTTTTCCAATTTCAAAATTTTATCATAAATTTTTTTAAATTGATTTTTAAACCAATTTTTAAAAGGGGAAATTATAAGATTTACTCTGTTTAGAAAATTTTTTGTTTTTCTTTCCAACCGGCTGGCAATTACTTTTTCTTTTATTTCTGCCTCTTTTTCTCGTTGAATAGTCTCAAGATTAACAGCGGCTGCAGCAGGAAATTTACGCACCACAATGATAATAATACCTGCTAAACAAAGAATAACTATTATAATCGGAATAAAATCATAAGACATAAACGCTTCGCTAAATTAAAAATTCAAAATGCAAAATGTAAAATTTATATAAATTATTTCGTGAAAATTTTTGAAGAAAAATTTTCACTCCATAATTTTTAATTTTTCATTTTTAACTTTTAATTTTCTATGCTTTGTCTGCACTTCCAAACATTTTTATTTTTTCTTTCACTACTTTTGACACTGCCTCAATGCTCGGGGACAGGATTTTTCTCGGATCATAAATTTTTTGGTCTTCTCTCAATATTTTCTTAACTGCTTCAGTAAAGGCAAGCCTAATTTCTGTATCAATATTAATAATATTTATTCCTAACTTTATTGCTCTGCTAATTTCTTCTTTTTTAATTCCCGAAGCGCCATGTAAAACTAAAGGGATTTTAACTCTTTCAGAAATTTCTTTCAATCTTTTGAGGTCTAATTTTGGAACGCCTTTTATGAGTTTTGCGATTCCATGGATATTGCCAATTGAAACAGCCAAAGTATCGACACCTGTCCGGCGGACAAATTCTTCTGCTTCAGCCGGATCAGTCATAAAAGCCTCACGTTCTTTGACCTTTACCACATCTTCTATTCCTTTTAGCCGGCCCAATTCCCCTTGAGCCCAAACGCCGCGCTTATGGGCATATTCCACTGCTCTGCGGGTAAGAGCCACATTTTCATCAAAAGGCAAATCAGAAGCATCCATCATAATTGAAGAAAAACCAGCTTCAATACATTCAACAACTGATTGAAATTTTCTACCATGGTCAAGATGCAGGGCAACAGGAATATTAACCGCCAAATTTTTCGCGATAGTTTTCACAATATGAGTGATTGGCTTCAAGCCAGCAT
>JBBIUS010000027.1:0-9500 GCA_037440105.1 Candidatus Falkowiibacteriota bacterium
AAGGCAAAAAAGCATGGGTTGTAAATGTGCCAAAAAAGCCTGCTCTGCTTTGTAAAAAACCTTACGCTCTTTTGGATATTGGTCCTGAGACAATTAAAAAATACGCCCAAATTATCAGGCGGGCGCAGACCTTAGTTTGGAACGGACCAATGGGCTATTTTGAAATCCCAAAATACAGCCACGGAACAATTGCCCTTGGTCAACTTATCGCGGCTCGCTCAAAGGGAAAAGTTTTTGGTGTAGTCGGCGGTGGGGAAACAATCTCTGCAATAGAAAAAACCGGCATGTCAGGTTATGTTGACCATATTTCAACCGGTGGGGGAGCAATGCTTGAATTTTTAGAAGGGAAAGTATTGCCGGGAATTAAATCATTATTAAAATAACAATTAACAATTAACTTTTAACAACTAACAATTTACTTTTTAACGCATTACGCAAAGTTACCGGTTAACTGTTAATTGTCACCCGTTAAACTTATGGATCAATTTTGGCCAACGTGGAAAACTAATAAACTTTTTACTGTTGCCATGCTTTTGTTGATACTCGGTATTTTGGTTGTTTTAGGCACAGTGGTCGCTAAAAATTTGAAAGGTTATCGGTATATTGGCAAGCCAACTGCAGAACGCGACACAATCACTATTTCTGGGCAGGGTAAAGTTACCGCTGTTCCAGATATTGCAGTCATTGAAGTTGGCTTAGTGACAGAAAAACCTAATGTTGCTAGTGCTCAAAAAGAAAACACAGAGAAAATGAATCGTTTAATTAAAAAAGTAAAAGAATTAGGTGTGGAAGATAAGGACATTCAAACAAGTTATTATAATATTTATCCGCAATACGATTGGCCAAACGGAAAACAAGTCCTCCGAGGTTATCAAGTAAACCAAGGAATCTCAATTAAAATTAGAAATTTAGATAAAATCGGCGACATTTTGGCCGCAGCCGGCGAAGGCGGGGCAAATCAAGTGAGCGGTTTGTCATTTAATATTGACGATCCAGAAGAATTAAGGCAGGAAGCAAGAATTAAAGGCCTGGAAAACGCAAAAGAAAAAGCAGAAGCCCTGGCAAAAGTTGCTGGAGTAAAATTGGGAAAAATTGTTTCGTTCAGCGAATATTCTGAGATTCCGCCTGTGCCGTATAAAGCCTATGAAGGTCTTGGTATCGGTGGCGGGGGCGCAGCGCCTGAAATTGAAAGAGGAACTTTGGATGTTGTAGTTAATGTGACAGTAAGTTACGAGATAAAATAAGAAAGGCCAATCGCGAAATTAATTACGCGAAAACACGCGAAAAATTTTTGGCGTATTTTGGCGTAAAATTTTAGCGATTCACATAACCTTTTAATTTATGTTCAAAATCAAAAAAATAACAGCTCGTGAAATTTTAGATTCACGCGGCAATCCGACTATTGAAGCAAAAGTAATTTTAGCCAATAATTTGCAAGGTATTGCTTCTGTTCCTTCTGGCGCTTCGGTAGGAGTTCATGAGGCCGTCGAATTAAGAGACGGCGGAAAAAGATATGGCGGAAGAGGTGTATTAAAGGCTGTTGCCAATGTTTCTGGCCCAATCGCAAGATTGTTAAAGGGTTTTGATGTCACAGGGCAGCAAAAAATTGATGAGGCAATGATAAAATTAGATGGGACAGAAAATAAATCAAAACTCGGGGCCAACGCGATTTTGGCTGTTTCACTTGCTTCAGCTCGTGCCGCAGCGCATATTCTTGGTGTGCCGCTCTATAAATATATTCGTCGATGTTACAGGTTACAGGTTAAAGGTTACAGGTTACCTTATCCAATGATGAACATCCTAAACGGCGGCAAGCACGCTGACTGGGCGGTTGATGTTCAAGAATTTATGGTTGTGCCTAAACAAAAAAAATTTGTTGAAAGAGTAAGGTGCGGTGCAGAAGTTTTTCACGCTCTTGGAAAAATTCTAAAAAAGAAAAATTATACAACTTTGGTTGGCGATGAAGGTGGTTATGCCCCAAAATTAAAAAAGAATAGTCAAGCATTCGATTTTATTATAGCCGCAAT
This sequence comes from Candidatus Falkowiibacteriota bacterium, assembly GCA_037440105.1. Taxonomy (GTDB): domain Bacteria; phylum Patescibacteriota; class Patescibacteriia; order XYB2-FULL-38-15; family XYB2-FULL-38-15; genus JBBIUS01. The sequence goes on from JBBIUS010000027.1 coordinate 2,028, forward strand.
CCGTCAAGCCGGTTACAAAGATGGTCGTGATGTATTTTTGGCAATTGATGCTGCATCCTCAGAGTTTTATAATGCAAAACAAAAGAATTATGAATTGAAATTGGAAAAGCGAAGATTCTCTGCAACTAAACTTGCCGAGCTTTACAGCGCTTGGCTTAAAAAATACCCGCTTATTTCACTTGAAGATCCTTTCGCTGAAGACGATTGGGAGAATTGGCAGAAGTTTACCCAAAAAATAAAAAACTCAAAAATTGAAAGATTCAAAAATCAAATGATAGTAGGCGATGACTTGTTTACAACAAACCCAGCGCGACTTAAAAAGGGAATTAAAATGGGAGTAGCAAACGCAATCTTGATTAAGCTTAACCAAATCGGAACTTTGACAGAAACCCTTGAAACTGTTAAATTAGCCAGGCAAAATAATTATAAAGTTATTATTTCGCACCGTTCAGGTGAGACAGCTGATGCCTTTATTGCCGATTTAGCAGTTGGTGTAAATGCAGATTACATTAAAACCGGCAGCCTTTCGCGAGCCGAGCGCGTGGTAAAGTACAATAGACTAATGGAGATTGAGGAGGAAATATTTGAATCCAAATAACAAAACAACAAGACAACAAAATAACAATTGCTTAATTAATAATCATGCAGCAGTAGTTTAATTATTTTTTTCTTATTTTGTTCTTGTTTTCTTTAAAAGTATGCCAAAAAATAAAATAAAACCAACAGTTCTTATTATTCTTGATGGTTGGGGAGTTGCCCCTCCTGGTCCTGGCAATGCTGTGACATTAGCAAAAACCTCAACTATGACAGCGCTTTGGGACCAATTCCCTCACACCTTGCTTTTGGCTCATGGTAAGGCAGTTGGTTTGCCAGAGCATCAAGAAGGAAACTCAGAAGCAGGGCACATGAATTTATCTGCCGGTTGGATTGTTAAACAAGATGCCATTTATATAAATGAAAGCATTAAAGACGGGACATTTTTTAAAAATACTGCCTTCTTGGAAGTTTTAAAGCATGCAAAAAAATACAATACAAAAGTACACCTTATGGGTTTACTCTCAAACGGAGAGAGCGCTCATTCTTATCCTGCTCATATTTATGCCCTTTTAAAATTAGTTTATGAACAAGGAATGGAGAAAGTTTTCCTTCATCTTTTTACAGATGGTCGCGATTCCTCACGCTACGCAGCAATTAAACTTTTACCAAAATTAAAGGCCCATTTTCATGGTAATGAACAAATTGCTTCGGTTATGGGTCGTTTTTATGCAATGGACCGCGTGAAAAATTGGTCAAGGATAGAGAAGGCTTATAACGCTATGGTTTTAGGTGAAGGCATCGCGGCTGAAAGCGTTGAGGCAGGAATTTGCAGCGCTTATAACCGCGGTGAAACTGATGAATTTATGACCCCGACAGTGATTGTTAAAGACCATAAGCCAATAGCCACAATTGATGACAACGATGTGATAATATTTTTTAATTTGCGATCAGATCGAGCGAGAGAAATCACTAAGACCTTTGTCCAAAAAGATTTTAACGAAAAAAATTTCGGGTCTTTTAAGCGGAAAAAGATTCCAAAAAATATTCGTTTTGCGGCAATGACAGATTTTGGTCCGGATTTACCTCATGTTATGACAGCGTATCCGAGCCGGAACATTCTGAGCGCCCTACCAGCAGTGCTGCGTAATAAAAAACAAATTTATATTGCTGAAGCAGAAAAATACGCTCATGTAACATACTTTTTCAATGGGGGCAATGCTGATCCAATTTATGGCGAGGAAAGAATTAGAGTGCCATCCCCGCCAATTGCCCATTATGACAAAAAACCAGAAATGAACGCAGAAAACGTTGCTTTTGAAGTTCGGCGCTGTATTGACAGCGGACGGTACGATTTTATTACTGTTAATTTTTGCAACCCAGATATGATTGGGCATACAGGAAATTTAGAAGCAGGGATAAAAGCAGTAAAAGCTGTTGACGCCTGCGTTGGCAAAATTATCAGAGGAATTTTTAGGAAAGAGGGAACTGCTATTATTACCGCTGACCATGGAAATATTGAAGAAATGATCAATATTAAAACTGGTGAAGTTGACACAGAACATTCAAAGAATCCTGTCCCTTTTATTGTAGTTGGTCCTCGATTTAAAAATTCTCGTCGAAAAAAATTAAGAAAAGGAATTTTAGCTGATGTTGCGCCGACTATTCTTGATGTGATGGGAATTACAAGACCAAGAGAGATGACGAGAAGGAGTTTGTCGAGCTAAACCAAAAACCAAAAATTAAAAACACAAACTTAAAAATTTTTAAATTCTAAATTCGAAGCACGAAATCCGCAACAATGTCAAAATTCTAAATTCAAATGTTCAAAACAAGTTTTGAATTTTGGTCATTTGAATTTGTTTCGGATTTAGGATTTCGAATTTCGGATTTATTAGTTTAATTATTTATATTTTTGGTTTTTGGTTTATAATTTTTGATTTATGACTCGTCCAAAACCAGTTGTGCTTGCTATTTTAGATGGTTGGGGAGTTGCGCCGGAAGGAGAAGGGAATGCGATTGCTTTTGCAAAAACGCCGAATATAGATAAACTCATTGCGACTTATCCTGCAATGACACTCCGCGCTTCAGGTGATGAGGTCGGTCTTTCTTGGGGGGAAATGGGTAATTCTGAGGTTGGTCATTTGAACCTCGGCACTGGCAGAATTTTTTATCAAACACTCCCTAGAATTAATAAATCCATTGAAGATGGGTCTTTTTTTGACAATCAAGTTTTGAAAGAAGCAGTTGCTCACGCAAAGAAAAATAAATCAAATCTTCATATTATGGGTTTAGTAAGTTCTGGGCGAGTGCATTCTACAATCGAGCATCTTTATGCTTTGCTTGAATTTGTTAGAAAACAAAAATTTAAAAAGGTTTATATTCACGCTTTTCTTGATGGCCGGGATACAATTTACAACAGCGGAATTGATTTTGTTTCTAAACTTCAAGAAAAAATTAAGGAATGCGGGATAGGGAAAATTGCTACTATTTCCGGCCGTTTTTATGCCATGGATCGAGATAGCCATTGGGATAGAACAGAAAAAGTTTATCGGGCAATGGTTTTTGGGGAAAGCGATGAATATTTTTCTGATCCAATTACGGCAATTTCTAGTTCTTATGAAAAGAAGGTATATGATGAAGAGTTTGTTCCTGTGGTAATTGCTGAAAAGAAAAAACCAACAGTTTTAGTAAAGGAAAACGATGCCTTGATATTTTTTAATTACCGGGCTGATCGAGCAAGACAAATTACAAAATCATTTGTCTTAAAAGATTTTGATAAATTTGAAAGACCATTTTTTCAAAATTTATTTTTTGCTGCAATGACTGAATATGAAAAAGATTTGCCAATAAAAATAATTTTCCCTCCAGAGGAAATTAAAACTTGTTTAGCAAAAGTTTTAAGTGAAAATGGCTTAAAACAACTTCACATTGCTGAAACAGAAAAATACGCTCATGTTACTTTTTTCTTTAATGGAATGCAGGAAAAAGAATACGATGACGAAAACAGAATAATTATTCCTTCCCCTCGCGTTGCCTCGTACGACAAACAGCCAGAGATGTCCGCCCTTAAAATCACAGAACAATTGGAAAAAGAAATTTTAAGCGGAAAATACGATTTTATTGTTGTTAATTTTGCTAACGCGGATATGGTTGGGCATACTGGAAATTTTGAGGCAACTGTTAAAGCAATAGAAACGGTTGATAAATGCATTGGTCGGCTGTTTAATGTTATTTTGCCTCTCGGTGGGGTTATGCTTATTACAGCTGACCATGGAAATGCAGAAGAAATTATAAATCTTCAAACCAGCGAAATTGATAAAGAACACAGCACAAATCCTGTGCCATTTATTTTAGTTGGCAAAGAATGGGAAGGCAAAATTTTAGGTTTTGAAGAAGCAATTGGCGGCGATTTAAGTTTAGTGACGCCAGTCGGCGTTTTAGCTGATGTTGCGCCAACAATTTTGAAAATCATGGGGTTAGGCCAGCCAACTGAGATGACAGGAACTTCGTTAATATAAAATTAAAAATCAAATATCAAAAATCAAAAATTTTGCATTTTTCATTTTGAATTTTGCATTAATTTATGGATTGGCACGCCCTGGAAATTAAAGAAATTTTTAATCAGTTAAAAACCACAGAGCACGGTTTGGCTTTTGATGAAGCAAAGAAAAGATTGACAAAATTTGGACTAAATAAGTTGCCGGAGGAAAAAAGACTAACGCAGATCCAAATTTTTTTGCATCAATTTAAAAGTCCATTAGTTTATGTTTTACTGATCGCGGCTTTGATAACTTTATTTCTTCACGAATTTATAGACACAGGGGTAATTTTAACTGCTGTTTTTTTAAATACATTGGTTGGTTTTTTTCAGGAGAGTAAAGCCGAAAAAACGATTGCGCAGTTAAGATTGATGTTGGAACATAAAGCCAAAGTTATAAGGGAGAGACACGAACACGAAATCAAAGCTGAGGGAGTGGTTCCAGGCGATATTATTTTAGTTGAAGCAGGAGATAAAATTCCTGCGGATGCGAGATTGATTGAAGCGAGAAACCTTCAAGTTGTTGAAGCGGTCCTGACCGGCGAATCGGTGCCATCCCAAAAATCTATCAAAGTATTGGAAGTAGGAGCCTCTTTGGCTGACAGAGAAAATATGGTTTATACGGGAACAAACGTGATTCGCGGTCGAGGCAAGGCAGTCGTGATAGCAACCGGAAACCGCACAGAATTGGGTAAAATCGCATTAATGGTTAAAGAAACGCAGGAAGAAAAAACTCCTCTTCAAAAACAGTTAGCAGAGTTTAGTAAATGGTTGGCGCTGATCCTTTCTTTCATCTGCTTGATTATTTTTTTATTTGGACTTTTACAAGGCAAATCTTTTATTGAAATGTTTTTGACGGCTGTGGCCGTGGCTGTAGCAGCTGTCCCAGAGGGGCTTTTAGTTTCTTTAACTGTAATTTTGGCGATCGGCATGCAAAAAATTTTAAAAGAAAAGGCTCTTGTCAGAAAGTTAATTGCCGCAGAAACGCTTGGCAGCGTGTCCGTTATTTGTTCAGATAAAACCGGAACATTGACTTTGGGCAAGATGTTGGTAGACCATATTTTTACGGCAACGCAAAGCGAAGAAACAAAAATGAAAGCCCTGGAAATCGGTTTGCTTTGTAATAACGCCATCATCGAAAATCCCGAAGAAGAATTAAAGGATTGGGTAATTTTTGGCGATTCGACCGAACAAGCCTTACTTTTAGCTGTCGTACAAGCAGGTTTAAAAAAAGAAGAGTTAGAAAAAGAACAGCCTCGACTTGACGAAATACCTTTTGATGAAGAAAAAAAGTACATGGCAACATTGCATGAAATCCGAAATCCGAAATCCAAAATCCAAAATTTGATTTATGTTAAGGGTGCGCCGGAGGTAGTGATGGCAATGTCTGGATGGATAGAAGTGGACGGAAAAGTAGAAAAAATGACGCATGAACGAGCCCAAAAATTTAAAAAAGAAATCGAAAATTTGACCGCCAAGGGTCTCAGACTTTTAGCTGTTGCCTATAAAGAAGTTGAGAACATTGTGAGCCTCGAAGAAACAAATTTAAACGAGATGATTCTTGTCGGATTAGTTGCTCTCAAAGATCCATTGCGTTCGGAGGCAAAGGAGGCGGTAAGGTTATGTCAGGAAGCAGGGATTAGACCAATACTTGTAACTGGCGACCATAAATTGACTGCAAAAACAATTGCCCATGAAGTCGGTTTGCCTTCAGAAGAAAAAAATATATTAGAAGGTCAGGAGTTGGATAAAATGAGCGATCAAGATTTTGAGGCAGCGTTGAAGCGTATTGATGTTTATGCTCGCGTCGAGCCTCGTCATAAACTACGAATTATTGATGCCTGGCAGAAAAGAGGAAAAGTGGTTGCGATGACCGGCGACGGGGTTAACGACGCGCCAGCCCTAAAGAAAGCAGATGTTGGCGTTGCTCTTGGTTCCGGCACAGATGTGGCAAAAGAAGCTTCAGATATTGTTCTTTTGGATGACAATTTCAAAACAATTGTTAAAGCAGTTGAGCGCGGGCGAGTAATATTTGAAAACATAAGAAAGGTAGTAGTTTATTTGCTTTCTGACAGTTTTACAGAAGTGATTCTTGTTGGTGGCAGTTTGCTTTTGGGTTTACCCTTGCCAGTTTTGGCGGCTCAGATTCTTTGGGTAAATTTAATTGAGGATGGTCTGCCGTCCATTGCTCTTTCTTTTGAGCCAGAAGAAAAAGGTTTGATGGAAGAGAAGCCGAGAAAAAAAACCGAAACTATTTTAAATTTGGAAATGAAAATAATTATTTTTGTGATTGGTATTTTCACTGAGCTTTTGCTTTTTGGATTGTTTTTATATTTTTGGAAAGTTTATCAAGACATCACTTATGTTAGAACAATCGTTTTTGTTGGGTTGGGTATTAATTCGCTTTTTTATGTTTGGAGCTGCCGCAGTTTAAGATTTTCTGTTTGGCATGAGAATCCTTTTAAGAATAAATTTTTAAATTTTTCAGTAATTTTTGGTTTCCTAATGTTTTTTGTCGCCCTTTATATTCCATTTTTTCAAAAGGTTTTAAGAACAGTGCCATTGGGCTTGTGGGAGTGGAGTGTTGTGATATTTTTAGGCCTCATAAATCTTTTGTTGATTGAATTAGTTAAATATATTTTTATTGTTAAACAAAAGAAAAGAGTAATTCAATAATTTTTCATTTTTTATTTTTAATTTTTAATTTTTAGTTTTGCGAAGCGATATGCCCGAATTACCGGAGGTTGAAACAATTAGACAGCAATTAGTAAAAAAGATAAAAGGTAAAAAGGTTAAAAGGGTAGAGGTAAAATTAGCCCGTATGATTAACGTACCGGCTGCGCAGTTTGTGAAAGTGATCACGGGTGCAATAGTAAAAGACATTCGGCGTCGAGCAAAATTAATAATCATTGATTTTTCAAGAACTACAAATATTGCGATCGCAAAATTTATGGCCCATCGTGATTGGAGTGTTGTTGTTCACTTAAAATTAACTGGCCAGTTGATTTATGATGGTAAAGAGGGGATTGGCAAACCGCATATTATTTATACATTTTCTGACGGACACGAGTTAAAACATTATGACTTTCGGCTTTTTGGTTGGGAAAAATTGATGAAAACAGAAGAAGTTGAAAAATTTTTAGAAAAAGAAAAATTTGGCCCAGAGCCGTTGGACAAAAATTTTACGCTGGAGGTGTTTAAAAAATTGCTTGGCACAAAACCACGTGCTAAAATCAAACCGTTACTGATGGACCAAACATTTATTGCTGGCGTTGGCAATGTTTATGCGCAGGAAGCTTGTTTTTATGCCAGAGTGCTGCCTACGCGAGTCGTGGCGACGCTCACTGAACAAGAAATTCGCGATTTGTACGATGGTTTGATTAAAATTTTGAAATCAT
>JBBIUS010000028.1:0-9494 GCA_037440105.1 Candidatus Falkowiibacteriota bacterium
GGACAACAAGGGTTTTTGGGCCAACATATGACGGAAGAGTATAGCCGCGAACAATTTCAATAGGAACCTTAAGCCGGTCGGCAAAAAGCGTTTGGACTATATGCCCACCCAAAGCCGAACCGCCCATGCCAGAGATAACAATATTTTCAACTTGGCGATAGTTTTTTGGTATCTTTATTTTCTTAACTTCTTTCAAGGTTTGCTCGCATTGCTTGTCTAAAAGTTCAATTGATCCAAGTAGATTTGATTTGTCTAATTTTTTGATTTGTTTAGAGTTAATGAAGCTAATCATATTTCCCGCGCTTTTTCGCGTGGTCATCTGCGTACTTCCACAGAGTATTCCGCTAATTATGCGGATAGCAACGCTGATTTATTATATTTTACCACTCTTTCATTCATTCAGCAATTTTTTTCGGCGAATGAGTTTATGATAACTCTGAGCAAAACGATGGGCTTCGTCACGGACTTGAAGTAAAAGATTTTTGTGTACTTCGGCGATGCGAACGAGTTCAGGATTGTCTTTATCAGCGATCAGACGGTTTTGTTTTCGCTTGAAACCTTTGGCAATGCCAAACACCGGAATTTTTATTTTATGTTCCGATAGAATTTCTCTCACGGCATTTATTTGCCCCCAACCGCCATCAACGAGAATCAAATTTGGCAAAGACCAATTTTTAGAATCACGAATTATGAAGTATGAATTATGGTTTTTTAGTTCCCTAGTTCTTGATTCATAATTCCTGATTCTTTTTAATCTGCGAGACAAAACTTCTTTTAACATCGCTACGTCGTTTGTACCTTGAACGGTTTTAATTCTAAACCTGCGGTAATCGTTTCTTTTCGGTTTACCATTTTCGAAAACAACCATGCTGCCTGTGGCGCTGGTTCCGCCAATATTCGAAATGTCATACCCTTCAATCCGACCAAAAATATTAATAACTTTTTTGTCATTTGTCATTTTTAATTTGTCATTTGTAATTATTGCCACATCTTGAATATGCTCTAAAGCGAAAATTTGATTGCGCAATTTGGCCGCCAGTTCAAAATTTTCTTTCTGACTTGCTGCGGTCATTTCTTTTTTTAAATTTTTAATTATTTTTTCTTTTTTTCCTTCAAAAAATAAAATTAAATTTTTTATGTTTTTTCGGTAATCCGGTTCGGAAATCAAATTGGTACACGGCGCACCACATCTTTTTAGATGATATTGCAAACACGGTCGCTTCGGAAATGACGCACAATCACGATAAGGAAAAATTTTACGCAAAATATCCAACGCGGCTCGTAATGACGAGGCGCTAATAAAAGGACCAAATAATTTTGGCATTTGACATTTGGCATTTGACGTTTTCATCCTTTCTATCTCTAAACCCCTTAATAATATTACACGTGGAAACTTTTCCTTGCTTATTCCCACATATAAAAATGATTTATTATCTTTTTCTTTTACGTTATATTTTGGCAAATATTTTTTAATAAGATTCGCTTCCAAAATTAAAGCCTCAATAACCGTGGGAGTTTTTTCATAACCAATATCAGCAACTTCAGTTACCATTTTTTCAATGCGGCTGTCATGAGGCCGAGAAAAATAACTTGTCACGCGGCTTCGGAGTGAAGTGGCTTTTCCAACATAAATAATCTGGTCCTTGGTATTTTTCATTAAATAAACACCCGGGTTTTTTGGTAATTTTTTTATTTTGTTTTGTAATTTATTTTTCATAACTTTAATAGCCTTTTCTATTTCATAGCCACTTCAGTGGCGTCAACCTGGCCTTAGCCAGTTAAAAATTTAACTTAAAACTTTTTTCAAATATTGGCCTGTGTAAGATTTTTGGTTTCTAGCAATTTCTTCTGGTGTGCCAGCCGCGACAAGACAGCCGCCCGCCTCTCCGCCTTCTGGCCCTAAATCAATTATCCAATCAGCTGTCTTTATTATGTCAAGATTATGTTCAATCACAACAACCGTGTTGCCTAAGCTGACAAGGCGATGCAAAACTTCTAAAAGTTTTTCTACATCAGCATAGTGCAAACCAACCGTTGGTTCATCTAAAATATACAATGTCTTCCCAGTAGAGCGGCGAGCTAACTCAGCTCCCAATTTGATTCTCTGCGCCTCACCGCCTGATAAAGTCGTTGCGCTCTGGCCTAAGGTCAAATATTGCAAACCAACCTCGCGCAAAATCTTTAGCCGATCCTTAATCGGAGGAATATTTTTAAAAAATTCTTCTGCTTCTTCAACGGTCATGTTCAAAACATCGTGAATATTTTTCCCTTTATATTGAATGGCTAAAGTTTCGCGGTCAAACCTTGTGCCCTTGCAGACATCGCAAGTAACATAAACAGCCGGCAGAAAATGCATTTCAATTTTTATCATTCCACCGCCTTGGCAATTTTCGCATCGTCCGCCGGGAACATTAAAACTAAAACGTCCGGGTTTATATCCTCTTGCTCTGGCTTCCGGTGTGGCGGCAAATAATTCACGAATGTAAGTCCAAGCGCCGGTGTATGTGGCTGGGTTTGAGCGCGGCGTTCGGCCAATAGGCGACTGGTCAATAACAATAACTTTGTCAATCCAATCTATTCCCTCAATACGCGCATGTTTGCCAACTTGATAGTTAGTATGATTTACTTTATTTGACAATGCCTTATACAAAATATCGTTTACCAAAGTGCTTTTGCCAGAACCCGAAACGCCGGTTACGCAAACAAATCTTTTTAAAGGAATCCGAACATCAATATTTTTTAAATTATTTTCTTTGGCGCCAACAATCTTTAATTCGCCTGAAAGAAAATATTTACGTTTACTATCAATTGAACGCCTTTTCTCTGGAACTTTGATAAATTTTTCACCCCTCAAATATGCGGCCGTCAAAGAATTTTTGTTCTGCAAAACATCAGGCATTGGCCCTGCCGCAACAATTTCTCCACCGTGTTTGCCAGCACCTGGGCCTAAATCAACCAAATAATCCGCTGACCAAATTGTTTCCGGGTCATGCTCAACAACAATTACAGTGTTACCAAGATCCTTAATGTTTTTTAGGGTAGCTAACAATTTTTCATTATCTTTTGGATGCAGACCAATTGTCGGCTCGTCTAAAATATAAGTAGCGCCAACCAACCGCGAGCCAACCTGCGAGGCAAGACGAATTCTTTGCGCTTCTCCGCCCGAGAGCGTCCCGGCTGTCCGATCAAGAGTAAGGTATCCTAAACCGACGTCTAACATAAACCTTAGCCGGCTCAAAATTTCTCTAAGTACTGTTTCAGCAATTTCTAAATCCTTGTTAGATAGTTTTAAATTTTTCGTTGTCGTTTTCCCTTTTTCCTTTTTATTTTTTAATTCTTGTAAATTTTCTTTGCCCGTCAAAACAGCAAAGAAATTGTATGCTTCTTCAATTGACATCTTTGTCACCTCTACAATATTTTTTTCCCCAATTAAAACATGTAAACTCTCCTTTCTAAGCCTTGAGCCATTGCAATCAGGACATATTTTTTCAGAAAATAAAAATTCAGTACCCAAGCCATGACAAGTCGAACAAGCTCCGTAAGGACTGTTAAAAGAGAAAAATCTTGGTTCAATTTCAGGAAAAGAAAAGCCATCATCAGGACAAGCAAATTTTGAAGACATAACCATTTCTTTGCCATTATCTAAAATTACACCGATAATATCTTGACCGTATTTTAAGGCGGTCTCAACTGCTTCAGCCAAACGAGCCCGCAAGCCTTTATTACTTTCAAGAGGCCAGCCAAGAGTAACTTTATCAACGATTAAATCAATGCTGTGCTGTTTATAACGAGAAAGAACAATTCTATTTCTTAATTCTTTTATCTTTCCATCAACACGAACTTCTGAAAAGCCATCGTTATACAAATCATAAAGCAGTTGATAATATTCGCCTTTGCGCCCTCGAACAACTGGAGCAAAAATTATAATCGTATCACCGTTTGTTAATTTCGAATTTTGATTTGTGGTTTTAATTTTCGGTTTTTGGCCTTTACCCTCTCCTGATCGGTGGATTTCATCGGTCTTTTTTAAAATTTGATCAACTATTTCTTCAACTGTCATTTTCCTAATTTCTTTTTGGCAGATTGGACAATGTGGTTTCCCTACCCTTGCAAAGAGAACACGCAAATAGTCATAAATTTCCGTAATCGTTGCTACAGTTGAACGGGGGTTAGCGCTGTGAGCTTTTTGGTCAATTGAGATAGCTGGCGAAAGACCTTCAATTTCATCTACATCAGGTTTATCCATTTGCCCTAGAAATTGGCGGGCATAAGCAGACAAAGATTCAACATAACGCCGCTGACCTTCAGCAAAAATTGTATCAAAAGCCAATGACGATTTTCCCGAACCAGATAAGCCGGTAAAAACCGCCATTTTATTTCTTGGGATTTCAAGATTTATATTTTTTAAATTATGTTCCCGAGCTCCTTTAATGATTATCTTGTCCTGCATAGAGTATTATGTGGTTTAGCAAGGTATAGCAGGGTTTTATCAGGGTTGAGCACGGTTAATCCCCTTGCTAATCCTTGCCATACCATGCTTATCCTTGCTTAACCTTGTTTTAAATTCCCTAATTTCATCGCGCAGAACGGCAGCTAATTCGAATTGCAAATTTCTTGCCGCTTCTTTCATTTGCTTTTCTTTTTCTTTTATAATTTCATCAACATTTTTTTCTTTTTCTGCGGCAAGATCCAAATCTAGAATACTTTTGACTTTTGACTTTTGACTTTTGACTTCTTCCCCAATAATATCTTTAATCTTTTTTTGAATTGTTTTCGGCGTAATGCCGTGTTTTTTATTATATTCCAATTGCAATTTGCGCCGTCGTTCGGTTTCGCGGATAGCCCGTTCCATTGAACCAGTAATTTGGTCCGCATAAAGAACAACTTGACCGCGAACATTACGCGCTGCTCGACCGATAGTTTGGATTAATGATGTTTCGCTCCGTAAAAACCCTTCTTTATCTGCATCTAGAATTGCGACGAGCGTGACTTCCGGCAAATCCAAACCTTCGCGTAGAAGATTAACACCAACTAAAACATCAAATTTTCCCCGACGAAAATCGGTTAAAATTTTTATCCGGTCAAGCGTTTCTACTTCGCTGTGGAGATATCTAACTTTAAACTTTTTTTCTTCAAGATAATCTGCCAAATCCTCTGCCATTTTTTTGGTTAATGTAGTAACGAGTACGCGCTCTTTATGGGTAACACGATCTTTGATACGATCGATCAAATCTTCTATCTGGGATTTTGATGACGCCAAGGACCACGAAGGATAACACGAAGCACCACTAATGTTTCGTGGTTTTTCGTGTTCGTATTCGTGGTTTTTCGTCTTATGACCAGTAATGGGCTGGACGATAATCTCAGGATCCACCAAACCCGTAGGTCTAATTATCTGTTCCACAACCTGTTCGCTATGTTTTAATTCGTAAGGACCAGGTGTGGCTGAAGTATAAATTGTTTGGGGCATTTTCGCTTCAAATTCATAAAATTTTAATGGTCGATTGTCAGCGGCGCTTGGCAGACGAAAACCAAATTCAATCAGTGATTTCTTGCGAGAAGCATCGCCTTCATACATGCCGGCAAGTTGAGGAATTGTGACATGTGATTCGTCAATAACTAAAAGCCAATCGCCACTAAAATAATCAAGCAAAGTTTCTGGGGGGTCGCCAGCTGCTCTTCCGGATAGATGCCTTGAATAATTTTCAATTCCGTGGCAATAACCAACCTCTTTTATCATCTCTAAATCATAATTTGTCCGCCGCTCAAGTCTTTCTGCCTCTAAAAATTTGCCGTTCTTTCTAAAATATGCCAGCCTATCTTTTAGTTCATCGTGAATTGCCTTAAATGCCCGTTCTCGATCCGGAATTAAAGTAATAAAATGTTTAGCTGGATAAATCCAAATTTCGTTTAATTGTTTTTCAATCTTTCTTGTTAATGGGTTAATTTGAAAAATATTTTTTATAGTTTGATCAGCCATCTCGACGCGATAAACAACTTCTTGATTGACAGGCATAACTTCTAAAGTTTCCCCGCGCAGACGAAATTGACCACGCTTTAAATCAGAATCAGTTCGATTGAACTGCATGGTGATTAATTGATTTAACAAATCAACCCGAGTGATGACTTGATTTTTGTTCAAACGCAAAACAATTTTTTCATAAGTTTCTGGCGCGCCTAAGCCATAAATGCAAGAAACCGAAGCAACAATAATCACATCACGCCGAGTTAAAAGGGCCTGGGTTGCCGCATGACGAAGTCGATCAATTTCATCATTAATCATCGTCTCTTTTTCAATATAGGTATCAGTAACTGGCAAATATGCTTCTGGTTGATAATAATCATAATATGAAACAAAATATTCAACCGCATTATCAGGAAAAAATTCACGAAATTCATTACAAAGTTGAGCAGCTAAAGTCTTGTTATGCGCAATAACAAGCGTTGGTCTCTGAATTTCCGCAATAACATTAGCAATGGTAAAAGTTTTGCCTGAACCAGTCACACCAAGTAAAGTTTGATGTTTATATTTTTTTTGCAAACCAGTAACAAGCGCCTCAATCGCTTTTGGTTGGTCGCCGCTTGGTTTATACTTGGTTTTTAATTTAAAAAAATTTGTCATAATAATTTTTTGCATTTTCTTATTTTCCTCGTGTTCTCGTATGAAAATAACCAAAAACTCCCAAAAAGTGCCTCTGCCTAGGCAGAGGTGGGAGGCTTCTTCAATTATAAAACTACAATAGCAAAATTTTTTTTCTCTGTCAATTGTCGTACACGATGAGGAAATTGATAGCCATAAACAAAAAACACCTCACAAAAAGGTGTTTTTATGGGGTGGCTACTGAGTGGTTTTTAGTAAAATCCGCTCAAAGGTGGCTACAGGGAATCGAACCCTGATCACGAGAGCCACAATCTCGTGTGTTAGCCGTTACACCATAGCCACCAGATAGCCACCCTTAAGTAGATTTCGTGTTTATTTTTTGATTGTATTGATGAACTAGATGATGACAATTCCTACATAACCAAACCAGATTCTTTATAGAATTATTTTGTCTATTTTTATCTACATGATGTACGACCAAAACCCTTTCATCATTAGTATGGCATATGTTGCATATTGGTTTTATTTTGCCTCTTTTAATGATCGATCGATACGCATTTTTCCCATTTTTCCACAACGGGTGTTTTGTCCCAAAAAGAATATTTTTATTTTTCCAAACGGCAAAACATGATTTATTGCAAAAAAATTTTTTACTTTTTGACCTCCTTAAGCTTTGCAAAGTTTTATAAATTTTATTATGGCAAGTATCACATTGAACATATCTGCCCGAGCGTTGTCCGATGTATTGACATTTTTTACTGCAATATTTGCCCCACCCTAATTTTATATGTTTAGGTTTGGCATAAAATTTCTTCCGACAAATTTTACAGTTTAGCCATGGCATAAATTAATTATGCCAAGAACTCTAACAATTGTCAAACAAACGAGTTGTGATTTTATCCACAATCCGCCGTTCCACCGTTAACGCTAGCCGCTCTAAATAAATTAAAAATTATTGTTTTCGTCTTCCTGGCAGAAATTTCACCCCTCTCCATTTACCCCCGAGAGGAATCGAACCCCTATATCCAGCTTAGAAGGCTGGTGTTCTGTCCATTGAACTACGGGGGCAAATGGTGAGGGGCGTGCCTACATCCACACTTAGAAGGCTGGTGTTCTGCCCATTGAACTACGGGCGAAAATAAACTAAAAATTAAAAAATGTAAAAATGAAAAATTATTCTCTAGTTTAACAAAAAATTAGAAAGCGGTCAACTATGGATTACCTGTAAAAGAAAGGGGTGGAATCTGGAAAGTCTATTTAAACACTGAAACAAATGGATTATTCTTGATATAAAATCTCCACGGCTTTTTTGCCCAAATTGGTCCGGCATAATCAATGCCAATCCGTGGACCAGCGATAATTTCTGTTTTTTTAATTTTTTCTCCTCTGTCTTCAAGCCAAAGTCTTTTTGATTTTGTCAAATCTTCACCATAAAATGATTTGTCTAATTCCATCCATCGACATAATTTACCAGGGCCATTAGCAAGGCGATGATCGCCGCTTTCTGGCTCAAGGGCGCGAATTAAAACACACTCGGGCGAACCGGCTCGACTGGTTGAAATATTAAATTGCCAATACATTCCATAAACGAGATAAATGTAAACATACCCGCCAGTCATAAACTCAGCAACATTCCGGGGCGTCACTTTTCCGCCAACCGCGTGAGAGGCTTTATCTTCTGGACCAATATAAGCCTCGACTTCAACAATTTTTCCGGCCAAAGTTTTTCTACCAATTCTTCTTACTAAATATTTACCTAATAAATCTTTAGCGACAACAAGAGTCGGCCGACAGAAAAAATTTCTTCCTAATTTTTTTAATTTTGCTGAATTATTTTTTTTCATTTCTTCTCCTTCCATGAAATGCCTTGTGGACCTCACGCAGTTGTTGATTAGTAATGTGGGTATAAATTTGGGTTGTCGTAATAGAAGAATGACCTAACATTGCCTGAACCGAGCGGATATCAGCGCCATTCATTAACAAATCAGTAGCATAAGAATGGCGCATAGTATGCGGCGTAACTTTTTTGGTAATTCCGGCGATGCGCGAATATTTTTTGACGAGTCGTTCCACGCTTCGGGGAGTGAGAGCACTTTCATTTTTATGGGCTCGATCGTGAGAAACAAATAAATGCGGTGAGACATCTTTGCGCGCCTCAAGATACTGCTTTAACCAATACTTCGCTTGGTTTGAAAGAAAAACAACGCGCGGTTTGTTGCCCTTGCCGCGAACAGTAAATTCATCTTTTTTTAAATTGATTTGTTCTTTTTTAAGGCCTACTAATTCAGAGACGCGAAGACCAGTAGAGAAGAGTAATTCAAGAATTGCTTTGTCTCTTTTTTTAATAATGCCAGGTGCATCAACAGTGATCGGCGCTTCAAGCAAGCGCTCCAAATCAGGACCCTCTAAAAAATCAACTACTCTTTCCGGCATTTTTCCTAACTCTATTTTTTCTGCGGATAAAGTTTTAATATCGCGCTTGGCCAGGTATTTCAAAAAAGCGCGCAGGGCGATCAGATGGTAATTTTGGGTATTTTTTTTTAATTCTTTTCCGTTTGCGTCCTTAAAACGATTTAGCCAAAGGCGGTATTGTCTAATTTTTTCCTGAGTGATGCCAGCCGGTGAAAGATCACCCGCCCACTTGACAAATCGCTTTAAATAAAAATCATAATTCCGCACCGTTTTTTCCGAGCGGTTTTTTTCTATTTCTAGGTATTCGAGAAATTGGGTTATTAATTTTGCAAGTGAGGCCATTTATTTTTATTTATAGTGTAGATTAATAGTCCGTTCTGAAAGAGAGAGAGTAGAGGTCGTTTTATTACGCTACAAGTAACGCCAAAAGATGATAGATCAGTAATAATATAAAGTTAACAAGTGTCGTACAATTATATTG
>JBBIUS010000029.1:0-9191 GCA_037440105.1 Candidatus Falkowiibacteriota bacterium
GAACGGTTAAGAAGGGAGCACGGTTTGGATGTAATTGTGACTGTTCCTTCAGTGGCGTATCGCCTGACGCGCAAAAACAGTGAAGTGTCAATTATTAAAAGTCCGCTTGATTTGCCTGACCCAACATATATCGCAAAAATTGAAGAACCGTGGATTAAAATTGATGTTGTTTCGCCGAGCCAATTTATTGGAGGCATTATGCAACTTGTCCAAGAAAAGAGAGGGCTATATTTGAACACTGAGTATCTCGATGCTGATCGGGTTATTTTGCACTATGAAGTGCCGCTTTCAGCTATCCTTGTTGATTTTTATGATAAGTTAAAAAGTGTCAGTTCCGGCTATGCTTCTTTGAATTATGAATTTTTGGGATACCGCGAAGTTGATGTTGTGAAAATGGATATTTTAGTTGCCGGTGAACCGGTTGAAGCATTATCCACTATTGTTTATCGTGATGCAGTATATGGGGTCGGCCGAAGGATTGTTGAGTCGCTTAAAAAAGTTTTGCCGCGGCAAATGTTTGAAGTAAAAATTCAGGCAGCGGTCGGCGGAAAAATTATTGCTTCAGAACGTCTGCCAGCGATGAGAAAAGATGTGACAGCTAAACTTTACGGCGGAGATGTAACGCGCAAAATGAAACTTTTAGAGAAACAAAAGAAAGGGAAAAAGAAAATGAAAGCATTGGGTAAAGTTGATATTCCGCCTGAGGCGTTTTTGGCAGTGTTGAAAAGATAGTAAATACGAAGGATGAAGTAGGCTATCCGATGAAGTCGGCTATCCGAAAACCGACTTAAGTTGGCTTTCGGATAGCTGGATAATGGTTAAAAATACGCAAACCACGCGAGAGCGTGGTTTTTATTTACATAAAATTTGCAAAAATTAACTTAAAATTCGTGCATTTATAACAATTTATTTTGGCTAATTTAAAAGGAAAAATGGCAATTTTTAGAAAATATTGTCAAAAGGTCTTGACAAAATTTAAAGGGTGTGCTATATTAAAATGATTTAAAAATAATCTTTTGTCCTTTAATGTTTATTAAAAATTAAAATTGGGCTTAGGAATCTGGAGGGGGAAAATCCTTAAGTGAGTCTAAGGTGACAAAACTTAAGGATCGGTATGAGGTAGGGTAAGATTTGGTGAAAACTAAATCTTCACTCTCCAAAATATCAAACTTCATTCCGTTTTGCGGGATGAATCTTCACCTCCAAATTCCTTTGTCCAATTTCAGGAGGAAAAATGCTAAAGTGGCGAAGGATTTTTTATTCGGTTCTTTTGACTCAGAGTCAACCTATAATCTTGCCTAAGTTCTGGTTATCTAACCCTTTAGAAGAGAAAGGAGAGGTCGATGAACGGAATAACAGAAAAAGAAATAAAAGAACTACGGGATTTGGTAGATCCAAAGGTAAAGGAGGTACAAAGTAAGCAAAAGGAGTCGTTTAAGTGCAAATGCGGAAATGAAGCGCAGAAAGGGTTTGTCTCATTTAGAGAAGGAAAATTTGTGGCGGTCGGCGTGTGTGTTGATTGCCGAGAGAAAGTCAACAAGGTTCTTTTTCCGCTCGATATTCTCTTCAAAGAAGTAAAAAAACGAAACGAGGAGCGCAGCAAACAGCGTCAGAAGAAATTCAAGGAAGCCAAAGAGGATTGGCTTCAGATCGAAAAGGGTGAGAAAAGTATGCAGCCGGCGGAGAAAGGGAAGTGCGAATTCCCCGGCTGCAAAAACGCGGTTAACGGGTTGGCGGTGGTGGTTGCAAAGGGCAACGCCGAAGTTTGCAGCATCTGCGCCTATCACGGCGTGGCCCTCATGGATCTCAAGCGAGAAAAGAAGTGTGAAAGATTTGTTTATTTCCGAGGAAAGGATGCTGAGGAGAGAGTTAACAAACACCTCTTCTGGCTCAAGAAAAAGCAAGAAGAGGAAAATCCTCTAAAGCACAAACCATTTCTTACTGCCATAAACGGTGGTAAGCAGTCCGAGGAGTAAATCTTGGAGCAAGTTCGCGCAAGGCGGACATTCACGATTTCACCGAAAGGTGAAAAGTGATGTTTCTTGCTCCAAATTCCTTTTTTTAACATCATTGATTTGTATAATGGTGTAAAGAAAAGGGATTAGCAAATAATAAATTAATTTTTTAAATTAAAATAAATCCCGCAAAAATACTGCCTTTGGGCAGTATTTTTGTTTAGTTTTTTAGTTTTTAAAAATAAACAAAATATAGCAGAATATAGCAGAGAATTTCGTCTACTTTTTTATCCAATCATTTTTTGCGCGATCGCGCAAAAAATGAGCTATTGTTAAAAGATAAATTTTAGAGGCAGTGGCTACGAACAGTAACAAGACATTAATTTTAGTAAGAACTATTTTTTGGCTTTCTTTTTGGCCAAGTCATAAATTATGTTATAATAAGTCAATGTTGAATTTTTAATAAAGTATGAAAAAGAAAAATTTAGTTAAAGTAATTTGGATTATTTTAGCCGCGGCTGTGATTTTAAGCATGGTTATTTGGACACTTGGCCCGTTGGTGTATTAAATATAGCACAGACACATATAAATGATGGCGCGAAAAAATACGAATGTTGCCGCGAATTTTTTCGTATTTTTCTAATTTATAGGTCTCATGAAGTGGCAGATTGCTAAACCAATTAGCGAAGAATTTAAAAATAAGTTTCCGGAAATTGATCCGGTTGTTTTGCAGTTGCTTTGGAATCGAGGAATTAAAACTCAAGAGCAGATTGATGAATTTTTATATCCAGACTACGGCCAAGATATCCATGATCCTTTTTTATTTTTAGATATGGAAAAAGCAGTTGAGCGGATTTTGGAGGCAGTAAAAAACAAAGAAAAAATTGTTGTTCACGGCGATTATGATACAGATGGTGTTTGTTCTGCTTTAATTATGGTTAGCACTCTTGAAGCATTAGGAGCGGATGTTGCTGTTTATCTTCCTCACAGAGAAATTGAAGGGTATGGTTTGAACGTGCAAACGGTTGAAGAGTTAGGGAAAAATAAAGTTAATTTAATCATCACGACTGATTGCGGCATAAGCAACAGAAAAGAGATTAAAAGGGCAAAAGAATTAGGTATGGAGGTAATTGTTACGGACCATCACGCTGAGCCACAAGTTTTGCCAGAGGATGCTTTGGCAATTGTTGATCCGCAACTGAAGCGAGAAAAATATCCGTTTCGTGAGCTTTCAGGTGCTGGTGTGGCGTTCAAGGTGGTGCAAGCCATTTTGAAAAATTACAAATTACAAATTACAAATTACAAAATTGATGTTGAAGCGTTTGAAAAATGGCTTTTGGATTTAGTAGCAATTGCAACTGTGGCTGATATTATGCCTATTGTTGGAGAAAATAGAACATTGGTAAAATATGGCTTAATTGTTTTAAATAAAACACGGCGGATTGGTTTAAAAAAGCTTATTGAGTCAGCTGGTTTAAATAAAAATAAATGGTTGGATGCAAGAAACATTGGTTTTCAAATTGGTCCGAGATTAAATGCGGCTGGTCGAGTTAATCATGCGAATCAGGCTTATCAACTTTTAAAAACTCAAGATGAAAGCGAGGCACAAAAATTAGCCGAGGTTTTAAACAAAACAAATGAAGAAAGACAGAAATTAAGCGATGAGATTACAGCCAAAGCAAAAGAACAAATTGGCAAAGCGACTAAAGAAAAAATTTTGTTTGCCATAGGTGAGGATTGGCCGCTTGGGATTGTTGGGCTTGTGGCTGGCAAAATTGTTGATGAATATTGGCGGCCGACCTTTGTTATGACTTTGCGAGAAGGAAAAATAGAAGGGTCTGGCCGAAGTATTCCAGGTTTTGATATTACAATGACTCTACACGAAGTAAAGGATTTTTTTTCGCGTTACGGCGGACATGTCGGGGCTTGCGGTTTTACTTTAAAAGATAAAAATGATTTAGAAAATTTTAAAAAAGCGCTTTGTCAAGTTGCAGAAAAAAGATTAGTCGGAGTAGAACTTGAGCCAATTTTAGAAGTTGACGCAGAAGTTAAATTAAAAAAGATTAATTGGGAACTTTTTGAACTTTTAGAAAAATTTGCCCCCTTTGGTAAAGGTAATGAGCGGCCAAGGTATTTGGCACGCGATTTAGTTGTGGAAAAAATCGAGGCGGTTGGGCAGAACGGAAATCATTTGCGGCTGATGCTTAGCCAGATCAATGAGTCAACCAATGGCGGAAAAGCAAAAAATGTTAAAAAGTTTATTGGCTTTTGTTTTGGCGATTGGTGTCAAAAATTGAAGGTAGGGGACAAAGTTGATGTGGTTTTTGAAATAGATGCGAATGAATGGAATGGGAACAGGGAGTTGCAGTTGAAGATTATTGATTTGAAATAATTAACGAGTAACCAGTAACCCGTAACGCGTAAAATATGCAATATAACAAACTACAAATTTACAC
The DNA here is from genome assembly GCA_037440105.1 of Candidatus Falkowiibacteriota bacterium. GTDB lineage: Bacteria > Patescibacteriota > Patescibacteriia > XYB2-FULL-38-15 > XYB2-FULL-38-15 > JBBIUS01. The sequence continues at coordinate 4,412 of JBBIUS010000029.1, forward strand.
TGATGGCGGGGCCCGTGGCAATCCCGGGCCGGCTGGTGTTGGTGTTGTGATTTGGGACGGAAATAATTTAGTTGGGCAATATTCAAAATATATTGGCAAGGCCACTAATAACCAGGCAGAGTATCAAGCAGTAATCTTTGGTTTAGAGCAAGCCAAAAAATTGGGGGCAAAAGAGGTTGAGGTGCATCTTGATAGCGAACTTGTCGCAAAGCAGTTAAATCGGGAATATAAAGTTAAAGATCCTGATTTAGCCCCGCTTTTTATTAAAATTTGGAATTTGAGTTTTAGTTTTAAAAAAATTATTTACATTCATATTCCGCGGGAGAAAAATTATGAGGCCGACAAATTAGTAAATCAGGCAATTGATAAGTATGCATAGTAGTGTCCCCACTTTTGTGCGGTCGTCTAAAAAGAGAGACAGTTGTTAATCTGGCTTTTAATTTGAGGCTGGGTTTTTGGACTAAATGATTTGTTACTTGACTATTCTTTTAAATCAAATCAAATAGAAGCAAGGACATACGCAAGAGATTGTTTTTATGCTAAAATTTAAGTATGAATACGGCAAAAGATAAAAATAAGAAAAAGGTTAAATTTAAATTGTTAGCATTTTTTGTTTTTTTGTTTCTTATTGGTTTTTTGTGGCTAATGAAAGAAAAAGTTGATAAGGCACGGGCTGGAGAGCAAGATTTAATAAGCGGTTGGGCTTGGTCAGAAAATTTTGGATGGTTTTCAGCAAACTGCTCAAATTTGAGCGAGTGTCCGGTAGCTGTACCTCCGCCTTATGATTATGGTTTAGATATTAAAGCAGACGGTCGAATTGAAGGTTATCTTTGGGCAGAACATATTGGTTGGGTTCAATTTGGAAATTTAGTTGGTATGCCATCGCCAGGCCAAGCAATGTACGATAGTGCGACTGGCCGGGTGACCGGCTGGGCAAAAATTTTGGCCTTAGGAAATGATGGATGGTTGAAGCTCCGCGGTACGCCAGTTGGAGTTGGCAGCGGACCTTATAGGCAGTGTGCTGGTTGCAAAGATGTAAAAGATATTGAGGGAAATTTAGTTGATGTCACTTGTAAAATTTGCTTTAAGTCGGCAGATTATGGAGGGAGCGGGGCAATCTGCAGTAACTGCTCAAGCTGCACTCGTGCTGCAGAGATTACATGCAATACTTGCACTGACTGCGATAATTATGGCACAGCCATTGATGGTGAATCAGGAAGAATTTTAGGCTGGGCTTGGAACGGGAACACTGATCCTGCGGTTGGTATTGGCTGGTTGAATTTTAGTCCAACATTGGGAGGCTTTGTTTTAAAGTCACCTTGGCTTGAAACCTTTTACGGTGAACTTTATTCAAAGAGTTATGTCAAAAGTCCAAGTTCTTTTGTTCCCCTTTTAGGTAAATATAATGCTACTTTTTGCATTGAGCCATCTGGAACAATTACTAACTTTACAAGTGAGACAGGCTGCTTAACACAATATTCTGAGATTATTAATTATCCCAAAACGATCAATCGTTACACAAATATTTTAGGCAGAATTGATTTAGATGGAATTTTGGGCGGCCAATATGGGCCTGTCAAAATAATCACAGACAGTTCTGAGATTGAAAGCATGTTAGGTGGGAAGATTTATTATCATAATGGAGATTTAACTGTTGGGGCAAAGACGTTTATAAATGGTACAGGCAGACAAAACGGCGCTGGTTTAATTCTTGTCAAAGGGAATTTAAACATTGTCGGCGATATTCTATATCAAAGTGGAAATGTTAGTAATCTTAAGAATTTGTCGTCGCTCGGTTGGATAATTTTAGACGATGGAAGTGGTTTAAAAGGAAATGTTTATATTTCTCCATCTGTCTCTGAGGTTGCCGGCTCTTTTTATGCTGAGGGAACAATTTTTACTGGAACATCTGGCGATCCTGATACTGATGTTTCTTTAACAGTTAAAGGCGCGATGCTTGCCCGGATGTTTAAATTTGAAAGACTTTGGGCAAGCGCTCAAAGGGGGGCAGAACAAGTAATTTATGACGGCAGAATTTTAGCCAATACGCCGCCTGGAATGGGAGATATTGTTAAGGCACTGCCAATTTGGCGGGAAGGAGTGCCATAGAGAAGAATCAGGAATTATGAATTATGAATTAGGGTTTGAAATTTTTATTTGCATTTTTCATAATTCATGATTCATGCTTCATAATTCAAAATTTTTATTTTTAAGACTTTTGTGTTATAATAAAATTAATTGTTAACTGTCATTGTTAATTGTTAATCTATGCCAAAAAGTTATTTAGGAGTTGATTTAGGGGCAACAAGTATAAAAATTGTCGAGCTTCAAGATGAAGGCGGTCGTCCGCGGCTTTTAACTTATGGATATACTGAACAGCCGCCTGTCCCGCAGGGGGAATTAACCGATGACCCGGCAAAAACAGCAGATTTAATTAAGCAAATTTGCGCGAAGGCTAAAACCACAAGCCGTTTAGCAGTTGCTGCTTTGCCGGTTGCTTCAGTTTTTAGTTCAATTATTAATGTTCCGACAGCGCTTAAAAAAGATTTGGCTTCGGCTGTTTCTTGGGAAGCAAAAAAAGTAATTCCTTTGTCTTTAGAAGAGATGGTTCTTGATTGGAAAGCGATTGAAGGAGAAATTGCAAATTTTGAAGCAGAAAAGGAGAAAAAATTTGTTCGCGTTCTTTTGACTGCTGCGGCAAAAAGTTTGGTAAAAAAATATCTAGACATTTTTAAGACAAGCGGTTTAAATTTGTTGAGTTTGGAAACAGAAGCTTTTGCTCTAATTAGATCTTTAGTTGGCATAGACAAGTCAACAATTTTAATAGTTGATATAGGCGCTGCCTCAACAAATATTTTTATTGTGGACAATGGCCTTCCAGTTTTGAATAGAAGCATTGATTTAGGCGGGGCAACTTTTACCAAAAATATTAGTGTCAATTTGGGCATTAGTTTGGAGGAGGCTGAACAATTAAAATACGATGTCGGCCTTTCTTTCCGGCAGGGGGAAGGTATCCCGAGATCAATAGAAACTTCGCTTGCCTTGCTGATTAATGAAATAAGATATTGTATCAATATTTTCCAAAGCCAGGAGGAGATGCGAGCCAAGAGAATTGAGAAGATTATTTTAACAGGCGGCGGAGCTGTTTTGTCTGGTTTAAGCGAGTATCTCGGGGAAAAATTGGCGGTGCGGGCCTATGTCGGTGATCCTTGGGCTAGAGTTATCTATCCTGAGGAATTAAAACCGGTTCTTGAAGAAATAGGTCCAAAATTTGCAATTGCAATTGGGTTAGCAATGAGAGAAATAGAATAATAAATAGCAAATTACAAATCACAAATAGCAAATTACAAAGAACAAAGAACAAACAATTAGTATTTTTTATGACTTGACATTGTCTTTTACGGAAAACAGTTTTTGCTCTCAGGATCAATCTTTAAATATTTATGATGAACAATAATAGTAAAAAAAATAATGGAGAGAAAGGCATTGAACTATTACCAGAAGAATTGAGACGAAAGGAAGAAAAAAAGAAGGAAGAGAAAAAACCGCCAGAAATTACTTTTTATATTCCGGCGGAAGAAAAAAAGCCGTCGGAAGAAAAAAAATCAGAAAAGATTAAAATTTCTTTGTTTGAAAAAATTTTTGGCACAAAAGAAGAACGAGAAAAAAAACGATTAGCCCGCCAAAAGGCAAAAGAAGAACGAGAAAAAAGAAAAGCCGAAGAAAGGGCGAGATTAGAGGCTTTGCAATCTCAAAAAGAAGCGATCCCAAAAGCAGAAAAAGTTCCAGTTAAAGAAATGAAAGTCAAAGAGGTTAAACCCGAAAAAAAGAAGATGAAAATATACGAGCCGAAAAAAGAGGTGTTTTTAAAACCGTCTTTAGGAATTACCTTGATACCAGAAGAAGAGGAGGCCCCGGTTTATTTTCCGCCCAACAAACAGTTGGCAATTGTTTTTGTTTTTGGCTTGCTTGCTTTAATTTTATCTGGAGTGTTTTATTTAGCGATGAACTTTTATCAATCAAGTATCAAAAACCAAATCAAAGATGTTTCAATGAATCTTGAGTCCTTAAATAAAGAAATCGCTAATTATGAAGAAGAAAAAGTTGAGGCTGAAAAAATTCAAGGTAAACTAGAGGCAATTAAATATCTTTTAGCTACGCATTTTTATTGGACAAAATTTTTTGACCTGCTAGAAAAAAATACAATTCCAAACGTTTATTATACAAATTTTGTTGCTTCATCGGACGGCGCGGTATCTCTTTCTGCGGTTGGTAAAAATTTTTCATCTGTTGCCGAACAACTTGTTTCTTTCGAAGAAGCAAAAAACTTAGTTAAAGAAGTAAATATTACCAGCGCTTCTGCTCAGGTTGATCCGACTGGGGAGATAACGGCCGCAAATTTTGAAATTGAGCTTAAATTAGTCCCTGATGCACTTTTGAAATAGATTAACTGATAAATCTTGAGGCGCGTTTTTTATAGTTCTAATTTTTTAATTCAAAATTTGCCTGCAATTTATGCCCAAAGAAAAAACAAAACAAAAAATGAGTCGCGAATTTAAACTTATTTCAGTTTTTGTTTTTTTATTTATTTTAGTTTTAGTTTTTCTTTTTCTATTAAAACCTAAATACAATGAAATTAGCCAGGTTAAGCAAGAATTTAAGACAAAGCAAGAAGAGTTAGCGAATAAAAAAACTTATTTTGAAAATGTTAAAAAGTTAATTTCTAACTATCAAAAAATTAATTCTCAGGATATAGAAAAAATTGCAAAGGTTTTGCCTT
>JBBIUS010000030.1:0-8663 GCA_037440105.1 Candidatus Falkowiibacteriota bacterium
CGCCGCCGCACTCTGGACACTTTGACGGATCTTCAAGTTTATCCGGCCTATATCTTTTGTGGCATTTTTTACATTCAACTAACGGATCTTTAAAATATTTTACGTGGCCGCTTGCCTCCCAAACTTTGGGATTTAAAATAATATTGCCGTCAATTCCAACCATATCTTCTCTGTCTTGGATAAAATATTTCCACCAAGCCCGCTTGACATTATTTTTTAGTTCCACTCCAAGCGGACCATAGTCCCAGGCGCCAGCCAAACCGCCATAAATTTCTGAACCCGGAAAAATAAAACCGCGCCGTTTGCATAAAGAAACGATTTTACTCATTAAATCACTGCTACCTAATTGTTTGTTTTGTGATGTCACAAATTTTTTGAAATCCCAAATTACAAATCCCAAATTACAAATAAATTCAAAATTTCAATGACCAAAAAAATTGTTTGGAATTTGGTGATTGGTATTTGGAATTTCCGCCGAGGGCGGCTATATCGTCATTATCTCTTTTTCTTTTTGTTCCCCGATTTCTTTGATTTTAAAATTGAATTCTTCAACCAACTCATCTAATTTTTCTTGCAGTCTGTAGCGGTCATCTTCTGTGATTTGTTTTTCTCGTTCGGCTTCTAGTATTTCGCTACGCGTTTTATCTCTAATGCCGCGCAAACTAATGCGGCTCTTCTCCAATTTTTGTTGGAGTACCTTTATAAGTTCTTTTCTTGATTCCTCAGTTAAAGGAGAAATGACCAAGCGTATTCGCCCCCCTTCAATAACTGGACTAATGCCAATATTTGCCAAATGGATTGCCTTTTCCATTTCTTTCAAAATACCTTTGTCCCACGGTTCAATAAGAATAGTTTTAGGGTCTGGCACACTAATACCGCCTAAACCTTTGATCGGTGTCTTTACTCCATAGGCCTCAACTAAAATATTTTCTACCAAGGCTGGAGTAGCTCGACCAGTTCGCAGAGCTGAAAGCTCGTTTTTTAAATATTCAACTACTTTATCAAATTCTGGTTTGTATTTTTCGATAAGATTTATCATACACTGCCCTGATTTACGCGGACTTATGACAATTTTACACAGATAATCTTAAGAAAAGCCTGTGATATCTGTGCTAACCGTCAAAAATCCATGTTTAATTTATTTTAGTTACTTTTTAAACTTTGTTGTCCCCAAATAAACAGTATTAGGATTCTTAAAATCAACTAAAAGGTATGTCGCAGCTCTTGTTGTTGGCAATCTTCTCGTTGTCCACTTCTCGCCACCATTAACTGATTTATAAAGTGTTGAAGAAGTTCCGTAATAAATTTCATTCCCATTCTGAGGATTTAAGGCTAATGAAAGGATATCAACCGACCCAGGTGGAGTTAAAAGATTAATTGGCTGCCAAGTTTTGCCGCCGTCTCTTGTTTTTAAAAGCCCATATTTTGAAGCCAAAATCAAAGTGTCTTTTTGACTTGTATCAACTACTAAATTTTTAAATTCAAAAGCCCCGCCGTATTGATGTAGATCCTCATTTAAGTTTCCCCAATTTATTCCGCTGTCAGTGCTCTTCCAAATTCCTTGATTTAAAGTAGCAACATAAATAACCCGGCTATCTTCAGGAGCAAACAAAATTTTAGTTATTTTATTCTCAAAGCGTTTTATCGCTGTCCAACTTCCTCCGGCGTCATTACTTTTCAAAAATTCCCCGCCACTCAAACCAGCGTAAACTATCGAAGGATTGTAAAAATCAACTACAACACTAGTTATAACTTGATCAGGCCTTGTATCAACATAAATATTTTGCCAACTTCTTAAACAATCAGTGGTTTTGAAAATTTTATTGCCAGCTGCGACATAAACATTGCATTTATCTTTTGAGTCAAGAGCGATCGCATTAATCAAGCCGCTGGAAAACGCACTTACCTGAAACCACGATTCAGCTCCGTCCAAAGTATAAAAAAGTCCATTCTCTGCTGTCCCTAAATAAATTGTTCGCGGATCCTGAGGGTCAAAAACCATAACGGAAACATTAACATTGGCAATTGAACTTGGTCTTACAGCAGCCAACGCTACCTTCTGCTGCCAAGACTCTGCTTTGTCAGTGGATTTAAAAACCCCACCATCCAATGCTTGGCTCCCGCCGCCAAATTGGATGCAACCTGCCCCAGTTAAAAATAAACTAGCCAGCAGAAAAATAATAAAATAAAACTTTTTCATAATTCATCTGCACGGATACTCCGCATAAATTATTTGCCTCTTTTTGAATAAACATCACAAGCGCCGCTTGTAAATTCTCGAGTATGCTTTATAAAAAATTGACTTTTAAAAAATTTTATGCGGAATTTACATGCTAAAAATTTAAAATTAAATTCTCTATAACTAATTTAAAATTAATATTAAGAGCAATATATTCTTGGGATTTTTTAATTTCTTCCATTAATTTTAAAATTCTCGCCGTATCAAATTTTGGCAAAATCGCTTTGAACCTCTCTTTAAAAATATTATGAATAATTAAACCTTCGCAGTTATTTTTCATTAAAAGCATATCTCTCAAAACAGTGGTCCAAACATTAAAAATATCCTTCCACAAAGTCCCGCCTTTTCCTGATAGTTTTGTTGCAAAAAGATCAATGATCTTACATTTTTTCACAAAACTTGAAGAATCAACAAGGTCAAAAAAAACATCGACTTTTTCTTGATAGTCTCTTAGAAAAGGCGAAAAATTATTTTCTAAATTTTGTAAAAGTTCAAAAATAATTCCTGGACGGCCGAAAACAAGATGAGTAAAATTTTTTGCTATATTTCTTTCTAATTTTCTTTGAGAAATTAAATAATTATAAATTTCCTCTTGCGGAATCAACGAAAATTTTAAAACCTGGCAACGGGACAAAATAGTCGACGGCAGCGAATGGGCCTTTTCAGAAATTAAAATAATCACGGTCTTGTCTTTCGGCTCTTCAAGAGTCTTAAGAAGACTATCACAGGCTTCTCGGCTTAAAGTTTCCGCCTCCTCAATTATAGCGACCTTGTAAGAATTTAGGAAGGAACTTAAAGAAAGTTTTCGCTCCAGCTCGCGAATTTGTTTGATATTGATATTTCTTTGAAGTTCATCATTTTTTTCGTTTCTTTCCCTTCTTACCCAATAAATATCAGAATGAATGCTAAGAAAACTAATATCTCGGCCGAGCAGAAAACTAATGAATTTTAAAGCAACAGTTGTTTTCCCTAAATGCGACGGGCCGCAAAATAAATAAGCGTGGGCTATTTTATTATTTAAAATATTCGATTCCAGAAAATGAATAATATTTTTATGCCCGAGAATGCCCCAATTAAATTTTATTTTTTCTTCCATATTTTATTAAAATATAGCATAAAATTACAAACAAAGCAAAATAATGTGAGCTGGAGATAACATTTATTACTGCCAGATTGTTGTACCCTTACAATAAATAATAACAGAGCAAGCTCTTTTAGAACTTGCTCTGTTATTTACATTTTATTTCTTTCTTCTAATTTTTTCTTTTACTTCCTCAATAAATTTCTTGATACTCATTGCAGCAATTTTCTTTTTACCGCGAATGCGGACATTCAAAGTTTTTCCCCTTGCTTCTTTATCTCCGATTACTAATGTATATGGAATCTTTTGTTTTTCTGACTTTCTAATTTTATAGCCGACTGTTTCATTTAAATCGTCAACATGAACACGGAACCCTTCGGCTTTAAAAAGTTTAGCAAGTTTTTGTGATGATTTTATATGGCGCTTACCCACAGGAATAAGTCGAACTTGTTCGGGTGAAAGCCAGACAGGAAAAGCGCCAGCATAGTGCTCAATTAAAAACCCTATCAATCGCTCATGGGTGCTAAGTGGGGCGCGATGGATACAGATTGGGATTTTTTCTTTGCCGTCTGCATCTTTGTAAGTTAAACCAAATCTTTGGGGCACAGCAAAATCAACTTGATTTGTTGCCAAAGTAAATTCACGACCAATCGCACTCCAAATTTGAACATCTATTTTTGGTCCATAAAAAGCCGCCTCATCGGGCATTTCAACAAACGGTATTTTCCCCGCTTTCATTACTTCGCGCACCATATTTTCAGTTTTTTGCCACAATTTTTCATTATCTATGTATTTTTTACCCAAACCTTCTTTACTATGCAAAGAAAGCCTCATCTCATATTTTTTAATATCAAAAATTTTAAAATATTTAAGATACAATTTTATTACATTCATAAACTCATCGGCAAACTGTTCTTCAGTGCAATAAATATGGGCGTCATTCATTTGTAATGACCTTACTCGCATTAAACCAAAGAGTTCACCGCTTTTTTCGTAACGATAACAAGTTCCATATTCAGCTAACCGCAAGGGCAAATCTCTATAACTCCTTGGTTCAGACGCATAAATTTGATGGTGATGCGGGCAATTCATGGCTTTAAGATAATAAGTTGTTTTTTGTCCCCCATCTTCAACCATAATCATCGGCGGAAACATACTTTCCTTGTAGTAAGGCAAATGACCTGAAGTCAAATACATTTCTTCTTTCGCCACATGAGGTGTTCGAACTCTAATGTAACCAGCCTCAGCTTCGGCCTCTTTTGCTAATTTTTCAATCTCTTCAATAATTATTGCCCCGTTTGGTAACCAAAGCGGCAATCCTGGTCCAACCAAATCGCTAAAAGTAAAAATTTTTAACTCTTTACCAAGTTTACGATGGTCTCTCTTTTCCGCCTCTTCTTTAATCTTTAAATATTCATCAAGTTCTTTTTGAGTCTTGAAAGCCAAACCGTAAATCCTCTGGAGCATAGGTCGTTTTTCGTCCCCCCGCCAATAAGCGCCGGCAAGCGATGTTAATTTAAAGGCGCCTATTTCTTTTGTGCTTGCAACATGCGGACCACGACAGAGGTCAATAAATTTCCCTGTTTTATAAATTGAAACTTTTTCGCCAAGTGTTTCCATTTTCCCCTCCTCGCTAACTCTCCCCTCACGCAAAAGTTCTACTTTATAAGTTTGCCCTAATTTTTCAAAAAGGCTTATTGCTTCATTGCGCGACATTTCCTGCCTTTCAAATTTAATATTTTTTTCTATGATTTCTCGCATCTTTGCTTCAATTTTTGACAGATCTTCTGGCGCCAACTGGCGAGGCAAATCAAAATCGTAATAAAAGCCGTTTTCGATTACCGGTCCAATGCCAAATTTAGCATTAGGAAACAATTCTAATACAGCTGCAGCTAAAACATGGGCAGCTGAATGGCGCATTGTTTCTAATTGAGGTGTCTGATTCATATGCAGAAAATTATTTCCAATTTTTAAACTTTCAGATTCCACTAATGGGCTCGCTATGCGCGCCCCACTAATCACACGAAAATCAGTAGTGCTCGCAGAGTTTTAGCCCATTCGCGTTATCCTAGTTCATTTTTTAATTATTATTTCAATGTGCTCTTTCAATTTGGGAATTTTTCTGACCCAAAAAGGTGAAAGCCTTATTTCAACATTTTGAATCTCGGGAAAAGCGAGCAGATATTTCATTGCCTCTTCTTTACTTTTCCCGATTAAATTATTCTTATCCAAAATTTTGCTTTCTGCTTTTAAAACGGTTTCGCCGTTTAGCTGAACATTAATGTTTGCTTCTTTTCCTTTTAAATCATACCTTTCAATCACAAACGAAAGATTATTAAAATCCACGCTAACCAGTTCCTTGCCCTCTGAAACCTGGCTTTGAAGTTTAGTAAAAGCCAAGCTTTCTAAATCTCTTCGATAAAAAGCAACGCCGACCGCTCTAAATTTTAAAGTGACAATGAACTTATCTTTTATATCGTCAGGAGAAGCATTACTTTTTCTTTCTAATATTTCAGTAATTAAAACTTTACCTAAAATTTCCCCTGCTGCTTCCATTTCCTTTTTTATCTCTTCAATTACTCCTTGTGAAAGATTCTTTGTTAAATCTGCATAAGCCTTGTCTAAATCATTTTGAGTAACTATTTTAACTTCCCTCTCCCCGCCTCTCATTTTTTCGTAACTTTCTCCATAAATTTTATCTTGTAGACCAGACCAAAGGCCAGGAATTGTAAAATGTGTTGGGCCAAGATTTGCTGCTTGCCCTGTCGGCGGATCAGCATAAACTTCTACCTCAACTTTTCCGCCTGGAGGCACATCAACCCTCTCTTTAGTTCTAAATAAAATTCCTTCAGGAGAAAGAAGACGTGTTGTAGCAACGAGCGGCTGAACTTTGCTGTAGTTATTAATAATAGTTACTTTCCCGCCAACTTCCTCTTGAATAACCTTTGTCCCGCTTGCTTCATACTCTTTGCTTCCGCTGACTACTGTTTCATTTAATCTGCCGGGAATAGTGATTCGGCCAGGGACAACCCCTGCGCCTTCCCCGATTTCTTTTGGCATTAAGTCAGCAATAAAATTAACTTCTACTGGCTCGCGAACCGGTGTAATAATAATTTCCGCTTGGCCAAAAGAAAGATAAATGACAAAAAGAACCAAAAAACCGGTCATCACAACAAAACTAATAGCAATTTTCTTATAAAGATTTACCGGCTGTGGTTTTAAAGTCGGTTTTATTTTCTTAGGATTCATAGACCTCCTTTTTTAAAAATTTTTAAATATTAAAAAACAGTTAACAAAATCACAAATCTCTCAGAAGATTTTTCTTTTTTTTCTTTCTTGACCAAGCTACCCCGCCGCCTAAAATAAGGCCACCCAAAAGACCGGAAAGCCAAAACGAACGGTTTAAATCAAAAAAGTTAATTTTTATTTCTGTTTTTGTTTCTGCTGAATTCCCAAACTGGTCGCTAACTTTTAAAACAACTTCATACTTGCCTGACTTATTAAATACATGTCGGTTTTCTTTTTCATTTGACTTTGCACCATCTCCAAAGTCCCATTCATATCTTAAATCATTTAAAAAATGGCCGATTGGCATGGCTTTAAAAAAATAAGTATGGGAATCTATCTGCACAAAATCAATCATTACATTTTCAAAACCTTTTTCTTTCCTCCCGTTAACTTCATCTTTAATTAAATCAAACTCTTCTTCGTCTGCTTCGCTCTCTGTTAGAATATTTTGATTCAGAGGCTCACTATCTTCTTTGTCATTAACTTGGTCACGGTCAGTGTCTTGATTTTTGGGGTTTGTCCCAAGACTTCTTTCTTCTTCGTCATTTAAACTGTCGTTGTCATCATCACTATCGCAGGCATCGCCAAGGCCGTCTTTATCTGTGTCCTGCTGAGAAACATTTGCCACTGTTTTGCAGTTGTCGCGGCTGTCAGGAATACCGTCGCTATCAGAGTCTGACAGAGACGATGAAGGCGGCAAACTATTATCAACTGAATCGCAGGCATTACCCTTGCCGTCTTTATCTTTATCTTCTTGGCCAGGGTTAGCAATTAAAGGACAATTATCCTCCCCGTCTAAAACTCCGTCACCATCAGAGTCTGGATTTACTGAACTTGTCCCTCCACTTTGTTCTTCACTATCAGGAATACCATCATTATCATCGTCAGGATCGCAGACATCACCGATGCCGTCGCCGTCAACATCTCCCTGGTCTGGATTGAAATTATTAACACAGTTATCGTTTTTATCAATTATTCCATCGCCGTCAGCGTCTTTCTCGGGATAAAAAAGAATTGTCACTGCTGAATCATTAGACGGATTTTCGTCTTTTGGTGTTTGACCTTTTATATCTACCCGGATATTAAAACTTCCTTCTGGAATCACCCAGTCAACAAAGACTTCATCACTGTAACCGCCGGCTCTGACTGAAACAACCTGCGATTCACCGATCAAATTTGGACCCGCGTAAAAAAGTGCGTAAGCAACCACATCGCGCGTCCCATGATTGCGCACTGCAGCATAAATTCTAACCGGTTCCCCAGAAATTAAAATTGAATTTGAAAAAAAGATGTCTCCTGAAATTATGCCTAAATCGTATTCTAAAGTTTGCGCCCTTGCATTAAAACCAAAAATAGTTAAACAAGAAATTAAAACGCTTAAAAACATGATTTTTAATAAGGGATTTTTCATATTTGAATAAAATTATATACGATCTTAGAACTATCCCTGGTTTTTTTATCATTCACACCATTAATTTATTTTATCTAAAATAAATTAAAAATCAAGGACAGTTATTTACTGCGAATTTTCCTTAACTCTTTCTTATTCCTTGCCATCGCTATAATGAAAATTATCCTTAGTAATTTTAATTTACCAAAATAAAAAAGCGGGTTTAAAACCCGCTGATCATTGGAAAACTAGTGAAGAACGCAGTCAAGTATATTTATCGTTGCATCATTTTTGACCAAATCCTCGAGCCCTTCTTTTGAAAGGTCTTGAAAAACCTTGATGAGTATTTCCTCCTGTTCATCGGTGAGGCTGTCCAGATTGAAAAGTTTGATTCCTCGACGGCGCAGAATTAAACGCACCGCATCGCGAAATACAGCCTCAGACATTTGAAACTTCTCCAAAAAAAATTTTTTTGCTCCTCCTGGCATCGTTTTCCCTCCTTTTCTCTATCTCCAACCCTAACCTATTTTTTCAATTTTGTCAACCCCTAAAATTAACAAAAGCAATAAAAAAATAATGCGAAATCAAGAAGACATTTTTATATTTCCAAGCCCGATAATCTTCTCTATTGCTTTTTTGCAAAGATCATTTGCTTCAATCGAATA
>JBBIUS010000031.1:0-8657 GCA_037440105.1 Candidatus Falkowiibacteriota bacterium
AGCGTACATTGCGCCGTATTCACTAGCCCAGTCAACAAAATATGGCCTTGCGCTTCTCACTGGTCCGATTTCTGAAACATCTTTATCGGAGGTATAAAAAGCCAAAAATCTCGTAATGCCTGCTTCTGTAATTGCTTCATAGACTAAATTTGCTTTTGAAAGCCCTGAGAGCGGCCGCGCTTCAGTGATATTTTCAATCATTACGGCAAAAAGCGGCGGATTAATTTTTTCTTTTGAATCAACTACCATGCCGTCAATTTTTCGTTGATAAATTTCTGGGACCGGCGACTCGCTTTGTTTTGTTTTTATTTCTTCATTTTTTGTATCTTCGAAAGAAACAGGCAAAATTCGCTCAAGCAAATTTTTCGGCGAAATTTTAAAAAACCAAAAACTAAAAAAAATTAAGCCGATGATAAATGCAGTGAAAAACAAAACAGCCCAAATTTTATTTTCTTTTAAAATCTTGGCTAATTGCCTTGTCCAAAATTTTGATTTAAGAAAGGCTTTTTTAAACAAAGATTGAATTTTTGCAGAAAAGCAATTCATGATTTTTTTTCTTCTTTCTCCCCTTCGGCCTCAGCCTCTTCTTTCTTCTCAATTACTTCAACCTCTTCAACTTTTTCCTCAGGTTTAGCTTCCAATTCTTTGAGCTCTTCTTCGCTCCTAGGCGGAGAAACAGTAGCCACAACGTCACTGAGATTGCCAAGCACTTTTATCCCTCTCGGAAATTTTATATCTTTAACATGAATTAAATCTTCGAAAGTTTTGAGAGAAGAAATATCAACCTCAATTTCATGAACTAAATCTTGAGGCAAACATTCAACTTTAATTCCGTCTAAACTTTTAACCAAAATACCACCTAATTCTTTGACTGCCTGAGATTCGCCAACGAATTTGAATTTAATCTCGGCTGTGATTTTTTCTGTCATTTTCACCTTCCAAAAATCAACATGGGTAAATCTTCCGCTCACGGGATCTTTTTGAACACCATGAATCAAAATCTTCATTGGTTCACTATCATCAATTTTTAGTTCAACCAAACTGCTTTCTCCTGCTTCGCGCCAAACCTTCTCAAAAGGCAAATATTCTAAAACCAAATTTTTTGGCTTAATTTCTTTGCCGTAAATTACAGCTGGAATTAAATTTTTTTCGCGAAGCGTCTTCACTTTTTTACCTGTGACCTCCCTTGTTTTTGCATTTAAAACTAAGACCATAATTTAGGTTAAAGATTTAAGATTAAAGATTTAAGTTAAAACAAGTATGGTTAGATTTTATCAATAAACACTTTGCAAGTCAAGAAGCCGATCACCCTTCTCCCAAATTCTAAATTCCAAATTCTATCTTTACGTCCTTGACACAATGCTCTCGATTATCCCGGCCATGGCCCAAAAAACAATGAGAGAACTTCCCCCATAACTTAAAAAAGGCAAACCAATCCCAGCTACAGGCAGTAGACCGATATTCATTCCAATATTAATGAAAACCTGGATAAAAAACAAAAAAGCAATCCCTGAAATCAAAAACAAAGTAAAATCTTCTCTAGCTTTTTTAGCAATCTTTGCTATTCGCCAAAAGAAAAGTCCAAAAATCCCTAAAAGAGAGAATGCGCCTAACCAACCTAATTCTTCAGCAATAACAGCAAAAATAAAATCTGTCTGACTCTCCGGAACGAATTTTAATTGAGTTTGCGAACCAAAACCGAGCCCTCTGCCCGCGATCCCTCCTGCTCCTACCGCAATTTTTGACTGCAAAATGTTATAGCCGCGACCTAATGGATCAACCCCAGGGTTTAGAAAAGTTAAGATTCTCGCTTTTTGATAATCTTCAAAAACAAAAAACCATGCGCCAACAAGCAGTAAACAAATTAACAATAAAATTATTAAAATGCGCGTCTTTTTTATATCAGTCAAAAGAAGCATCACAAACCATATCAAAAATAAAATCAAGGCCGAACCAAAATCAGGCTGCAACATCACCAATAAAACCAACAAACCAGAAAAAGCACTGCACCAAAAAAGATACTTTAAATTGTTCATTTCTCTTGCCCTTACGCTGAAAAATTTGCTTAAAAAAACAATGAGACCTAGTTTTGCAAATTCAACCGGCTGAAAATTTACGGGGCCTAAAGAATACCAGCCAGTGGTTCCGCGCACCGTTTTCCCCCAAAAAAGCACGCCAGCCAAAAAAATTAAAGCCAAGACATAAAAAATATATGAGTAATTCTTTAAAAGGCGGTAATCCAAAAAACTAAAAAAAATAAAAAAAATAAAACCAATCCCAATATAAACTAATTGCTTTTTAAAAAATGAAAAATCCGGGTCCTCTTTACTTAAGGCAATGCTTAACAGGGCTACTAAGCTAAGGCAGGACAATAAAATAACCGACACTAAAAAAAACCAATCAAATTGTTTTAAAAAGTAATAATATTTAGAAAACATGATCTAAAATGAATTAATTCAGACAAACTTTCACCTGGTTGCTAAGAGTTCATTGAAAAAACTCATGAATGAGAAATGTCAAATTTCTAATGTCAAATAAATGGCTCTATTTGCTAATCTTAAATTCTTAATTAACTTAAACCGCGTACTATCTCACTGGCATATAAATCGCGGAGTCAAAAATATTTACCTCTGGCAGGACTTGAACGCGAGTCACTGTTGGTACAATTTCAAACCAACTTACTTCAACTGTTCTTTTTTCACCGGATAAAAATTGCTCTAATGTAATATG
Organism: Candidatus Falkowiibacteriota bacterium; assembly: GCA_037440105.1. Taxonomy (GTDB): domain Bacteria; phylum Patescibacteriota; class Patescibacteriia; order XYB2-FULL-38-15; family XYB2-FULL-38-15; genus JBBIUS01. The sequence goes on from JBBIUS010000031.1 coordinate 2,731, forward strand.
ATTTACCCCTGAAACCGATGTCCCGCGGTAAAGTAAAATATAGAAACCAACGTTCCAAAAATTGTAAGCTGTCTTATTTGTGGCTGTGAAAGTTACTTTGCTAATCGGCGAACCATCTTTTACTACTGACGGCGAAAATTTAACCTCAGTGATCTCAAAATTTAACCTTTCTTTGCTCCAAGCAGCATAATCTGGAATTTTATGTCCGTCAAGACGGCTCCATTTAATATTTTGAATTTCAAAAGTCGCTTGCCGCGGTTTACTTTTGCTTTCCACGGCTAGTTCGAACAAAAATTTTTCTTCGTTTGGTAAAATAAATCCTTTTCTGAGAGAAGTCTCTTCCCCATCAAAAATAAACTTATATTCAAATTCTGCCCACCAATTTAAATTGGGATTTAAAATTTTTGCTAAAAAATCGTACCTATCCTTTCCGCTCGGCAAAACATTTGAACTCAAAATAGCAAAATTTTTAGGTTGGTTTTTCAGTCTAAAAGCAGGATAATTAACTAATTCAGAAGACACCTCTTTAAGCGTTTGGTTAAACCGAACTTGGTCAATCAAAAAATAATTTATCAAACCATAAATTCCATAGCCCCAAAAAATTATACACAGAAATAAAAGAAAAGCAATCAAAATTTTTTTCAAAAGCAGTTTATGGCTAACATACCAATAAGCAATTTTTAATTGTTTTTCAGTAAATTGAGTTAAATCAGAAGAAGGATCTTGAGTAGGCATAAAATAAAAATTAAAAATTATTTATCTCTGCTTTTAATTTATCTTACCATACTTTTATTTTTATTCAAAGACAAAATTCGTCTTGCATGCGATATTTTTTTATGCTAAAATAAAGATGGTTTAAAAACCGCTTATTTTTATTAAATCATTTACTTAAGCATTTGCATTTCGCAAGCTGAAAGAAAGAAGCGAGCGATATCGCATGCCAAAAACATGGCCAGAAAAGTTAAAAAAATTAAATTTAACGGAGTAGCCAAAACCGTAACCATCAAAATTCCTTCGCAAAAACCAAAAACAAAAAAAGAAGAATACGGGGCTAAACAAATCACAGTCCTCGAAGGTTTGGAAGCTGTTAGGCGACGGCCGGGCATGTATATTGGTACCACTGGTCCTGCTGGCTTGCATCATTTAATTTGGGAAGTAGTTGACAACTCAATTGATGAAGCAATGGCAGGCTACTGCAATGAAATTGAAGTACATCTTCTGCCCGGAAATAAAATCCAAGTAATTGACAACGGCCGAGGCATTCCGGTTGATATCCATAAACAATTTAAAAAATCTGCTCTAGAACTAGTCATGACCAAACTCCACGCCGGAGGAAAATTCGGGGGTGGGGGCTATAAAGTTTCTGGCGGCCTGCACGGCGTCGGTGTTTCTGTGGTCAATGCTCTTTCAAAATGGTTAAAAGCTGAAGTAAAAAGAGATGGAAAACTGTGGATGCAAGAGTATGTCCGCGGGAAACCTCAAGCAAAAGTCAGGTCTGTTGGAAAAGCAAAAGGCACTGGGACAATTGTTACTTTTGAGCCAGACCCAGAAATTTTTCCAATAATTGAATTTAATTTAGAAACTATTATCAACCATCTACGACAGCAGGCCTATCTCACTAAAGGAATTAAAATCGCAATTTTTGATGAGCGCCAAGAAAAAAAAGGCAAAAAGAGTGTAACTGAACCAGTTTATACTTTCTATTTTGAAGGCGGCATTGCTTCTTATGTTAAACATCTTAACCGAAACAAAGAAGCAAAGCAGGAAAATGTTTTTTATGCACAGAAAGAAGTAGACGGCATTGGCGTGGAGGTTGCCCTACAGTATACAGCTGATTTCAAAGAAAATGTTTATGCCTTCTGCAACAATATCTGGAATACGGACGGCGGGACGCATCTCGTTGGTTTGCGCACGGCCTTAACCCGCGTTTTAAACAGTTATGCCCGCAACAAAGGTTATCTCAAAGAAAAAGATGAAAATTTAACCGGCGAAGATACAAGAGAAGGACTAACGGCTGTGGTCAGTGTTAAAGTAAAAGAACCGCAGTTTGAAGGTCAGACCAAGGCAAAACTTGGCAACCCAGAGGTCAGGCCGGCTGTTGACACAGTTTTCTCTGAAGCTTTTTCTACTTTTTTAGAAGAACATCCGCGCGACGCAGAATCAATTATTGAAAAAAGTATTTTAGCTTCTCGAGCAAGAAACGCAGCAAGGATTGCCCGCGAAACGATTCTCCGAAAAGGAGTCTTGGAGGGATTGACCCTGCCTGGAAAGTTGGCTGATTGTTCAACTCGTGAACCAGAAAATGCTGAACTTTTTATCGTTGAAGGAGACAGTGCCGGCGGCTCTGCAAAACAAGGACGCAACCGGGAATTCCAAGCAATCCTGCCGCTTCGAGGAAAAATTTTAAATGTTGAACGAGCTCGACTTGATAAAATGCTGGCAAATAATGAAATAAAATCCTTGATCATTGCTCTTGGAACAAATATAGGAGAACAATTTGACATAAATAATCTGCGCTATAATCGAATAATTATTATGACCGATGCTGATGTTGATGGCAGCCACATTCGTACTTTGCTTTTAACACTTTTTTATCGCTACTTTCAAGAAATCATAGCCCAAGGTCATCTTTATATCGCCCTTCCCCCGCTTTACAAAATTCAATTAGGAAAAGAAATCAAATATGCTTATTCAGAAGAAGAAAAGGAAAAAATTCTAAATGAACTACAAAAGGCAAAAAAACAAAAAAACGAAAAAGCAAAAGATCAAAAAAGCAAAAAAGCAAAAAAACAAATTGAGAAAGAGGAAGTTAAAGAAACCACCCCTACCATAGTTGGCATCAATATTCAGCGATACAAAGGCTTGGGCGAAATGAATCCTGAACAACTCTGGGAAACAACAATGGACCCAAAAGGAAGGCTAATGAAACAAGTCACTATTGAAGACGCAAAAAAAGCAGACGAAATTTTTAACATTTTAATGGGAGACGAAGTAGAGCCTCGCAAACGCTTCATCCAAACTCATGCAAAAAGCGTGAAAAATTTAGATATTTAAAAAAAGAAGCAAATTACAAATACCAAATTACAAAGCCCTTGCATAATTTCCGCCCTGTGCTATAATATTGTAAATAGCCCTTCGGGCTGTTTTTAAAACCAGAAAAAATGGCCTCATTAAAAGCAAAAATCATCTAAAAAAGAACTTTAACTGAAAATAATGATTTAATAAATATTTAATAAAAAGTCTGCCCTCTGATAAATTTTGCCAAAAAGACAGGCTTCCAAAAATTATGTTTGAACGCGTTAAAAATTTTTTTAAAGAATCGTACCAAGAAATGAGAAAAGTTGCCTGGCCAACTAAAAAACAAACTATAAATCATACTTTGCTAGTCATTGGCATTAGTTTAGCTGTTGCTTTCTTCTTAGGAGCCACTGATTTTTTATTTACTTGGGTTTTAGAGAAAATTATTAGATAAAATTTACTGAAGAATCTCAACTTCGTGGTCTTTAGTGTTAACATTCGTGGTCTTTCGTGGAAAGCAACATAAAACTAATAACCACGAATATGGACACGAAATACCACTAAAATTATAACCTCCAAGAAATATGCCGAAACAAATAGCACAACAAGGAAGACGCTGGTATGCGATTCATACCTATTCCGGTTATGAAGAAAATGTTGCTTATAATTTACGCCAAAGGATTGAATCAATGAACATGCAAGATAAAATTTTTAATGTTTTGATTCCAACCGAAAAGAAAATAAAAATCAAAAACGGAAAAAGAAGAACTGTTATCGAAAAAATTTTCCCCGGCTATGTCTTAGTGGAAATGATAGTAACTGATGATTCATGGTATGTGGTTAGAAACACACCCAATGTCACCGGTTTTATAGGTTCAGGAACAATTCCTACACCACTTAAAGAAGAAGAAGTTAAATCATTGTTCAAAAGAATGACAGCTGAAGAGCCTCAATATAAAATTGAGGTTTCAATAGGGGCGCCTGTAAAAATTGTTGATGGTCCATTTAAAGGATTTGAAGGGAAAATCTCAGAAATCGATGAGATGCATGGAAAAGTAAAAGTGGTAGTAAACATGTTTGGCAGAGAAACACCAGTGGAACTTGATTTTTTGCAAGTGAAAAAAATATAATTACGATACAAATCCACAAATCAAATGCGAATCAACGAATATGCGAATCCGTAACTTCGTAGATTCGTCCAAAATTCGTTAATTCGTATCATACTTTATGCCAAAAAAAATTAAAACAATAATCAAACTCCAAATCCCGGCTGGAAAGGCAAACCCAGCTCCGCCTGTTGGTCCAGCTCTTGGACAGCATGGTTTAAACATTGCTGAATTTTGTTCAAAATTTAATGCTGCCACAGCAAAACTCGGCAATGATATCATCCCGGTTGAAATTACTGTTTTTGAAGACCGAACTTATTCTTTTGTTTTAAAAACACCGCCTGCGGCTGAACTTTTAAAAAAGGCAGCGGGGATAGAAAAGGGTTCTGGAAAACCATTGCAAGAAAAAGTCGGGAAAGTTACACGCGCCCAAATTCGGGAAATTGCTGAAAGAAAAATGCCTGATTTAAATGCTAACACTTTAGAAGCAGCCATGAAAATTATTGAGGGCACAGCAAGACAGATGGGGCTTGAAGTAGTAGAAAAATAATTAATAATTAGAAATTTTATTGCTATGGCCATCAAATTAAATTCGATCAGAAATATCTATTTCTACCTTGTCGCCCTGATCGCTCTTATGATGGTTGTTTGGGGCACGGCAGATTTAATCAATCTCGGACTCACAACTTGGATTTTCAAAACTGCTGACAAGGCTGACACCTGGTCTCCGCCAGCTCCGTATCTTGCGACCCCAGAATTGAAAATGGGTGAAATCGCAGAAAGATGTGCAGAAAAGTGCGATTTAACGGCCGATGAAAAACAGCAAATCAAAAACTGGCTTGTTGATTACAAAAATTGGCAAGACGAACAAGGAGTTTTAAAAATCGCGAGAAAGCAAAAAAATGCTGTTCGCGATATCTCTATGCTCGTTGTTGCTATTCCCCTTTTCTTATGGCACTGGAGAATAATCAGCAAGGAAACAAGAGAAAATAATAAAAAGGATACGAATAACGAATAATTTACGAATTCGCAAAATCGCAGAAGTTCGCAATTCGTATCCATTAACAGTGGGAGCCACCGAGTGCGGCACCATTACCACTAAACCTATGCATGGGAAAAAATATCAAGAAGCAAAAAAATTAATTAATTCTAAAAAAGTTTACTCGCTTGATGAGGCTATTGCTCTTGTTAAAGAAACATCAAAAGAAAAGTTTGATGCTGGTGTGGAAGTTCATCTAAAACTTGGCATTGACCCTAAAAAAGGTGAACAACAGGTTCGCGGTACATTAGTTTTACCGCACAGTATCGGCAAAACAAAAAAAATTGCCGCCTTTGTTGAGTCGGCCCAGGAAAAAGAAGCAAAAGAAGCCGGAGCAGACATTGTTGGCGGAGAAGAATTAATTAAAGAAATTAAATCTTCAGAAAAAATCAATTTTGATATCGCGGTTGCCACCCCTAGCATGATGCCTCGTTTAGCGCAAATTGCAAAAATTTTGGGACCAAAAGGTTTAATGCCAAATCCGAAAAATGACACAGTTGGACCAAATATCAAAAAAATGATTGAAGAATTAAAAAAAGGCAAAATAACTTTTAAAAACGATGACACAGGAAATGTCCATCAACTCATTGGGCGCGTTTCGTTCGATAAACAAAAACTTATAGATAATTTTAATGCATTTATTGAAGCAGTCCGCCGTGCTAAACCATCGGCTGCCAAAGGCGTTTATATTAGAAATGCTGTTCTCTGCTCAACCATGGGACCGGGAATCAAAATAAATTTATAGTTTTAGGTTTTTAAGTTTA
>JBBIUS010000032.1:0-8262 GCA_037440105.1 Candidatus Falkowiibacteriota bacterium
ACTTGTAGAGATGAGCCAAAGTTTTTGGATCAGTAAGATCGTTAATTGCGACAATCTCTAAATTTTTTAAATGGCCGTACTCTAGGGCAGCGGCAAAAGTCTGCCTACCGATCCGGCCAAAACCATTAATTGCTACTTTGATTTTAGACATAATACCTCCTTAATAAATTTAAGATTATGATTTAAGATTTTAAAAATCGGAAATCTAAAATCGAAAATCGGAAATCACTTTTTAATCTCCACTTCCACCACCCTCCCTTCTTCTAATTCTACATCAACCGATTGTTTTAAAATATGCCAGCTGACAACTTTGCCTTTCCCGCTCTTTGTACTTACCGTAGCCCCTATCGGCGGCATTTTTTTTGCAACTGCCTCATAAAAATTTCTTTCATAACCAAGACAACACATTAATCTCCCGCAAACGCCTGAAAGACGATCACTCCCGCGCTGGTCAACCTGCTGCAGAATAGCTAAATCCGAGGTGACATTTCCTAAACTTTTTAAAAATTTCTTGCAGCAAAGACCGCGGCCGCACATCCCAATATCGCCGTAGAATTTTGCCTCGTCTCTTATGCCTAATTGCTGAAGGCGAATCGATTTCTGAAAATGTTTTGTTAGATCTTTGACTAATTCTCTAAAATCAACTCTGCCGTCAGCAATAAAAGCAAAAGTAATTCGCCCGCTGTCAAAAGAAAAATGAACATCAATTAGCTTTATTGGAAGAGAGTGTTTTTTTGCTAAATCTTTACAAAATTTTAAAGTCGAATCTTTTTGTTTTTCTTTCTCTTTCATTCTCTCTATATCGCTAAGAGTTGCCTTTCGCAAAATCGGCTTTATTTCTTTATCTGTCTCTGATGCTTCCTTTATATCAATAACCTTACCTATATCAGTCCCTAAATCAGTTTTTACTACAACGAAATCGCCTTTCTTGATTTCTGATCGGCTTGCATCAAAATCATAAATTTTTCCCCACGGGGTAAATTGTACTTCGACTATGCGCATGGTAACGCGTAACGAGTAACGCGTAACGCGTAATTTTTTGTACTGGTTACGGGTTACGCGTTACGGGTTACGAAGTTATATTTGGTATCTCACAAACTTCTTCACCTCGATCTTTTCCCCAATTTTAGCGATCTTTTGATTAATCAATTCTTCCACCGTTATATCTTCATCCTTAATAAATGGTTGTTTCAATAAGCAAACATCTTCAAAATATTTTTCCAACTTTCCTTCTAAAATTTTTTCTATCACTGCTGGAGGCTTTTCCTGCCCTCGAATCTCTTCGAGGTACATCTCCTTTTCTTTCGCGATCACTGATTCTGGGACATCTTCTGTTTTTATGTACAGGGGATTAGTAGCTGCCACTTGCATGGCTAAATCATGAACTAAAGATTTAAAATCTTCATTACGAGCTACAAAATCTGTTTCGCAGCTCACCTCAATCATTGCCCCAACTTTTCCGTTGGCATGAATATAAGCGTGCACTAATCCTTCCTTTGTTGTTCGCTCTGCCGATTTTTTTGCTGCTTTAATTTCCCCCTTTTTTCTAAGAATTTCTATTGCCTTTTCTAAATTTCCGCCGCTTTCATCGAGAGCAATTTTGCATTCAACAACTCCTGCGCCAGTTTGTTCGCGAAGTTGAGAAACTAATTTTGGATTTGTCATAAATTTAAAATTTACAATTTGCTAATTTTCAATTTACAGCCCGCCTGCCTTCGCCTTTTGGTGCTCTTAAACTCACAAGGCAGAATTTAGACAAATGTAACTTCTGCAAATGAGATGAATCAAAACAGCATTGGCGGGCAGGTGAATTTAAAATTCCTAAATTTTAAAAATTGAAAATTGATTGAAAATTGTAAATTGAAAATTGAAAATTACTTTTCAAGTTTAACCCCACTAATTGGCACTTCCACATCAGCCGGTTTTTCTGAGGCAGCCACTTTCTTACTTTCAATTTCCCTCTTCCCTTCTTTTACTGCTTCAGCAATCAATCTTGCAACCATTTCAATCGATTTAATTGCGTCATCATTAGCTGGAATAACATAATCAACGCTTTCTGGGTTAACATTTGTATCACAGACCGCCACTATTGGAACATTCATTTTTTTAGCTTCGTTCAAAGCTGTTTTCTCTTTCTTAATATCAAGAATAAAAATAGCGCCGGGCAGTTTCTCAAGGTCAGCGATACCGCCGATTATGCTTTCTAAATCTTCGATTTTCTTTTGAAAATTAAGCTGTTCTTTTTTAGTATATTTACCTAACTCTCCGGTCGCTTGTTTTGCCTCCAAATCTTTATAAGATTTGAGCAATTTTTTTATTGTTTCAAAATTGGTAAAAGTACCACCTAGCCAACGATTAGTAACGTATGGCATACCGCACTCTTTGGCATACTTTTTAATAATTTCTTTAGCCTGGTCTTTAGTCCCTAGGAAAAGTACTGTTTTCCCTTCTTGAACAATTCTTTTTACAAAATCAAGAGCCTCTTTCAACTTTGGCGCAGTAATTTCCAAATTGATAATGTGGATGCCGTTACGCGCGCCAAAAATATAGGGCGCCATTTTTGGATGCCATTTTGAAATTTGATGCCCAAAATGCATCCCTGCTTTGAGCATCTCAAGTAAAGTTGGAATTTCTGGCATAATTTTTCTTTTTTTCCTCCACCCTCGTCTTACCAACCAAAGCCCCAAAGGGGAGAAAATGGTTGGTCAGAAGGTGTGTGAAATGAATTATGAATTAGGAATTAGAAATTATGATTTTATTTTTAACACATTCCATCAAAGCCATGATTCCTGATTCCAGATTCCTGATTCTTCAATTATTTTACACAGATTTTAAAAAAATGCAAATGATTCACCCAATAAAAATCAATAAAAAAAGCGGGGGAAAATTTATTTCTCCGCTGCTCTTCTCTCTCGTCATTTTTTTCCAGCCAATTTTTTCATCTCTCCAAGGATGTATTTTTTTTCTCTCTTGAGCAATTTTTCTGCTTCCTCGCTTAATGAATCTACAAATTCAGCAATGCAGCGTAAATCGTGTTGAGTCGGGTTCATTCCTAAGAGCATCCGGCCGGCTGATTCCCTTAACGGTTCAACATACTCAATGATGTAGCACAAATCATAATTATCCAGCTTTTCTCGAAAAAACCTCTGCCAAGCCTCCTCTCTCAGAGATTCGACATACCGAATGATATAGCGCAAATCGATATTGTTTGGTTTTTGCTCTAAGAGTTTCCGTCCGGCTCTTTCTCTCAAAAATGCGGCGTCCTCAATGACCTGGCGCAAATCGTGATTAGTCGCGCGCGGCTCTAAAAGTTGCCATGCTTGTTCTCTCAAAGACGGAACATGATCAATGATGTAACACAAATTCTGATTAGTTGATTCTTGCTCTAAGAGTTTTTGGCCGGCTTTTTCTTTCAGAGATTCGACGCAATAAATTATAAAACGCAGATCATCGCTGGTTGGTTCTTTTTCCAAAAGCACCTGACCAGCTATCTCCCTCAAAGAGGGAACTCGTTCAATGATACAACGCAACTCACGGTTGCTTGGTTTTTTCTCTAAGAGTTTTTGCCAAGCCAAATCCCTCAAAGGCTCGACTTGCTCAATAACATCACAGATCTCTTGATTAGTTGGCTCTTGTTCTAAAAATTCTTCCCACAATTTCTCTAATCTTTTTTCTCTGCTCAACCTAGCCATTTAAAACCTCCTAAAAATTGCGCTGAAAAGAACAGATATTTTAGTATAAACTATGTTTTAAAAATTGTCAATTTTTATAGTAACACTATTGAGTGACACTTAGTAAAAGGACTGCTGACGCAAAATTAGCCAACAAATGATATGAGAAATTTCTAAATCCTCTTTACATGAATTACGACAGAGTTGACAAATTATAAAAAAAGATTTATGCTTATTTATTAAGCCTAAAAGGAGGAAAAAAATGGACAATGGGCCAATGACGCCTTTTGAGGCACTGCTTGCCAGCTGTCAGTTAAAAATAATTCATGGCCAATTCAATGAAAAAAACTTTCCGCTTGAGCCGCCGGACGAAGTGGCAAACGCTGAAGTCGCCATTTACCGACAAAATGACCAATTGATAACTGGGGAAGGACTGCTTACTAAAATAAAAAGTTTGGGTTACCAGCTGTGCGGGGTACGGCAAGCGATGGAATTTATTGCCAGCGATCCCTTAGATACGCCGATCCTTGTTGCCGTAATTTGGCAAAACCCAAAAAATAATCTTGCCTACATCCCACTCTTTTACAAAATAAACGGCGAGCGAACAGTTGACCTCTTTTGGCTCAAAAACTATGTGGGGCCTTTCTGGAGGATATTATTGAAAACCTTGCCTTAAAAGGCAAGGTTTTTTTTATCTCTTTTAAGAAATTTTAAAAAACCTTGTTTTTTAAATTATTTTATGATAAATTAAAAACATAAATCGCTTCATCAAAATATGGACACACCGCAGATAGAAAAATTAAACGGCCGTTTCTGGAAGCACCTTTCTAATCTTTGGACCTTTGTAGCCATCGGATTTTTCCTTTTCGATTTTTTTACTATCGACAAATACAACAGTTATGCGGCAGCAATTTCAATCATTTATATTACAATCCTCGGAATTTATGTTGGAACAAAAGAATTTGACCGTTGGCAAAATTCTCATCACTCCAAAAGAAAAGGCGAACTTTTTGTTATTCTCTGGACTGTTCTGATCTTATTCTTTGTCATTATGGCAATTGCTTCAGAAGGGAAATATAAAATACCATCCGAGTTTACGGCAACATATATTGCTCTTTTATCTGTCTTTGCCTTGACGCAGAGATCGAAATTCCTACATAATAAGAAAACAGAAGACAGCAAAACAACTAACGAATCTTAAACAATAAAACAAAGTTTCTAGTAACCTGTAGCGCGTAACCAGTAACCACTGCAGATTGAATCAAAATTACTCGTTACCCGTTACTCGTCACCCGTCACTCCAATGAAAAAAGACATACACCCAACTTATTACCCAAAAGCCAAAGTCATCTGTGCCTGCGGCAATACTTTTACGGTCGGCTCAACAGTAAAAGAAATCCATGTTGAGCTTTGCTCATCTTGCCATCCATTTTATACGGGCAAACAAAAATTAGTTGACACGGCAAGAAGAGTCGAAAAATATAAAGAAAAACTTGAAAAAAGGGCAGCGATTGCTAAGGCAAAAAAAGAAAAAAAGCCGAGAGTAAAAAAAGAAAAGTAAGTTGATAGCGAATTGGCGAGTTAGCGAATTAGCAAAATCTAATTCGCTAATTAACTAATTCGCTAATTTACTATCAATTAACATGGTTCACGAAATCAAAAAAGCCGAAGAAAGGTTTAAAAAACTCGAGGCAGAACTTGCCCGCCCCGAGGTAGTTTCTGACCCACAAAAATTAAAAAAAATTTCCCAAGAGTACAGCGATTTAAAAGAAATAATAGAAAAAATAGAAAAATTGCGTGCTTTAGAAAAAGCCGAAACCGAAGCAAAGGTCATCGCTCAACAAGAAATTGATGAACTCGCAACTATTGCAAAAGAAGAGTTAAAAAAAATACAACAGCAAAAAACGGCCATTGAAATAGAAATAAAAGAAGAATTAGCGCCAAAAGACCCGCTGGACAAAAGAAATATTATCATAGAAATTAGGGCCGGAGCCGGCGGAGAAGAGGCAGCGCTTTTCGCCGCTGAACTTTTTAGGATGTATTCTCGCTTTGCTGAACGAAAGGGCTGGCAAGTACGCTTAATTTCTGCTAACCGCACTGACCTCGGCGGTTTTAAAGAAGTTATTTTTTCGATCACCGGCAAAAATGTTTGGAGCCATTTGAAATTTGAAAGTGGCGTACACCGCGTTCAACGGGTCCCCGAAACAGAAAAAACCGGTCGAATACACACTTCAACCGCTTCAGTAGCAGTACTGCCTGAAGCAGAGGAAATTGATATTAAAATTGAACCTAAAGATTTGCGGATTGACACCTTCTTATCAGGCGGCCACGGCGGACAGAGTGTCCAAACAACCTACTCTGCTGTTCGGGTCACTCACCTGCCTACCGGACTGGTTGTTTCCTGCCAAGACGAGCGCTCCCAGCAACAAAACAAAGAAAAAGCAATACGAGTTTTGCGTTCGCGCCTTTTTGCAATAGAAGAAGAAAAACGAAGGGCAAAAGAAATTGCTGAGCGAAGGGCCCAAATCGGCACAGCAATGAGAGCCGAAAAAATTCGCACTTATAATTTTCCTCAGGACCGCGTAACAGACCATAGAGTTAAACAAAGTTGGCATAATATTCAAAATATCTTGGATGGCGAATTAAATGAAATTATTAAAACATTAAAGGAATATAAAATTAATTAAATTTCTGTCAAGTGTTTGATTTTTGACAAATTAACAAAAGGAGGAGGCCATGGAACTTGTAATTTTGACAGGGAATACCAATCGACCGCTGACCGAAAAAGTCTGCGAAATCCTTTACACCAAACTCGGCGAAGCAAAAGTGGGACGCTTTGCTGACGGCGAAGTTGATGTTACTGTTCCGAATGTGCGTGGCAAACATGTGGTTATCATCCAGCCAACCCCACCTCCGGCTGAGAACTGGATTGAAGTTTTTCTTATGGTTGATGCTTGCATCAGTAGCTCAGCCGAAGAAATCAGCGTGTGCATGCCCTATATGGGTTACATGCGGCAAGACCGCATTGACGCCCCTCACAAACCCATCAGTGCCCGATGTTTTGTCCGCATTTTTGAAACCTCAGTAAAACGCTTAATGACACTTGATCTGCATTCCGGGCCAATCCAAGGGTTTATAAACGGACCATTTGAAAATCTCTATGTTGCTTCTTCTCTTCTGGAGTACTTCCGTGACTTGCCATGGAAACATGTTGTCCTTGTTTCTCCAGATTCTGGTGGAGTTCGGCGCGCCAGAGCCATCGCTACTCGCCTTGGCTGTGAAGTAGCCTTCATTGACAAACGTCGTTCTGGCCCAAACGAAAGCGATGTTATGCATGTAGTCGGTGAGGTTAAAGACAAAATTGCCATTCTTCTTGATGACATAATTGACACAGCTGGCAGCATGGTCAAAGGCGCCGAGGCAGTGAAAAAGGAAGGAGCCTCTGAAATCTATGCTGTAGCAACGCACGCTCTGCTCTCAAGAAATGCTGATCCTAAAAAAGACTCGCTTGTGAGAATTAAAAACTCTTGCATTAAAGAAATCGTAGTCTCTGACTCACTTTTAATTCCACCAGAAAAGAGTGAATTTATCTCTGAAAAACTCAAAATCGTATCTGTTGCCCCACTTCTTGCAGAAATGGTCAGACGCATTCACAATCGCGAACCAGTTACTCCGCTTTTTGAAGAAGCATTCCGCTGGGTAAAGTAAAAAAACAAAAATCTGCTTGTCTCTTAAAGAGGCGAGCAGTTTTTAATTCTAAAAATTTTTAAATGTGCAGATGCTATTTACTATAAATTGTAAAAGATTAAAATAATAAAAAGTCTAACTCATAATATTTAGTTTTTATAAATGACTATTAAGCAAGCCATCATTCGGACAAATAAAAAATTAAAACCTCTAGCGCGCGCTGGCCATTATGACACCCCGTTTCTTGATGCAGAAATTATTTTGGCTTTTGTTTTAAAGAAATCAAAAGAATTTTTGTATACGCACTCGGAAAAAAAGTTAACCACCAGCCAGTGGAATCAATTTAAAAAATTAATCGCCCGCCGAGCCAAACACGAGCCAGTAGCTTACATTGTTGAACAAAAATCTTTTTATGGCCTTGATTTTTATGTTGATAAAAATGTAATGATTCCAAGGCCAGAAACAGAATTGCTGGTGGAAGAAACCATTCGAAATGTCAAATGTCAAATGTCAAATGTCAAAACCTGGATTGTTGACGTAGGAACCGGCAGTGGATGTATTATTATCTCAATCGCCAAAAACTTAAAAACTGAAAAACCAAAAAACCTAAGAACTAAATTTTTTGCTACGGAAATTTCGCCCGGCGCAATAAAGGTAGCAAGAAAAAATATTAAACACCATAAAGTGACCGTCACGCTACTTTGCGGCAACTTGTTAAATCCGATAATCAACAAAATTGAAAATTGTAAATCGAAAATTGAAAATTTAATCGTTGTCGCCAACCTCCCCTATCTTACTACCAAACAGTGGCAAAAAACTCAACCAGAAATAAAAAAATACGAACCGCGGCTGGCTCTTGATGGCGGACCTGACGGCCTGAAATATTACAGACAATTAATCAATC
>JBBIUS010000033.1:0-8047 GCA_037440105.1 Candidatus Falkowiibacteriota bacterium
TGGGATTGGGCGGATATTTAGACAAAAATATTAAAACAATTTTTGCTGCTAATCGCGAAGACTATTTTAGAAAATTTAACCGCGCCCTAAGAACGGTTGACATTTTATGGACCAAACCAAGCGAATTGTCTTTTTATACGGCTCTGGGTTTGCCTATAATTATTGCGCCATCGGTTGGCTCGCAGGAAGATTTCAATAAAAAGTGGCTTGTGACTGTTGGTTCAGGTATTCCTCAAGAAGACGTTAGATATACTGACGAGTGGCTTTTTGATTGGCTTTATTCTGGCTGGTTTGCTGAAGCAGCAATGCAAGGGTTTATGGAAGCAGGAAAATACGGAACTTATAACATTGAAAAAATAATAAAACATAAACCGGCAGAAATAGAGAAAGTGAGAACAGTGTTACAGTATTAAAATTCCAAGCGCCAAGCGCCAAATTTCAAATAAGCACCAAATCTTAATAACCAAAATTAAAACAAGTCTAGAATTTATAATTTGCAATTTATTTGTCATTTGGGATTTGTTATTTTGATTTTTTAAATTTTTTTTAAATTAATGTATTATTTTTTCAAAAAATTAATGTTAATAATTGGAGCGCTTTTTGTAATCGTTGTTTTATTTTTTGCTATTCTATGGTTACCGGCTTTCAACCGCGTCCAGCCGATTGAGTTTGGCGTTAGTTTTAGTAAATCTTATGCCCAATCTTTGGAGCTTGATTGGCAAAAAATTTATTTAGCAATTTTGGACGATCTTAAGGTAAAGCGTTTGCGGCTTATGTCAGAGTGGGATGAAATTGAGGTTGCAAGCGGCGTTTATGATTTTGAAGCATTGGATTGGCAAATCAAAGAAGCAGAAAAAAGAGGTATTGAGGTTTTGTTGGTTGTTGGAGAACGTCAGCCCCGTTGGCCCGAATGCCACACGCCGTCTTGGCTTTCAGAAGTGCCAAGAAGTGAGGTGCAAGAAAAATTGAAAGAATTCATTAAAATCACAGTAAATCGCTATAAAAATTCACCGGCTGTGGTAATGTGGCAGGTTGAAAATGAGCCACTTTTTAATCTTTTTGGCAAATGTCCAAAAAGCAACAAAAATTTTTTAAAGAAAGAAATTGAGTTGGTGAGGTCATTGGATAACCGCCCAATTTTAATAACTGACAGCGGCGAACTTTCTACATGGAGAAAAACGGCTCATCTTGGTGATTATTTTGGCACAACAGTGTATCGGTTTGTTTATAATCCTTATTTTGGTTATTTTACTCATTTTTTTCCGCCTTCTTTTTATCGGCTGAAGGCAAAATTGGTGGGTCTGGAAAAAGAAAGAGTAATAATTTCTGAATTGCAGGCTGAGCCCTGGGTAAAAGGCGGTTCTATTTTAAAAACGCCGCTTGATGAACAGAAAAGAATTATGGGCATTAAAAGAATAGAAGGTCTTTTTGACTTTGCTCGAAAAACTGGTTTTTCGCCGGCTTATATTTGGGGAGCAGAGTGGTGGTATTGGCTGCGCGAAGAGGGAGATGATTCGGCATGGCAGGTTGGAAAAGAGATTTTGCATCAGTAGGCAGATAATTAGGAGTACAAGAATTATGAATTATGAATTAGGAATCATGGCTTAATAAATTGTCTTTTAAAAACCATGATTCATAATTCCTGCTTTGTGATTCACTTTAGTTATTTTAGAGTGCGTGTTTTCAAGGTTTTCGCTTAACAATGCCTTTAAAATGTGCTATACTAAAATAAAGTTATTCACAGCCTAATTTTTAATATTTAAATAATTTCAAAACTATGGCAGAAGCATATTGCGTAAAATGCAAAGCAAAAAAAGAGATGAAAGATGCAAAAGAAGTAGAAATGAAGGGCAAAGGCGGGGTAGTCCGCAAGGCTGTAACAGGCGTTTGCCCTGACTGCGGAACAAAGATGTTCAGAATTTTAGGGAAAAAATAACGTAAAACCAAAAAACGCTGGTGTTAAACCAGCGTTTTTGGCAGCCGGCGCTGATCTGGCTTTTATTAAGCATGAAAGTTGGCGAAATCATGGAAAAAGATGTAATTGCTATCAAAAAAGGCACCCTTTATCAAAGGGTAGCAGAGATTTTAATTAAGAACAGA
Source organism: Candidatus Falkowiibacteriota bacterium (assembly GCA_037440105.1). GTDB lineage: Bacteria > Patescibacteriota > Patescibacteriia > XYB2-FULL-38-15 > XYB2-FULL-38-15 > JBBIUS01. The sequence continues at coordinate 2,101 of JBBIUS010000033.1, forward strand.
ATTAGCGGCGCGCCAGTAATTGATGATAATGGGAAAATTGTAGGTGTTGTTTCAGAAAAAGATTTATTTAAAGCGGTTTATCCTGATTATAAAGATTTTTATGAGACACCAGAAGCATATTTGGATTTTGAAAAATTAGAGGAAGAAGCAAAAAAGTCAAAGATAAAAAAGTTGAAGATTTTATGTCAAAAAGATTAATTACGGCGGATACAGAAACCCCGGTTTTAAAAATAGGCGCTCTTATGGTTGCCACAGGCATTCACCGCGTGCCAGTTGTAAAAGACGGCAAAGTGATTGGCATGGTCTCAAGAAGAGATATTTATCGGGCAATTCTAAAAGAAAGGTTTAATTTATAATTTTGAAGACTGAGATTATGCGAGGTATCCAAAAAATAAAAAATGAATTTATTTACGAAGAGCCGTCAAAGTTCAAATTTAAGATTGGTAGAACCTTACCAACAGGCTTAACTGGCTTTATTTTAGGAATACTTTTAGCCAGTTTTGTGTGGATTTTAGCAATTTTTCTTTTGAGGCGGTTCATGTAGTTTTAATAAATTTTTTCATCTCGTTTTAATTTTTTTTTGGTATAAATAAAGTGAGGGGTAAACTATTGTGCGAAGCAATTTTTTGAGTTTTTTGCAGCAGAATTGCTTGCGAACCAAAATTTGCGCTAAAACAATGGTTTGCCTCTCGCCATTATTTTAAAGAATTAGCGAGCTAGCGAATTAGTTGATTAGTAAATTAGCAAATCAAAATTCCGGTTGGGAATTTTTTTTATTTATGGTAAAATGATGGAATATGAAAGATGTAGAGAAGATTGTAAAACAAATAAAGGCATTGAAGATTCAGGGAGCAATGGCTGTGGCGCGTGCGGCTGTTTTAACTCTTATTAATTATGGACGCAAATTAAAATTGCCGCCAAAAAAATTTATCAGTGAGATAGAAAGAGCGGGCAGAGAATTGGCTTTTGCAAGACCAACCGAACCTTTGGCGCAGAATGGCTTGCGTTTTATTGTGGATACGCTTCAGTTGAAAAAGAATCTTAAAGAAAATTTGGAGCAGGCTGGTTTGACTTTTCTTGACATGTTGGAGACGGCGCGAAAGCGTACAGAAAAGAACGGATTTGATTTTATTTCTAAAATTATCCACAAATATAAAAGGGGTGAGTATTTTGAAATTTTAACGCATTGCCATTCTTCTACAGTGGAAGACATTCTTATTCGCGCTTGGCAAAAAGAAAAAAATAAATTTAGGGTTTTTGCGACTGAGACAAGGCCGCTTTTTCAAGGAAGAATTACAGCAAAAAATTTAAGAAAAGCAGGGATTGATGTGACAATGGTAGCAGACAGCGCCGCCCCTTTTTTGATTAGCAAGGCCAGTGGCAAAGAATTGATGATGGATTTAGTGCTTGTCGGCTGTGATGCAATTTTGCCTGATGGTTCGTGTTTTAACAAAATCGGCAGTTATAGTATTGCTCTTTCCGCGAATCAGGAAAAAGTGCCGGTTTATGTTGCAGCAAATTTATTAAAATTTGCTTCAGAATGGACGCCAATCGAGATTAGAAGAGAAGAGGAAATTTGGCCTGGCGCGCCAAAAGGGCTAAAAATTATAAATTTTGCTTTTGACGCTGTTCCTCGAGAATTTATCACTGGCTATATTACAGAGTTTGGTGTTATAAAACCAGAACATGTTTATCAAACCGTAAAAAAATATTATCCATGGCTGATAGGTTAGATTTAAGATTTAAGATTTAAGATTTTAGATTTTAGATTTAAGATTTAAGTTCAAATTTTGACATTTGACATTTGAGCTTTGACATTTTCTTTATGTATTTTCATCTTGGGACAAAGCCAGATTACCGAACACATATTGTTACCACTTTTTTTGTTGAGCCATGGATTCCTTTTCAAAAAGCCGTTTTGGAACTAACAGCTGAGAGTTCTATTGGCACTTGGACCGAACTTAAGACATTAAAACCACAAATAGCAAGGCAGCTGGCGCCAAAAATTTTCTATTTGAACCAAAGAACAGGCATTGCAAAAATTGCTTATCCTTTAAAACTTTTTGAGCCAGGAAATATTCCTCAGCTTCTTTCAAGTGTTGGAGGAAACATTTTTGGTATGAAAGATTTAAAAAATTTACGACTTTTGGATTTGGATTTTCCGGGGGAGTATACAAAGTATTTTCGTGGTCCGGCTTTTGGCATCACTGGCATAAGAAAATTTTTAGGAATTAAAAAAAGGCCGATGATCGGCTGCATTATGAAGCCAAAATTGGGTTTGACAAGCAGTGAGCATGCTAATCTTGCATACCTTATGTGGAAGAACGGGGTAGATTCAATTAAAGATGATGAAAATTTGACGAATATGTCTTTTAATCAATTTAAGGACAGGGTTAAAAAAGTAATTGTTGCGAAAAGAAAAGCGGAAAAAGAAACAGGTAAAAGGAAGATGCATGTTTTTAACATCACGGCTTCGCCGGATGAGATGTTAAAGAGAGCAAAATTAGTTAAATTGTTCGGGGGTGAATGTGTTATGATCGATATTGTTACTTCTGGTCTTGGATGCGTGGATTTTATCAGACGACAGAATCTTGGTTTAATTTTGCACGGCCATCGGGCAGGTCATGCGACTTTTACGCGAAATCCAAAGCATGGCATAACAATGCTTGTCATCGCAAAATTGGCGAGATTAGCTGGAATTGACGAACTGCATACCGGAACATGGATTGGGAAAATGGAGGGAGTGAAAGAAGATCTAAAAGAAATAAATAATTTTTTGAAAAGCAAGTGGCATGGAATAAAGCCAGTTATGCCCATTGCTTCTGGCGGCTTGCATCCGCGTCTTGTACCAAAATTAATTGGCCTTGTTGGCTACGATGTGATTGTTAATGCTGGTGGAGGAATACACGGTCATCCAAGTGGGTCTGAAGCCGGGGCTCGAGCAATGGTCCAAGCTGTTGAAGCAGTAGAAAAGAAAATTTCGCTCAACAAATACGCAAAGACGCACAAAGAATTAAAAGAAGCGTTAGAGCATTGGAAATAAAATAAATTTAGTTTTTGAGTTTTTAAGTTTTTTAGTTTTTAAGTTAATAATGTGCCTTTCTTTAAAGCAAAAAATTTAGATTTAAAAACAGGCGGAAAGTGGATAGTTGTTCTCCACGAAAAAGAGGCCCAGGCTTATGGTATTCGGATGGGAGACAAACTGCGGCTTGAGTGGAATAGTAAAAAAACCGTGGTTATGGCTAACTTTACGAGAACAAAAGTTAATCATGGCGAAATCGGGCTTTTTGCTGAGATTTGGCAGCATTACAAAATTAAACGCGGTGAGACAATTAAGCTTTCTTTAGTTGAGAGACCCAATTCAATTGAAGCAATTAAGAAAAAGATTTTAGGTAAAACTTTGACTTTTAAAGAGATGTATTCAATTGTCAAGGATATTGCTGATTATGTTTTAAGTGATGTAGAAATAACTTATTTTGTTGCTTCTGGTTTTGCCCGTAAATTTTCTCGTGACGAACTTTATTATTTAACTCGAGCAATCGCTGAGACCGGCGATATGATAAAATTGCCTGGGCCAATAGTTGATAAACATTCAGTCGGCGGTTTGCCAGGGAATCGAGTAACGCTTGTTCTTGTGCCAATTATTGCAAGTTTAGGTTTGAAAATTCCAAAAACTTCGTCAAGGGCTATTACTTCTGCGGCTGGAACAGCTGACACAATGGAAGTTTTAGCGCCAGTTACTTTTAGAATGGACGAGATAAAAGAAATCGTAAAAAAGACAAACGCTTGTCTTGCTTGGGGAGGAGCAACAAGAATTGCTCCGGCTGATGACAGAATTATCAGAGTTTCTTACCCTTTGTCGCTTGAGCCGTACACAAAAATGATTGTTTCGGTTATGGCAAAAAAGGTTGCTATGGGCATAAAATATTTAATTATTGATTTGCCGGTTGGACCAACAGCAAAAGTACATCGGTTGAGCGATGCTAAAAAGATTAGAAGAGAAATGGTTTATTTAGCAAAAAGATTTGGCATCAAAATAAAAGTCAACATTAATGAGGCTATAAAACCGATCGGTCGGGGAATCGGTCCGGCTCTTGAAGCAAGAGATGTTTTGCGTGTTCTCCAAAGAAAAGAAAATCGGCCCTTGGATTTGGAAGAAAAAGCATTGGAATTGGCAGGTGAACTTTTAGAATTAGTTGGATATCCTAAAAGGGGTGAGGGAGGATATGAAATAGCAAAAAAGGTACTTCAGAGTGGGAAGGCATGGAAAAAAATGCAAGAAATTATAAAGGCCCAGGGCGGAAATCATTGCATTGATTCAGAAGAAATTGTTTTAAGTAATCAAATTTTCAAAGTAAAAGCCAAAAAAGAAGGCCAAATCGTTGGCTTTGACAATCGGTTTTTAGTAGAGATTTGCCGCACTCTTGGCGCGCCTTCTTGCAAAATTGCGGGGATATATTTAAATAAGGTGATGGGGGATAGGGTCAAAAAAGGTGAAGTTATATTTACAATGTATGCAGAAAGTGGAGATCGTCTGGCATTGGCCAAAAAGGCGTTGGAAAAAAAGGAGGTGCTGAAGGTAGAGTGAAAGCCAACCATAAGATAAAGCAAAAATTTCTAATTTCTAATTCCTAATTTCTAATCAATACATGAATCAGACAAGGTTGTTGGTCACGGCTGCCAGTTTGGCCTTGGTCATGGGTCACCGGGTAAAATCCCAAAAACCAAGACTAATAACTAAACTGGCTACCAAGACCTAAAACCATAACTTTTGACATTGAGATTTGGGATTTATTTAGATAAATTAGGTCAATTAGAAATTAGGTTAATTAGGTCAATTTTGAGTAAGTTTTTATGCCTATATTTAAAAAATTTTTTAAAGGCAACACATTATATTATCCCGGATGTCTCTCCAAGTTTGTGGTAAAAGAATTGGTGGAAAATTACCGCCAGATTTTGCGCAAGGCCGGGGTTGATTTTATTGAACTTGCTGATTTAGAAGTTTGTTGCGGCTCGCCGGCGCTTAAAGCTGGATACAATGAAGATTTTAAAAAGTTGGCTGAAAAAAATTTAAAGGTTTTTAAAGAGCATTCAGTCGGCCGGATTATCACCCACTGCCCAGCCTGTTTTATGATTTTTAAGAAAGAATATCCAAAAGTGCTCGGTGAAAGATGGGACATTGAGGTAAAACACGCCACAGAAGTTTTAGCAAAGTCAAAAATTAACAATCAAAAATCTGAAATCATAAATCTTAAATCTAAAATCACATATCATGATCCGTGCCATCTTGGCCGGCAGATGGGAGTTTATGAAGCACCAAGAGAAGTGATTCGGAATTTGGGTTATAAAATAAAAGAGATGGAATTGTCCCGCAACCAGAGTTTTTGCTGCGGCGGAGGCGGGGGAGTGCAGTCAAATGAATCAGAGCTGGCTGACAAAATCGCCAAAGATAGAATTATCATGGCAAAAAAAACAGGAGCAAAATTTTTAGTTACGCCGTGTCCACTTTGTTATTTGCATTTAAAAAATAACGCCGAGGGTGAAGATATTGAAGTTAGGGAACTATCGCATTTATTATGATTTAAATTTAGTTAGTCTCTGTGGAGACAACCAATGTTTTATGCCCCTTAAACAAAAATATGTCAGAGAAAAAATCACAAATTGAATGTCCAAAATGCGGAGGGATTCATGAGCCAGGCAAATGTCCGGCAGAATTTGCCGCGCCAAAGAAAGAAAGAGTTTTAAGTCCAGAAGAAAAAGAAGAACAAGAAAGATTACAAAAAGAATTAGAAGAGCGCTTATCAAGAGGCGATATTTCCGATGCCGAAGAAATCATCACCTTTGCAGAAAAGAAAAACATTTCCCTTGACCTTGCCAAACCAGAAATTGCCTCTGCCTGCCAAAAAAGATTAGAAGGGTGCTTATCAGAAGGCTCAATTTCCGATGC
>JBBIUS010000034.1:0-7508 GCA_037440105.1 Candidatus Falkowiibacteriota bacterium
CAATTTTATTTGCGATTCCTTTTAGTTTGATTTTGTTTTTACAGTTTAGTCCGATTTCCGATGAAGGTGAGAGATATCTTTATTTGCCATCAGTAGGTTTTTGTTTTTTGCTTGGGTTTTTACTGTCAAATATTTTTAAAAAGAAATTCTGGTTAGCTGTTTTTTCTTTAATTATTATTGTTTATTTTTCATTTTTTTTGATTAATAAAAATTTAATTTGGCGCGAAGCGTCGCATATTTCTCAAAAAATAGTCAACGATTTTGGCAAAATAAAAAAACAAGATTCGGGGCTAGTTTTTTTCTCTCTACCAGATAATTACGAAGGCGCTCAGGTTTTTAGAAACGGAATAAAATTAGCTGTTAGGCTTTACTATCCAGATTATTATCCAGAGCCATTTATATTTTTACCGATTTATTTGCGCTTGGATAAATCAAATAAAAATGATAAAATTATAAATTGGGAGATGGGAAAAAACTGTGATTATATTTTTGGCTCATCAATAAATGGCAATTGGGAAATAACAGGGATTGACCGAAAAGAAACAGAAAATTTTATTTTTGAACTTTGGGGTTATAATTATTCAAATTTTACAAGCAACGTGGTTAAATTAAAATTGAAAGAGTCAATGAAAGAATTGGTGGAAAAAAGAAGGGTTCGCTTTTTAATGTATAATAAGGGTCAACTGCAGGAGTTAATATGGTGTCAGGATTTGAATTATGAGTCATGACTTATGAATTAGGGAACATGGGTTATTGTTAATTATTTCCATAACTCATAATTCCTACTTCATGATTCCTAATTTTATGAAAAATCCTTATCAAACTCAATCAGTAAAAATTTTGAAAATAAAGGACGAGGGTTCGCAGTCCAAACTTTTTACTTTGGAGGCGCCGAAAAATTTTAAATATAGAAGCGGCCAATTTATAGAAATTTCTTTGCCAGGTTTTGGTGAGGCGCCAATTTCTATTTGCTCTGACCCATCGCTTAAAAATAGATTTGAGATTTGTGTAAGAAAGGTTGGTATGGTAACTGGGGCCTTGCACGCAATGAAAGCGGGGGATAGGGTTGGCGTCCGCGGTCCGTACGGCCGGCCATTTCCAGTGGAATTGGCGCAGAAAAGAAATTTGCTTTTTGTGGCCGGCGGTTTGGGTTTGGAACCGTTGCGGCCGGCCATTTGGGAAATTGTCAAAAATCGTAAAAGATATAAAAAAGTACAAATTTTTTATGGAGCAAGGACAGAAGACGATTTGCTTTTTCGCGACGAATACGATTTGTGGATTAAAAAAGATATTGATTTTAATTTGTGTCTAGATAAACCAACTGGTAAATTTAAAATGAAGTGTCCTGTAATCCAGGGGGTGGTCACCGTTTTATTTGAAAAAACCCCACTTGCCGAGAATCCAATAGCTTTTTTGTGCGGCCCGCCGGTTATGTATAAATTTGTTTTGGAAAAATTAAGCAAGGCGGGGTTCCGCGACGAAGATATTTATCTCTCGCTTGAACGCCGAATGCACTGCGGAGTCGGCGTTTGCAATCACTGCGCGGTCGGAAGTTTTTTTGTCTGTCAGGATGGCCCGGTTTTTTCGTGGGCGCAATTAAAAGATATTAGGGGTGCAATCTAGGGAAACATGCGAATGGTGTGCTAATAAATGTGAATAAAAATGCAGATTTATAAATAATAAATCAAAACTATGAATACGACAAAAGGTTATTTATTAGTTTTGGGAACGGCGATAATTTCCGGCGTTTCAATTTTTATAAATCAATTCGGCGTCAAAGTCGTTAATCCTTATATTTTTACTGGTTTGAAAAATTTAGTGGTGGCAGTGCTTTTGCTTTGTTTAATTTTTTTATTTAAAGAGTGGAAATTGTTGGTAAGATTTAAACTCAAAGAATGGTTGATTTTGGCTCTCATCGGCTTGGTCGGCGGAAGTATTCCTTTTCTATTTTTTTTCAAAGGTTTATCCATGACGGGCGGGGCGGGAGCGTCTTTTATCCATAAAACACTTTTTATTTACGTGATAGTTCTAGCGGTAATATTTTTGAAAGAAAAAATTAATAAGAATTTGATGTTTGGCGCTTTTTTGCTTTTGATAGGTAACATGTTACTTTTGAAAATTTTTAAAGGATTTCAATTCGGGTACGGTGAGTCAATGATTTTAGTTGCCACCTTATTATGGTCGGTGGAACAAATAATTTCCAAGAAGGTGCTGGAAAATATTCCACCGAAAATTGTCGCCTGGGGGAGAATGTTTTTCGGCTTTTTATTTATTTTTATTTTTTGGTTGGCAACCGGGCAAGTGAAGATGCTCGGTGGTCTGGGCGTAGCGGAGTTGAGTTGGGTTTGGATTACAGCAATTTTTCTTTTTGGTTATGTTTTGACTTGGTATTCTGGTTTAAAATATGTTCCGGTTTCTTCGGCTGTTTGTATTTTGTCGCTCGGCGCGCCGATTACCAGTTTACTCGAGATGGCGCAGAAAGGAATTTTTGACTGGCGGATTTTCGCTGGCAGTTTATTAATATTTTTAGGTGTTGTTTTAATTGTTGGCTTGTTTTCAAAATTTAAAAAAATCAAAGATTTGAGTTTTGAAATTTGAGTTTTGAATTTTTTGTTTATGTGTTTTAGTATCCCGTGTAAAGTCAAAAAAATTACAAAAAATAAAGCCACCGTTTTAAATGGTGACAAAGTTTTTAATGTTGACATTTCACTCTTGTCTAAAGTAAAACCGAACGATTGGGTTTTAGTGCAGGGAGATATTGGTTTGAAAAAGATTTCTAGACAAGAAGCGGAAGAATTGTTAAGTTTATTGAACCCACAGAAAAAATTAATAAGAGAGAGAAAAGGAGGAGGCGGGAGATGAAGAGGTACGAAAGAGCGGTCCGTTACGCCCTATACCCGAACGAACTCGGACTTTGCGGTCCGCGGGGAGCGAGGGAAAAAGGGCAGTTGTATCAATATCTGACAACCAAAACCAAGGTTGGTGACGACCGCGTGAGAAAATTACTCGAGCTATTTTGGGCATCGACGGCCTACCTCAAACTCATCGCGGCTTCGAACAACATTGAAGATTGGCTTGACCCCCGCGTGGTCGAGGCTTACTGGATCGGCAACGATCTCTTGGGGCGAGTGCGTCCTGAAGATCTCTGTGAAACGGTCAAGAGTTTTGGTGGTTTGGGCGCTATGACTGTCAAAGCAGCCGAAGAACTTGCCAGCCGTATTCCATACCGAGCTAGGCCGCACCACAGTTTCCACGTTTTTATTGTCGGTTCAATCACCGGAAAGGTGGAGCGGGGAACAATCGGCCAGGAACTATGCCGCATCGGTTGTGGAATTGTGCGAGAAATCAGCGACCGCGGTCGGCAGCTTATTGTGGAGGCCCGCGTCTTGAAGAAGCATGGGGGAAATGTTTTTCCCGAGCTTGAGAATGAGCCGTCGCTCGAGGGTGTGAAGTGCGATCCGCGTTTTTTTCCAAAACTGAGGGTCGGCGACTTGATTACCTACCACTGGGATCGGGCAGTAGAAATCGTTGACCATGAAGCGGCTCATCGTCTGGAGGAATGGACCGAAAAAACACTTGCGCTCTGCAGGCAGATGGCAGGCTAGCCAGAGAGCATCTTCATCTCAATTCATTCCTGAAGCGTGAAAAACGCTTCTTTTTTATTTCATAAACTCCGCCAATCGGCGGAGTTTATTTTTAAAATATTTTTTTGAGAATAGGCGCGACAGAGATAATTTTTATTTTGGGGATTTGTTTTGCTTTTGGTAGAGGAAAAGTGTCAGTAACAATCACCTGTTTGATGGGTGATTTTTTAATTCGCGCGATGGCTAGACCGGAGAGAACGCCGTGGGTGGCAGCGGCAAAAATTGCGCGGGCGCCGGCGCGGTGAAGCGCTTCGGTCGCTCCGCAAAGCGTTCCGGCTGTGTCAATCATGTCGTCAACTAAAATTATGTTTTTATTTTTAACATTCGCGCCTCTTGGAAGTGAAACGACGGCCACATTTGGTCGCGGTCTGTATTTTTTGCAATAACCAACTGGCCCAGCAAGGCGGCGTTCGCCATAAATTTTGGCAAATTGTTTGGCTCGGTGAATTCCGCCTGGGTCAGGAGAAAAAATGAGTAAATTTGCCAGACGCATTTTTTTAAAATAGTCCGCCAAAACTTGGTAGGCAGAAAGATGAACAAGTGGTTTGATAAAAAATTTCACGTTTTTTTCACTGTGGAGATTAAAGGTGAAAATTTTGTCCGCGCCGGCCGTAACGATCAAATCTGCCATTAATTTTGCGGTAAGCGGTGCGTTTGGCTGATCAAGCCAGTCCTGCCGGGCATAGCCAAAGTAGGGAATAATTAAATTTATTTTTTTCGCTTTAGCTGTTCTGAGAGCGTTTAGTAGGATAAGTAATTTTACTAAATTATCCGACGGCGGCATGGTGGAGCCCATTATCCAAACAACCTGACCACGCACTTTATTGATTGGTCTGACATAAAGTTCGCCATCGCTGAAAGTTTTGATTTCGAGACGGCCCAGGCGGAGGTGGGCGGAGTGTGCCACTTTGCGTACAAGTTCTGGGTTGGTGTTCGTGGAAAATAATAACATAAAAGTATAAAGTATTTTAGTATTTTAGTATTTAGTATTTTTATATTAGATACGAGATACCAAATACTAATACATTTTATTTCCCAAAGTGTACGGATTTCTGTAGCAGTTCTACCACCTCCTCGTCCGTCGTTTGCGCGAATTCTTCGTAAAAAGCTCCGACCGCGCCGAACAAAATGGGAGCATCTAAATAAATTAGTTCATCAACTTCTTTTTTGATAAGTTCTGCTGTGTCTGGCGGCGTAACTGGCACTGCGACCACAATTTTGTTGGCCCCGTATTGTTTGACCGTTTTAATCGCGGCGCGCATGGTGAGTCCAGTAGCCAAGCCATCGTCCACGATAAGCACGGTTTTATTTTTCAAATCGAGTGGCGGACGAGTTCCACGATAGAGTTTTAGTCGTCGCTCTGCTTCAATTTTTTCTTTTTGAATCGTGGCATCCAAATATTCTTGGCTAATGCCATAAGTAGCAATGGTGGTTTCGTCAAAAATTCCTTCGCCAGTTTCGGTGATGGCGCCAATGGCAAATTCAGGATTTCCCGGCGCGCCAATTTTTCGGGGAACGACAATGTCGAGCGGCAAATTCAATGTTTTTGCCACCTCAAAACCAACGACAACACCACCGCGGGGTAAAGCTAAAATAAGTGTATCTGCAGCATTTTTATATTGTTTTAGAGCTACGGCCAATTTTTGCCCAGCATCGGTTCTGTCTTTAAAAATCATATTTTTGACATTTTAATTCATCGGATCATCGCCCGCGGGTTGAGAGTTTTGAGTTTTTAATATTATACCAGTTTTAAATCGCGTTAAAAAGTGCTATAATAGATTTAAGATTAAAGATTAAGATTAAAGATTAAAGTTATGCCTGAAAAATCTGTCTTTAAAAGTAAATTATTATTTCAGGAGTTATTAATTTTTGGACTCGTGCAGCTTCTTGGTCTTTGGACCGCTTTTCGGCTCCTGCCCCATGCTGCTTTTGTGGAGATAAAAATTGCCACTTCTCTCTGGGAATTTGTTATTTCCTTTATTTTTGCCACTCTTTTCATCATTATTTTTTTAAGGTTTATAAAAGGAGGGTTGTTTTTTAAAGCAGTTTTTATTTTTACTATTTTTTTAGGATGCCAGATTATATTGAGTACATTTATATTTGGTTTAATTTCAATTGTTTTGGCAGCTACTTTAGTCCTTTTTCTTTTTGTCACGCCTAAAGTTTGGTTGCACAATCTCGCTATAGTTTTGGGAGTTTCTGGCATAGGAGCCGCTTTTGGTTTGTCGCTGCCGTTTTCGGCAGTTTTGATTATTTTATTTTTGCTGTCGGTTTATGATTATGTAGCAGTTTATAAAACTGGGCATATGATAAAAATGTTTGGGGAACTTTTGCAAAGGGGAGCAATTTTTGCCCTGATTTTGCCGACAAAGTTTTCGGGATGGGCATCTGATTTAGCCAAAGTTAAACCAGGAATTAATTTTTTGTTCTTGGGGACAGGGGATTTGGTTTTGCCTTTGGTTTTGGCAGTGTCAGCTTTGTCTTACGGTTTGGAAAGCGCATTATTCACAGTTTGCGGAACGCTTATAGGCATTGTTGTCCTTCACACTCTTTTTATCAGTCAAAAAAAACGCTTACCAATGCCAGCTCTTCCGCCTCTAGCAATGTTTTCATTGTTGGGATTTTTGGTTTCATTATTAATTAAGTAAGGGATACGAATAGCGAATCTTTTGCGAATTTGCGAATAATATATATGAGTAAATTAAGGAGGAAAGATTTAATTGAACCGGAGTTATGTTATGAGATTGTTGGTGCGTTATTTGAAGTGTCTAATGAGTTGGGCCCGGGACACAAAGAAATTATTTTGTAAAAAGCTATTGCCAAAGCACTCGCAAGAAGAGGCATTTCTTTTAAAGAGCAGGTAGCCATTTCATTAAAGTTTCAGAATGAATTCATCGGTAGATACTTTTTAGATTTTCTTATTGGAGGCAAGGTTGTTTTAGAAATAAAAAGCGGTTCGAGGTTTTCACCAAAAAATTTTAAACAAGTAGAATCTTATTTAATTATTTAACGGCCACTGGGTTACCTCTTGCGATTTTGGCGTATTTTCGTCAAGACGGCGTGACCTTTAAAAGAGTTGTGAATCTCCAATTACTTAAACAACATTCGTAAATTCGTAATCTTATTCGTAATTCGTATCCCTATGAAAGTTTTAATGATTATTGCCCAAAACGGATTTCGTGACGAGGAATTTTTTGAGCCAAGAGATATTTTGATTAAAGGTGGTGTTGAGGTAAAAGTCGCGAGCCAAGAATTGAAGATGGCGCGCGGAAAATTGGGGGGCACGGTGATGCCAGACTTAACCTTAAATCAGGCAAGAGTTAACGATTTTGATGCAGTAATTTTTGTCGGCGGTCCGGGTGCGGCAGTTTATCTGGACGATCCAACAGCGCATAAATTGGCAAAAGATTTTTATGCGACAGGAAAAATTGTAGCAGCGATTTGTATGGCTCCTTCAATTTTGGCAAACGCTGGATTGTTACAGGGAAAAAAGGCAACATGTTGGCCTGGCGAAAAAGAAAATTTGACAGCGCATGGCGCAGAGTATACTGGAGCAAATGTAGAAGTGGATGGAAAAATTATTACTGCTTGCGGACCGGAAGCGGCAAGGGAGTTTGGGAAAAAGATTGTGGAGCTATTAAAATAATTCAAAATTAAAAATGTAAAATGCAAAATTACAATGTAAAATTAAAAATTTTAAATTTTGAATTGTAATTTTTAATTTTTAATTTTGCATTTTTAATTATGAAACCATCTTTAGCCATAGCCAGCATGACCTGCTGTGAAGGTTGCCAAGTGGAAATTCTAAATCTCGGGAAAAGATTATTACATCTTTTTCAGGTTTTTGAATTGGGAAATTTTTCT
>JBBIUS010000035.1:0-7333 GCA_037440105.1 Candidatus Falkowiibacteriota bacterium
TATTAAAGTCGAAAGCATGCATTGGTTGTCCCAATTCCAGCATCACATAATTTGTGATATCCACAATATTATTTATTGCTCTTACACCAACACTCTCAAGCCGCCACCTGAGCCACTCTGGCGAAGGGGCAATTTTTATATTATCAACTACTACACCCAAATATCGCGGACAAAGTTTTTTATCAAACACCTTAATCTCCAATTTATGCGTCGGTTTCGCCGGTGTTTTAACTTTTTTTATTTTGTATCCTTTCAATTTCTGTCCAAGAAATGCTGCCACTTCGCGCGCCATACCATAATGGCCCCATAAATCTGGCCTATTTGTCAGGGATTTGTTGTCAACCTCATAAATAACATCTTGTATTGGTAAAACATCCATTAACTTCTGACCAACTCTAGTTTCGGGCGGCAAAACCATAATACCAACGTGCATTGACCCCAAGCCAAGTTCATCTTCAGCGCAAATCATTCCCTCTGATAATATTCCCCGCACTTCACGTTTTTCTAGTTTTAATCCATTTGCCAGCACGATGCCGGGCAGAGCCACAGCAACTTTCTGCCCAACCGCAACATTTGGCGCTCCGCAAACAATATTTAAAAGTTTTCCGCCACCGATATTAACTTTGGTCACAGAAAGCCGATCAGCATTTGGATGTTTTTTTACTTCCAAAACCTCACCAACAATAATTTCGGCAAATCGCTCCCCTCTCTTTTCTACTCCCTCAACCTCCACAGTAGCCATTGTCAATTTCAAACCTAACTTTTCTGGTATCAAAGTTTTCGGAATTGTTACAAAATCTTTTAGCCAATTCAACGAGAGTTTCATAGTTTATAAAGTTTGTAAAGTTATAAAGTTTTCTCTTTCAAATAAGTAATAAATTTTGATAACAGCTTAGAAATTTCAACCGTAAAATTATAAGCCACATCAAATTCCTCTTTGGTAATATAGCCCTGGTCTAACGCAATATAAAGCTGCGAACGCAGCTTTCCACAAGACCCCTTTGCAATGAATAGAAACCTCGATAGCTCTGCGTTTGTTTATCTCTCAAAACCTTTCCGCGATATTCGACATGATGGAAATAACGGCTCTTCTTATCTGGTCGCCTAAACTATAATCACGACAAAATTTTTCTTTTCTGGTATATAAATAAATTATTTTACTTAATTCACGTGCTTTCTGCCATGATTGAATATCTTCAAATTTTTCAATCCTCATAAAACTTTAAAAACTTTATAAACCTTAAAAACTTTAGAACTGTTGAAGAAATCTTAAATCACCACCACAAAATAATCTAACATCGTCAATGCCGTATTTTAACATCACAAGCCTCGTCAGACCAAAACCAAAAGCAAAACCGTTCCATTTTTCCGGATTAATCCCACCTACTCGTAAAACATTTGGATGAATCAACCCTGCCCCAAAAATTTCCAACCAGCCAGTTCTCTTGCAAACGCGGCAACCGGCACCTTTACACAAAAAACATGTTACTTCTCCATTAACGCCCGGTTCCACAAAAGGAAAATATTTTGGCCTAAGCCGAACGCGCGTCTTTTTCCCATATAATTTTTGAGCAACTATCTCAAGTACTGCTTTCATATGCGCTAAAGAAATTTCTTTATCAATTATAAAACCCTCTAACTGATAAAAAGTATGTTCGTGGCGAGCATCTGTGGCCTCATTTCTAAAACATCTCCCTGGGACAATGGCCCGCAGTGGTGCGCCATATTTTTCCATAGCCCGTACCTGCATGGACGACGTCTGCGTCCGCATCAATAATTCTGGACCTTTCTGCTTTATTCTTTCTGTATTTTTCTGCGTCTCAATATAAAAAGTATCTTGCATTTCGCGAGCTGGATGCCATGACGGAATATTCAAGGCTTCAAAATTATAATAATCAGACTCCAGTTCTGGCCCATCTAAAACTATAAAACCCATTGAAATAAAAATATCTTCCAACTCATACTGCACTTGCGAAATTGGATGTAAATGGCCAAGCCACCGCTTTGGTTTTGAAGCAGTGACGTCAATCCACTCTTTTTCTTCTATTTTTTCCACTTCTTTTTCACTTAATACTTTCCTCACTCTTCCAATCTCACTTGATAACCGCTGCTTTACTTGATTCGCAAGATTTCCTGCCGCACCGCGCTCTTTCTCCGGCAATTCACCCACCGTTCTCAAAATTTTGGTCAGTTCACCTTTCCGACCGAGATACTTAATTTCCAAATTTTGCAGCTGGTCTAAATTTTTTACCACTTTAATTTCATTAAGTGCCCGATTTTTTAATTGTTCTAATTGTTCTTGCAACATGTTAAATCAATAAATTTTGAATTTTTAATTTTAATTTTGACTTTTGCATTTTGAATTTTGAATTATTTCATGATTTTTTCCCACAGTCCTACAAATTTATCTCCCCATCTCACAATATCCCGATAAGTTACCAACAAAACTAAAACCATGAGCAAGGCAAAGCCAATATTATGAATTAAATTCTCAATTTTTTGACTCACTGGTCTGCCACGAATCTTTTCAATTGCTAAAAAAACAATCCTCCCCCCATCTAAAGCCGGAAAAGGAATAAAATTAATGACTGCTAAATTTATAGAAAGCAAAGCAGTAAACTGCAAAAGATAAATGAAACCCATTCTTGCCACCTGGCCTGTTAGAACAGCAATACCAACCGGACCGGATAAATCTACTGCCACTTTCTGCGTAATAATTAAATTTTTAATTAACTCGTAAAAAGCAAGCAAAATCTCACGCGTGTAAAATGCTGTGCTTTCTAACCCTTTCCACAATGCAAAATACCAAGGATAAGAAACAATGCCTGACTTTAAAAGTCCAACACCTATCCCGCCTTTACCTGTTTCAGCAAGAACAGTTGGCGTAATTTCTTTTTCTAACAATTGGCCGTCTCTTTCAATAGTAAATTTTACCGACATGCCAATTTTTTGATTTGTATAATTCTGCAATTCTTCAATCTTATCAAATCTTTGCTCATCAACACTAACTATCGCGTCTCCAGTTCGCAGCTCAGCTTTTTTTGCCGGCGTATTATCCAAAATTTGAACGATTTGAATTTTAATATCGCGTACTTTTGCAAAATGGTTTTCCCCATCAACTACCTGCGGCAGACCAACCATAAAACCAAAAGACAAAAGTACAGCAGCCAAAACAAAATTCATTAGAACGCCGCTTGCTAAAATCATGGCTCGCTGCCAAATTTTTTTATGAGCGAAACTATCCGGATCTTCTTTGTTTTCCCCTGTTTCACCTTTAATTTTAACAAAGCCGCCCAGAGGAATCCAATTGATTGAATAAATTGTTTCGCCTCTTCTTATGCCAAAAATTCTCGGCGGAAAACCAAAACCGAATTCTTCAACTTTTACACCATTTTTTCGGGCAACAATAAAATGACCAAATTCGTGGACAAAAACAAGAAGACCGAGGATGAAAATGAAAACTATAAGAGTAACAAACATGGTATTTTTATTTTAAAACCAAGAATTATGAATCATGGTCTTGAAAATTTCCCTGATTCCTAATTCCTGATTCAAAAACCATGCTATTATACTGTTGCTTTTCCTAATTTAATCTCTCGACCAAGTAGTTTTTTCGCAATCACCGGCAACTGAGGAGTCAAATCAGAAACATAAAATTTGTGCTCAGCCCCTTTCTTCAAATTATTCGCTATTTCACTCTCATTTTTCAAAAATCTTTTTAACTCGTCTACTACTTCCTCCGCCGAATCAACTAATTTTACCCGCCTGCCGATGCGCGACTCAATAATGTGCTTTAAGGCAGGATAGTGAGTGCAGCCCAAAATTAAAGTGTCAACTTGTTTATTTTTTAACGGCTGAAGATATTTCTTAACAATTTTTTTGGTTTCAGGTTTGTCTAGCCAACACTCCTCAACCAGCGGCACCAAAAGCGGACAAGGTTCAGCAAAAACCTGAATTTCTGGATTAGCCTTATGGATTAATTCCTGATAAACACTGCTGCCAATCGTTGCTCTTGTCCCGATTACTCCCACTTTTTTATTTTTGGTTACAACTACAGCTTTCCTTACCGCTGGCATTATAACCTCAAACACTGGTACGCTCAACTCTTTCCTCAAAATATCTGAGGCAACTGCTGAAGCAGTGTTGCAAGCAATGACAATAATTTTCGCGCCCTTGTCCAACAAAAATTTTGCGTCTTCACGAGCATATTTTATGATTGTTTCCCTGCTTTTAGTCCCGTACGGTGTTCTAGCCGTGTCACCAAAATATATAATTTGATAATCTGGCAACTTTTTAAAAATCTCATGCACTACTGTTAAACCGCCAACACCAGAATCAAAGATACCAATCATATTTTTAAAAGATTTCGCTAATGGTCACTAACGCGCCCCTCGAATAACGCTAATATTCGTGTTATTAGTGGGGCTCTAGCCCATTTGTGTTATTCTTCCCGAATTATTTCCATCAACTCCATCTTTTTCTCTTCCATCAACTCCTTTGTCTTTGCCTCTAGGTTCAGTCTTAGAAGCGGTTCAGTGTTTGACGGCCTAACATTAAACCACCAATCGTCAAATTCCAACCGGATCCCGTCCAAATGTGACACATCTTTAGCCATCCCAGTATATCTTTTCTCTAATTCTTTCATTTTACCCATTTTGTCCTCAACTTCAAAATTTATTTCGCCTGAATGATAATAGCGCAAAAGCGGCATCACAACCTCAGAAAACGGCCTATTTTCTTTGCTTACAATTTCTAAAATTTTAAGCATTGTCAAATCGCCTGATTCAACATTATAAAAATTCTTGTAATAAAAATGCGATGAAAATTCTCCAGCAAAAAGAGCCGCCTCCTCGCGCATTTGTTTTTTTATTAAAGCATGCCCAACCCGACACATCTTTGCCATGCCGCCCATTTTTTCTACCTCTTCTCGCACCGCCCAACTTGACCGAACATCGTAAAAAACTAATGCTTTGGGGCTTTCTCCAACTAATTCTTTGGCGACAAGAGCAGCAATCATATCTCCGCGCACCGTATTTCCCTTTTCATCAACAAAACCGACCCGATCGGCGTCACCGTCAAAAGCAACACCTAAATCTGCTTTTTCCTCTAAAACCTTTTTCTTCAAATCTTTTAATGTTTCTTCTTTTAGTGGATTAGCCTCGTGATTTGGAAAATTTCCATCCAATTCAAAATAAAGCGGGACTAACTTGCATGGTAATTTCTCAAAAATTTCCAGCAGCGGCACAGCACCACAAGCATTGCCAGTGTCTACTACCACTTTAAGCGGCTTTATTTCGTCAACATTGACTAAACTAAAAATTTTTTCAACATAATTCTTTAAAATTTCTTTTTTTTCTATTTTTCCTTTCTTCTCCTCTCCAAAATTTCCCTCCATAACTAATTTTTTAATTTCTGCCATACCCGTTTCTCCGCCAATTGGCAGGGCATTGCCATAACACAGCTTAAATCCGTTATATTCTTTTGGATTGTGAGAAGCAGTAATCATTATGCCAGCCTCGTGTTCTTTATATTCCGCCACTGCAAAATTAAACATAGGCGTAGAAACTACGCCAACATCGATCGCTTCTCCGCCTTGATCTAAAATACCGCGCGAAACCTCATTAAACAGAGACGGCGAAGAAAGTCGCACGTCGCGGCCAACAACTACGGTTTTTGCCCCAGTGAAAACCACCAAAGCTCTGCCTAATCGATAAGCAATTCCCTCGTTTAAATCTTGCGGATAAATCCCGCGAATATCATAGGCTTTAAAAATTGATGGGTTAATCTGCATAGTATAAAAATAGTACAAAACAAAAATTGGTTATCCCAAACCAAACAAAAATAAAATAATCTCTAAAATAATTAAAACAACAATTGTAAATTCCAAACCGGCCATTCGATTAGTGCTAATGATATCAAAAGCATTTTTAATGTTGCTCTGCAATAAATTAAGTTTTTCTGACAAAATTTCCACTCGCTCTGGCAATTCAAAATTGTCTGCTAACTGATGATAAAGAAATTCTAAATCTGCTCTTTCCCATGTTAGCGCTGGTTTATCTAAAACTCCTAAATTCGTCACAAGTTCTTGCTGAAGAATCATTATCTGATTTGCGTTTTTGGTTAAAAAAGATGTTCTAAAAAGCATCTTTCGTTTACTTAACCTGATAATTTCGTTCGAAAGTTGATCTAAAAGTGGGTCTACTCTTTTTTCATAAGATTCTAATCCAACAGATTGGCAAAGAAGCATGCTGCTAATCAATAAAAATTTTTCATCAACAAGGGGCAAAATTACCTTGTCAAAAATAACACGGATTTTTTGCGCTGGATCAATAATAACCTTAATTTCTTCATAATTATTAATCTTTTCTATCGGTTTTCTCAAAAAAGGCCGAACAAGCAACAACGCTTTTTCTTCCAACTGCAAAGAAGCATTAGTTAAGGCAATAACCCCATAACGAGTTAAAATTAAATATTGGCCTCTTTTCCGGCTCAAAGCCAACATGGGAGGATCGCTCCAGATTACTGGATAATGTTTTCCTAAACCAGCCAAAACACCCCGGCAATCTATTGCCTGACTAACCTCAAAGGCTTTAATTTTAAAACGAGAAATCATAAAAATAGGACGTTAGATGATAACAATTATATTCTTGATAGTCACAACCCTTAATTCACGCAATGAAACGCAGGCTAAAGCCTGCGCTACCAATTATCTAATTATTTAATAATCATAAAAAATATATTCTCTAAATAATTTTGACTCAAAGCTTTTTTCATTATATAATAATTAAAGAACTAACACAACTTTAATTAAATCTCCGCGCAAATCTGCGTATATATTCGCGTAAATCTACTTCTATCAATAGAAAAGAGAAACGCTGATTTATACGCAGAAAAAAGCGGAAAGGCATAAAACCATGACTACCATCTTATGGATTATTTTAGGGGTTATTGGCCTTATCATAATTTGGCTAATCGCCATCTACAATGGTTTGATTACTCTGCGCAATCGGACTGACGAAGCCTGGTCAGACATCGATGTCCAACTAAAACGCCGCTATGATTTAATTCCGAATTTAGTGGAAACAGTAAAAGGGTACGCTGCCCACGAACGGGAAGTTTTTGAACGAGTTACTGAAGCTCGCACTGCAGCCATGACAGCGGAAAAAGGAGGCAACCCAGCTGAAATTGCAAAAGCAGAAAATATGTTGGCTGGCACGCTAAAAACACTTTTTGCGGTTGCTGAAAATTATCCTGATCTAAAGGCATCACAGAATTTTTTACAACTCCAAGATGAACTTTCAGACACAGAAAACAAAATCCAAGCTGCCCGCCG
>JBBIUS010000036.1:0-7009 GCA_037440105.1 Candidatus Falkowiibacteriota bacterium
CGCGGAAAGTTTGGAAATCGCGCACAAAGTGAATGCGATTATCTTGGATAAGACAGGCACTCTGACGGCTGGAAAGCCGGCTGTCACAGATATTGCGCCGCTTGGTATCGTGGATGGCAAGGAAATTCTACGCCTCGCTGGGAGCGCGGAAAAATTGTCAGAACATCCGCTTGGCGCGGCAATTGTAGAAAAAACAAACGCAGAAAAAATTGATTTAATTGAACCAAAAGACTTCAACGCCGTGATTGGAGCCGGTGTGCAAGCAGTAGTGGACGGTCATAAAATTTTAGTAGGCACGCGAAAATTGATGACTGACAATAACATCGGAATTATGAATTATGAATCAAGAATCATGGAATTGGAAGAGCAGGGCAAGACCGTGGTGATCGTGGCAGTGAACAATAATGCGGTTGGTCTTATTGCTATTGCTGACACTTTAAAAGAAAATTCTCGCGAGGCAGTGAAAAAATTGCAAAAACTTGGTTTAGAAGTCATAATGTTAACAGGTGACAACCAAAAAACGGCTGAAGCAATTGCAAGACAGGTCGGCATTACGCGAGTAATGGCCCGTGTTCTGCCGGAGAACAAAGTTAAAGAAGTCGAAAAATTGCAAAAAGAAGGGAAAGTTGTGGCAATGGTCGGTGACGGAATCAATGACGCGCCTGCCCTGGCGCAAGCAGATGTTGGTATCGCGATTGGCACGGGAACTGACATTGCTATGGAGACAGGGGATATTACTTTAATGCGCGGTGATTTAATGGGCATTGTTGCCGCAATTAAACTTTCAAAAAAGACGTTAAGAATTATCAAAGAAAATCTCTTTTGGGCTTACGCTTATAACACAATTTTAATTCCAGTCGCGGCTGGTGTTTTGTATCCATTTTTTGGCATTTTGCTAAATCCAATTTTAGCTGCCGCGGCTATGGGTTTTTCGAGCATTAGCGTAGTATTAAATTCTTTGAGGTTAAAGAGATTTAAGATATAAAATTTAATAGTAAGGTTGTCTTTTTATCATTGCCATGGCAATGATAAAAAGACAAAAAGTTCCTGTAGTTTGTTGACAGATTCATTTAATAAAACAGTGGTGATACTAATTAGTTTGACAGTCATGTGATGGCCGTCAAATAGTTGATGATTTTGACTATGAGGTCTATTTGTTATAAGATTAAAAAATATGCAATTTTTTAAAAAGTTTTTTTTATTGGCAAGTTTTTTATTACTTTTACCTGCTTTCGGATTTGCACAAAACAGCAATCCAATTGATTTATATTTTTTTGAAGGACAAGGCTGTCCGCATTGCGCGAAAATGAAAAGTTATCTTGAGGGTTTGAAGAACGATTATCCTGATTTGAAAGTTTATGATTTTGAAGTTTATTTTAATGCAGAAAATCAGGCGCTTTTCCGCAAAATGGCAGAGGCTTATGGGACAGATACAAGCGGTGTACCAACCATTTTTATTGACAACGAAGTAATTGTTGGAGAAAATTTTGAAAAAGTTAAGAACGCGGTTGAGCGGTGCTCAAAAGAAGTTTGTGTTTCGCCAATGGATAAAATTGAAAATTTTAATGGCACCAGCAATGCCAATGTTTCAATCGATGGTTATTCATCCATGCCAAATAAATTTAATGAAACTGTGGGTTGGGTTATTATTGGGGTTTTAATTTTAGCAGGAATATTTTTGCTTTTTTATTTTCTAAAAAAGAAAGCTAAAAAATTATAAAATTATTTGTTATTAGCTATTTGTCATTTGTTTTATCTTTATGTTTGAAATTTTAACCATCCCGGCTATTGTCGGTGGGGCAGCCATTGACTCAATAAACCCATGCGCTTTTGCTGTCATGATTTTTTTATTAAGTTATCTTTTAGCACTTGGCTCGCCTAAATTAGTTTTAAGAGTTGGTTTAGTTTATATCGCGACTATTTTTATAGTTTATTTTTTTGCTGGTTTTGGCATTTTGAGAGCCCTTACGGTTTTGAATATCGCAGGCATAATTTATAAAATTGCCGGCGCTCTTTTAATTTTTGTTGGCCTTGTAAATATTAAAGATTTTTTTTGGTACGGGAAAGGTTTTACTTTGGCGATTCCCGAATCAAAAAAACCATTGATTGAGAAATATATTCATAAGGCCTCCATTCCCGCTGCTGTTGTTTTAGGTTTTTTAGTTTCTGCTTTTGAACTGCCCTGTACTGGCGGAGTTTATTTGGCTATTTTGAGTCTACTTGCCACTCACGAAACGCAACTCCAGGGCATTCCGTACCTTTTGCTTTATAATTTAATTTTTGTTTCGCCGCTTTTTATTATTTTGGGTTTAGTATATTTTGGCATTTCAACTAAGAAAATTGAAGAGTGGCGAACAAAAAAGAGAAAATGGTTAAGATTGGTATTGGGGTTAGGTTGCGTAATTTTGGGCGTCCTGATGTTGTGGGGAAAACTATAAAAATTAACCTAATTATTCTAATTAATCTAATTGGCCTAAATAAATCTCAATACCCAATGACCAAAATTTAGACATTAGACATTTAGTCATTGGACATTTATTGGAAATTAGGAATTAGACATTAGAAATTTTCAAGTATGATTCCTTGGTTTCAATTTACTTCAATTGATTTGGGTTTTTTAAAATTGAATGTTTGGGGAATTTTAGTTTCTTTAGGGTTTGTAGCGGGGATGGTAGTTTCTTATTTTGAATTTAAAAGAAAAAACCTTGAGGCCAGCCGGGTTTTTGATTTGGCTTTTTGGATTATTTTGGCAGCAATAATTGGTAGTCGTTTGCTCTATGTAGCAGAACATTTAAGGGTATTCATTGATGCGCCGCTTGATATTTTAAAAATTTGGCAAGGTGGCATGTCAATTTACGGTGGTTTTTTCGGTGCTGTTTTGGCTAGCATATTTTATCTTAAAAAGCATAAACTGAATCTCTGGCAATACGCTGATGCGATTATTTTTAGTCTTCCATTAGGTCTTTTTGTTGGTCGTCTTGGCTGTTTTTTAATTCATGATCATCCAGGAACTAAAACAAATTTCTTTTTAGGTGTGACATATCCAGATGGGATAAGGCATGATTTGGGATTGTATTTATCTTTAAATGGATTAATTTTATTTATGGTTTTTTTACTTTTGCGGCGCAGACAATGGTTTAATGGATTTTATGTAGCATTATTTGCAGTTTGGTACAGCGTTTCAAGATTTTTGTTAGATTTTTTGCGAGCAAGCGATGTAGTTGGCGCAGACCCGAGATATTTCGGATTGACATTGGCGCAGTAT
The DNA here is from genome assembly GCA_037440105.1 of Candidatus Falkowiibacteriota bacterium. Lineage (GTDB taxonomy): Bacteria > Patescibacteriota > Patescibacteriia > XYB2-FULL-38-15 > XYB2-FULL-38-15 > JBBIUS01. Next base: position 3,266 of record JBBIUS010000036.1, read on the forward strand.
TTATCCGTGATTTTGTTTGTGGCAGGAGTTTGGCTAATTGTAAATCAAAAATCAAAAATTAAATATCAAAATGACAAATCAAAAATTAAAAAATTTTGAATTTTGAATTGCAATTTTACATTTTACATTTTGAATTTTAAATTATGTTTGATCTCATCATCATTGGCGGAGGTCCTGCCGGCATGACAGCCGCGATTTACGCCGCGCGAAAAAAAATGAACACTTTGGTTTTAACTAAGGACATTGGCGGACAAACTCTTTGGTCAGGTGAAGTTGATAATTATTTGGGCTATCAATTAGTGTCAGGCGCAGAATTGGCGCAGAAATTTAGAGAGCATATTAAAAGGTTGGATGATGAGAATGCTTTATACGATTTAGAGGTTAGGGAAGGTGTGGAAATCAAAAATGTCAAATGTCAAATGTCAAATGTCAAAAATAAGAGAGTAGAGTTTTTTGAAGTGGAAACAACAGCAGGTGAAAAATACCAGGCAAGGGTATTGATAATCGCCTCTGGGAAAATTCCGCGAAAACTAAATGTGCCAGGTGAAAATGAATTTTTAGGCAGGGGAGTGACATATTGCGCGACTTGCGATGCGCCGCTTTTTCGTGGTAAAGATGTAGCTGTAATCGGTGGAGGAAACTCGGCTCTCGATGCAGTATTGCAACTTATAAAAATTCCGGCCAATAAAATTTTTTTAATTAACATAAATCCAAAATTGGGCGGTGACGCAGTAATGCGGGAGCAAGTTGAGGCAAGAAGTGATAAAGTAGAAATTTTTAATGCTCATGAAACAGTTGCTATTTTAGGCGAAAAATTTGTTAAAGGTTTAGAAATTAAAGATATCTCGACTGGTAAAATACGGCGATTGTCAGTGCAGGGCGTATTTATAGAAATCGGATCTATCCCTAGTATAAATTTTATTAAAGATTTGGTAAAATTAAATAAATGGAGCGAAATTATTATTGACCCAAAAGATAACAGCACTTCATGCCCTGGAATTTTTGCGGCTGGTGATGTTACTGATGTGCGCGAAAAGCAAATTATCATTGCGGCCGGTGAAGGAGCAAAAGCCGCACTCGGCGCTTATGATTATTTTATAAGGTGGGGAAGAAGTTGACAAAATCGAATCTTCGTAATACAATTCCATAATGCCTAATTCATAATTCTAATTTTATGTCAGAAAAATTATTTGATAATAATAAAGAAGTAGAAATTTTGAAAGGAACTCGGAAAACCTCTTTCTTTTTAGGATTAACAATTGGTATTGCCGCAACAAGCACTTTATCCCTCATTGGTTTATTTGTTTTGATTTTATCTGGACAAAACCTTGGAGAGAATAAACAGGAAAACATAAATCAGGCTGGCATAGTAAATACAAATATTGAGCAGCCGTCCAATCCTCTTCCAGCGCCACAAGCAGAAGTCCCGCCGGTCACAGCTGATGACCATGTCAAAGGTGGAAAAAACGCAAAAGTGACCTTGATTGAGTATTCAGATTTTGAATGTCCATTTTGCGCAAGGCATTATGAGACAATGAATAAGATAGTAAAAGAATACGGTGATAAAATCCAAATTGTTTACAGACATTTTCCACTTTCTTTTCATTCTAATGCCGAAAAAGCAGCCGAGGCTTCTGAGTGCGCGGCTGAACAAGGGAAGTTTTGGGAAATGCATGATAAAATTTTTGAAGCAAATTTAGCTGGCGAAATGAGTGTGGCAAAATGGAAAGAAGTAGCAAAAAAATTAGGTCTCAACACAAGCAAATTTAATGATTGTCTTGACTCAGGGAAATATGCTAGTAAAATTAGCCAACAAATGAACGAGGGCAGTGCAGCCGGAGTTGAAGGAACACCAGCGACTTTTGTGAACGGAGAGCTGGTTTCAGGCGCTCTGCCTTACGACCAGTTCAAGCAGATTATTGATAGCAAGTTGTAATTGTAAATCATTGAGCGAATTTAAAGTGAATAAAAGCAAATAAAATCCCGCCCTTTTGGCAAAGTCAAAAGGGCGGGATTGATTTTTGAGAAAAAATCAGTTAAAATTTAAAAAGTCACGGAAGGATGGCCGAGTGGTTTAAGGCACACGCTTGGAGAGCGTGCACCCGCAAGGGTTCGTGGGTTCGAATCCCACTCCTTCCGTTTGCCAAAGCAATCGCTTTTGCGATTGGTTTGGCAAATTGAGGGGTTGGCGAGAGAACTCACTCACCGTCAGGCCGTTGCTGCCGAATTGGCACTGAGGAGCCTTCGAATCCCACTCCTTCCGCCAGTTGGAAAATGTTGAGGCTGGCTCGCCCTCTGCGAGGGCTCGCCAGCCGATTTTAGGAGCAAAATTGAATTTTTTGTCTTTCAAAATAAAGTTCGAGCCGACATTTTTTAGAAATTCCCGGATTTGATAATTGTCGCCTTGCGACAATAGAATTTTGGCTTGTTTTGCCTCAAAAATCATTTTTCTCATCGGTTCGAGCCAATTATTCCCCATTTGTTCAAAATCTCGTAATTTCTGCTCAATTTCCAGTTTTTCGTTGAGCAGTTTTTGTTTCTTGGCTTGGTATTCTTCAAGCGTCAAAGCCCCGCCGGCAATATAGAGGTCTAACAACTTTCCAATTTTCTGCTCAACTTCTCCTTTCTGCTGTTGGAGATTTTGAACAAATAATTCGCTTTCTCTTTTGGCTTGCTCTTTTTCCTTGTCTAACTTGGCAAGCATATTTTCTACCCAGTCGTCAGGCAAAGAAACTTTTTGAATAAAATTTCTCATCTGTTCAATAAGATTTTCTTCTCTTAAATACTTTTCATCGCATTTTTGCTTTTTCTTGGTGCAACGGTAGTAGTTATGCCCTTTTTGTTTTTCAGCAGTTATCATACAGCCGCAATTTCCACAATGCATTAAACCGGAAAAAGCAAACTCATGTTTTCTTTTCCTCTTTTTCTTGCCGCGGTTATTCATTATTTGTTGAACAGAATCAAAAAGTTTCTTGAAAATAATTGGCTCGTGGCTTCCTTGATAGACTTCGTTGTTAAACTTAAACACTCCGTAGTAGAAATGATTTTTGAGCATTCGCTGGACACAGGAAACAGAAAGCGGTTTGTTGCGGTAGCTTTTTATTCCGCTGTCTGCCAAAAACTGGTGCTTTGTCCTTGTCTAAATCTATTTCTTTTGTTCGGTGATTATTAAGATAGCCAAGCGGCGCAAAGCCGGGCCAAATTCCTTTTCGCAGTTTTTGGCGGTGGCCCCGTTTGATATTCTCGCTTAAATTGTCCACATAGTACTTACTTTGTCCAAAAGCGATAGAAAGCATAAATTTGCCATGCGGCGTATTTTCAAACCAGAAAGTCGGGAACTTCAAATCTTTTATTTTCCCTGTGTCCAGCAGGTAAATAATTTTTCCGCCATCAATAGAATTGCGGGCAAGACGATCCGGATGCCAAGCCAAAATTCCGCTGGCTTCGCCAGCGCAAATCCGATCAAGCATTTCTCCGAAAATTTTTCGGCCAGGTTCTTTGGCGGTTTGCGCCTCGCAAAGCGAGGCGACGATTTCAAGTTTTTCTTTGGCGGCAAATTCTTTTATTTCAGCAAGCTGAGCTTCAATAGACAAAATTTGCCGTTCCTCGCTATCCGTTGATTTTCTGGTATAGATAAAATATTTCATAATTCCAAAAAATTAAAATTCAGAAAAGCCCGCTTCTGGAGTTTTGTTTCGCAAAACAAAGACAAAAAATTCAATTTTGCGCTTAAAATCGGCTGGC
>JBBIUS010000037.1:0-6977 GCA_037440105.1 Candidatus Falkowiibacteriota bacterium
CGACCAAATCGATCAACTGGCGCCGGAGTAATTCCGCATAAATAAATTTTTTGGCAACCCGCCGCGTCAGCCGTCCTGAAAATTGAACCGACGTTATATGTACTTCTGATGTTATGCAAAATTACTACCATAAATTAAAGGCCAACCATTCTTTTGATTTTGGAAATGTTCATCCTCATAACTTTTTCTCCTTCAGCAATAATTTTTTTACTTTCCATAAAATCTCGCCAACCAATAAGTGCCGAAGAAAAAATCCTTGGTTCAATAACAATATCAGCTTCCTTGACTTTCTCTTTGGCAAGATGATGTCGCAAAATTGCCAAAGAATTGCTTGCCGCTTCAAAAATTCTCAATTTTTTATTTTTGTCCTTATAACAATTATCTAAATTAACGGCAATAATAAAATTGGCGCCCATTGCCTTAACCGCATTAACTGGCACCGGCTCAGACAAACCCCCGTCGACCAAAATTTTTCCATTAAATTCAACTGGCTTAAAAATAATCGGTACGGAAATACTTGCTCTGATGGCCGAAGCGACATCTCCTGACTTCAGTACAATCGGTTCTCCAGTTTCAAAATTAGTAGCCATTGCGGTAAACGGTATTCTTAGGTCGGAAAACTTTATATTACCGATTTGTTTCCTTATAAATATTTCTATTTTTTTTCCACTAATCAAACCGCTCCCAACAGCAGGATCCCACACCAAACTCAAAATCTGCCGCCAACTATTACTTTTTGCCAACCCCTCAATTTTTTTAATATCTACTAAAGCAGCGTATAAACCGCCAACAAGTGCTCCGATGCTTGATCCAGCAATAAAACTTATTGGAATGTTATTTTCTTCTAAAACTTTAATTACCCCGATATGAGCTAAGCCCCTGGCTCCCCCACTGCCAAAAGCCAAACCGATTTTAAATTTTTTCTTTTTTCCCTGAGAAAAATACATAAAAAATTATTTATTCAAGCTCCAGACTATGTAAGTTAAATATGTGGCAAAAGCCACCCATCCGGCGTAAGGAAAAAGTAAAACCGAAGCAATCCTTGAAACCGGCCAAATTAAAACTATAAGCACAATCACGGTAAGGTCTAGCAGTCCGGCTTCAATGGCTGCCGCGCCAAGCCAATGTCGATTAAAAAATAAATAACTCCAAAAAATATTTAAAATTCCATTTAAAACAAAAATAGCTGCCACCAACCAAAAATGATTATCGTGCGCCGTCTTGTTCCAGAAAATAATCGCGGAAATTGCCGCTAAAATAAAAATTATTGTCCAAACCGTACCGATAACCAAACCGGGCGGCGTCCAGCTCGGCAACTTTATTGTTTTATACCAACCAATGCCTCTGCCAGTTAGCCAATTACCGACCAAAGACACGATAATCATAAAAATGGGAATCAAAAAATAATTTGGTTTTAATTTCATGCTATTATAAACTAATTTTAATAGATTTACTTTTTTTAAACTGCCCGACCCTCGTTCTTTCGAGATCTTTTAAATATCCTCCTACTTTTAATTTTTTTCCCAAATCGCGGGCCAAGGAACGAACATAAAAACCTGGACCACTAATAATTTTTAGTTTAAGCAGTGGCCATTTATATTTTATTATTTTAATCTCCTTAACTTCTACTTGCCGTTTTTTTAATTTTACTTTTTGTCCCTGTCGCGCCAATTCATAAGCTCTTTTACCACCCACCTTAATCGCGCTAAAAATTGGTGGCTTTTGTAAAATTTTCCCGCAAAATTTTAGCAAAACTTTTTCTATTTCAGTACGAGATGGTTTTGTAACGACCATTACTTTTGTCTTTCTCCCAGCTTCGTCGTCTGTCGCGCTTTCTACACCAAATTTGATTGTTGCCAAATATTCTTTTTCTGCTTCTACAACTTCGCGGAGTTTTCTTGTCGCTTCACGACCCATGCCCACCACCAAGACACCGCTTGCCAAAGGATCAAGCGTTCCTGCGTGGCCTATTTTTTTAACGCCAGTTAAATTACGCAACTTCCGGATGATATCAAAAGAAGTCGGTCCCTTAGGCTTCCAAACAGCGATTATTTTTCCTTTTAAATTTATCCATTTAATTTTTGTCATCTTATGGTTGCAAAATGTCTTCAGTCAACCCGTTAATAAAAATTATTACCTCTTAAAGAAATCAGATTGCAGAAGTCATAAATTATTCTAATGTTTTTCTTGTTTATAAAATAGATACACTGAATATCAAATCACCAAATTAAAAATTTAAATTATTTGTCAATGTCAATTCTAATAATTCTTGATTTCAAAAATACATTTTAAATTAAAAATTTGAATAAAAATGCTTCTTTTTTATCATTATCTTTTTCTCTCAATAATTAAACGCTCGTGAATATGGATGCCGTCGGGTTTATCAACTTCTTGAAAAAAATATTTATATGGACCATTATCATCTTGCCCAATCGTTTTCTCAAGTTCTTCGTTAAGAATCTGCCTCCACTCTGAATAATCGGCTACCCCACCTTCAGAAAATTGAAAAATCTCCGCTTTGAGAATTGGATAAAAAATAGCTCGACCACCAATTTTCAAATGACTCAAAGTTGAATTAATAAAATTACGAATTTTTTGCCTCACTATATTTGCTTCTGTCTTTTTCCATTTTTCGCCAGACTGCTCACTCCGGCCGGCAAACATCACGGGCACGCTATTCATGGCAACAATTGTATTAAACTGCGGCTCTTCCGATGTCTCCATTTTTCTTTTTAATTCTAAATTTTCAAAGGATACACCGCTGATCCGAAAATTTTTATTGTAATCAACTCCATCTGCTTTAACATCCATAAAAGGTTGCTCATCAATAGAAACAACCCAACAATCGAATCCTTTTTCCTTGGCTAATTTTTGTAATTCATCACCAAAAGCTGCCAAAGGACCGGCCCCAACATCTAAAATATCAGCATCTACAATATCCCGCGAGGAAAGGCCCAATTTTTTCCAATACTTATCAAAAATTTCTTGTCGCGCTTTATCGCGCGATTCCTTTGTTGGATATTGTTCTTCTGGAGAACGATGACCTATTTTTCTTTCATTTTCCATATCATTTTTAATTAATATATTTAAAAATCTTTTATTATCTTACCCTTTTTGAAACTAAAAAGCAAATTGAGGTTGACAAAATTCATTAATGATGATAATATTTTTTCTATTATTCTAGGTTCGGCCAGGAAGGAAATCTTACCTTAGCCCTGAGGTTAACCCTGAAGCTGCAATGGGCGAAAAGGAGGAAAATGCAAAAAAAATTAGAACACATTGTTGCAGTTCTTAAAAAAAGTAAAGATCCGCAAACGAAAATCGCAACCTTCATTGAGCGATTTGGCGGAACACAAATCTACCACTACGACAATCATCGAGGCGCGGAGATCAGATGGCATGGTCAAAACGGATTTCTACACTACTTTATAGGTATTCTTGAGAATGGCGGTTTGAAAGAACCGCCTTACCCAATTGCGAAAGGATTTGACAGCGAAAGAAATAGCGTGTTTATCGTTTTTCAAAAATCTATTTGGCCCATAGGCACCGTTTTTCATCACGCAGGCAGGATTTATATTGTCGTATATAATGAAACTACTTTTGTAGGTCTAAATGGCCAAAGTCGCCAACAAACGCTCTTCTGCGCAATACGCAAAGAAGCCATCGAGGCAATGGAAAATTAAAACTATCAAAGGAGAACACAAATCTCCCAAAAGAGAAATCTAGCGGGAGATCTTTTATATATTTCTTGCTTTTTACGATTTTTTTGATAGAATATAAAAATATTCCGGGGTCGTCTAATGGTAGGACAGATGGCTCTGGACCATCTAATCTTGGTTCGAATCCAAGCCCCGGAGTTATGCGCAGAAGATTTTTTATTTTGTTAAAACTAAGGTTTAGAATTTTGTTTTAAAAAACAACGGCTTGGCTGAGAACGGGAAAGGGGTCGGGAAAACGGGAGTTTTCCCGTTTGCGGAAGCATTGAAACCGCAAGGCTTCAAAGTGCAGTCCTGACTGCGGCAGGACTAGCAGTAAGAATCCAAGCCCCCGGGGCCAAAGAAAAATCTCGACTTTTGTCGAGATTTTTCTTTGTTTTACGGGAATAATTTTGACAAAGCCCCCATCAAGTCGTTACAGCCGACTTCACACCGAGAAATTTCGAATCCCAACCAGAAGTTATTGTGCAAAAGATTATCTAATTTGCTAAAACTAAAAATTAAAAATTCGGTCTTAAAAATAAAGGCTTAGACGAAAAACGAAAAATGGATCGGAAAAACGAAAATTTTCCCTTCTGAGAAAATATTAAGACTTCAAAGCGTATTCCTGGCAGAGTTAGGCCGAGTAGCGAGAATCCAAGCCGCAAAGCAAAAAAATCCAACACAAAGTTGGATTTTTTGTCTAGCATCAGAAAAAAGCACGTCAGCTATTTTGCTGATAGATTGTTCGTCTTTTAGTCCTTCTTTTTTCTAATTCTATTTTAGCTTTTTCTGAAAAATGTTGATAAGAGAAAAATTAAAGTACCGATCAAAATAATTAAAAGTCCGGCTGGCGGGTTATAAACGGTAGCTAAAAGAATGCCCAATATGGCAGAAATTGCTCCAAAAATTAAAGAACCAAAAGAATATTGGAAAGAAGTTTTGCTTAAATTTTTTGCAGTTAAAGATGGAATGATAATTAAAGCCACTGGTAAAAGTCCTCCAACTATTTTTACTGTTAAAGCAACAATAATGGCAATGCAAGCTAAATAAATGAAATTGTATTTTTTTACTTCGATTCCTTCTGTTTTTGCTAAATCTTCAGAAATTTCCACTAAAACTAATTTTGAATAAATTTTTCTAATGAGAAAAAAAATTAAAGTACATAAAATTATCACCAAAATCATATCAGGCAAAGTGATTTTAGTGATATCGCCAACCAATGCTTCTTCAAGTTCGTGCTCTTCAGAAAAAGGCAAAATTAAAAAACCCAAAGATAGACCCGAAGCAAAAACCAAACCTGTTAAGGATTCCATTGATGCTTTTGTTTTTAGTTCCAGCAACCAAACCAAAATTCCACCAAGAATCGCTGACAATAATGCACCCCAAAAAACATTAAAATTAAAAAGCAAAGCCAAGGCCACTCCAGGAAAAGCTAAATGAGCAAAAGCATCGCCAACCAGCCCCATCCTTTTGGTAATCATCAAGGACCCCAAATATCCTGCCGCTCCGCCAATAAAAACTGCTGAAATTAAACCCAAAATAAATTGATTCATATTGTTTGAAAATTGGAAATTGAAAATTGAAAATCTTTAATGTTTATGTTGGTAAAATTTGATTTCTGTCCCATAGATTTTTTCTAATTTTTCTGGGGTTAAAACTTCTTTGGGTGGACCAAAGCAGCAAGCTTCTTTTTTGCTCAAACACAAAACATTAGTGGCGTATTTATAGACAACAGTTAAATCATGAGTGATCAACAAAATAGTTAGGTTTTTTTCTTGCCAAAATTTTTCTAAAAGTGAATAAATTGTTTCTTCCCCGCCAATATCAATACCAATGGCTGGTTCATCAAAAAACAAAATTTCTGGCTCTGAAATCAGGCTCCAGGCAATGAGCATTCTTTGGAATTGACCCGAAGACAAATTTCCCGGATTTTTATTCAAAACTTCTTTTGACTCTAAACCGACTTTTTCTAAAATATTTAAAATTTTTTCCTCTGATTTTTCTTTTTCTTGAAAAAATTCCTTGACTGAGATTGGGATCTTTTTGAAATTTTCTTGACTTAATCTCTCCGGCAAATAACCAATTTTTGGAGTTTTTCCCCCGCGCCAAATAATTTTACCTACCGAAGGAATCAATCCTAAAATTGCTCTAAAAAGAGTTGACTTTCCAGCTCCGTTCGGCCCTAAAACAATTAAAAATTCTCCTCTTTCCACTTCAAATGATAAATTTTTAATCACCTCTTCCTCGCCAAATCTCACTCCCAAGTTTGCTACTTTCAAAATAGTCTCTGACATATAAATTGACATAAGTTTTAATTTCCTTTTCTCTTTTATATTCTAACTCTTTTTTCTTTTTTTTCAAATCTTCTTTAGCTTTTGGCAGAGATTAAAACCGCCTGATTATTTTTTACGCTTTTGCCCTAGTTGCTTCTCCGCTCTTAACAAAAATTATTGCTTAACTGGACACAAAGAAATGTAACTCGCGGTCAATGCCACGAAATTAAGCAAATTGGTTTTAATTTTGTTCTTCACTTATAGTTTTATTTAAAAATAGCAAAATTTCATTGCCAATTAAGACGTAACTAAAAGCGGCAAAATATCTCAACCCAAGTAATAGGAATTGGCGGTATAAAATAATAATTTCTTTATCATAGTTTTAAACTAAACTACCAAATATTAGACCAGCAGCGGTTGAATAAAATACAACCAACAAAACATAAACCGCTGTTTTTTTATTGCCTAAAACTTTTCTAATAACCAACATATTCGACAAACTTAAAGAAGGACCGGCTAACAGCAAAGCCAAAGCAGGTCCCTGATTCATTCCTTTAGCAATCAAGGCCTGTAAAATGGGAATTTCTGTTAAAGTGGAAAAATACATAAAGGCACCAAAAATAGCAGAAACTAAATTGCCAAAAACCGAGTTTGAACCAACTATTTTTTTCAATCAATTCTTAGGGTAAGAAAGGCATAATAAATCCGGCGACAAAAACGCCAACAAACAAAACCGGCAAAAGCATTTTGGTAAAAGACCAAGTTTCGTTGAGCCATTCTTTAGTTGTATCTTTTTTAAATTTAAAAATAGCAATAGCGCCTGTAATTAGAGCCAAAAGAATCATTAGGCTGAATTTGATCATTTTATCAATCTGTAAACCATTGACTATCAAAATGCCGACCATCGCAGCAAAAAAGACAATTAAAACCTTTTTAGCAATTTTTATTTCCTTGTATTCTTCTGTAAATAATCCGCCTTGTTCAACTTTTTCTCTGAATATGGCCT
>JBBIUS010000038.1:0-6802 GCA_037440105.1 Candidatus Falkowiibacteriota bacterium
CCATTTCTTTTTGTTCAGTTAAAAAAACAAATCCGGGCGTTTGATTTTCCGCGCAACCTACTGTCTGATGTAAAATTCTCGCTTTTAAAATTTTCAATCGAAACTTTTTGTTATTTACTGACCATTCGCTCCAACTGCCAGGCCACTTTTCAAAAGCGCGAATTTGCCGCTCGATCTCTTCCGCTGATTTGTGCCAATTTATTTTTCCATCTTCGCGAGTCAAAATTTTTGTATAAGTCGCCCGACTCTCATCTTGCGGTATTGGTTTGATTTCACCTGCCAACCATTGCGGTAATATTTTTATTAGTAAATCGCCACCTAATTCTGCTAATTCTTGTAGCAACCCGCTATAAGTTAATTTTTTATTTTGCATTTTGAATTTTGAATTTTTTATGATCGGTCCATGATCCACTAGATCGTCCATTAAAATGAGTGTCACGCCCGTTTCTGCATCACCGTTCAAGATAGTATATTGAATCGGCGAAGCGCCGCGGTATTTGGGTAAAAGGGAGGGGTGAATGTTTATAACTCCGAATTTTGGAATAACTAAAATATCCTTGGGAATGATTTGCCCATATTCGGCAACAACAATTAGGTCTGGGTTCATTGCTTTAATCCATTGGACTGCTTCATCGCTTTTTATTTTTTTTGGTTGATAAATAACAACGCCCAGTTTTAGCGCTGCACTTTTCACCGGCGAAGAAGTTAAAATTTGTTTTCTGCCAGTTGGCCTATCGGGTTGGGTAATAACTGCTAATGGTTCAAATTCGCTTTTTGCCAATTTATGCAAAATAGGCACTGCAAATTCACCAGTGCCTATAAAAATTATTTTGTTCATATTTTCTTTGGTTCATGAAAAATTTTTTTTGTGCGGTCAATAAACAGTATGCCATCCAAATGATCTATTTCATGCTGAATAACGCGAGCAAAAAGTCCCTTTGCTTTAAATTTTATTTCTTTGCCATCCTCATTAAATGCTTTAATCTTTATAACCTTTGATCTTTTTACTAAACCAAATTTTCCAGGCACTGAAAGACAACCCTCTTCACTAATTTCTTTTCTCCACGAGAAGCGAGTAATAACTGGATTTATTAAAGCCATTTTTTTATCCTCAAGATTAATAACAATAATTCTTACCGAAAGACCAATCTGCGGTGCAGCTAAACCAATTCCGCCAACTGGTCCAACTGTTTCTTTCATATCTGAAATCAACCGTCGAATTTCTTCGCTTTTAATTTTTGCCAAATTAATTTCCTGCGCTTTTTGACGCAGGACAGGATTTGGGTCTGCAATAATCGATAAAATCATAACAAATTAATTAAATTAAAATGATTTAATTTCAAGAATTAAATACTATATCAAACTTACTGGGTCCATGTCAACAGTCCAGTCATCAGGAATAGTTTTAAAAAATTTTATTATTTTCTTCAATGATTGTGTCTGAAATTTCAAAATTATTTTTGCAACAAATTTCTGTTTTTCTTTGCGAGGTTGCTCATCGCATATGATCTCTGCCTCTTTGCCCAATGCATTTTTTATTTTTTCACATAAAATAAACGACTCAAAAGTACATTTTTTTTCATGCTGATGGCGGTAAATTAATTTCGCTAATCTTCTAAAGGGCGGATAACCTAATTTCTCCCTCTCTTCTATCTCTCTTTTAAAAAAATCTTTATAATTTTGCGCCACGGCAGATTGAATAACAAAATTGTTCGGGAAAAAAGTTTGAGCAAAAACATGACTTTTTATTCGTTGTCCAAAATTAATAATGTTTGATAGCCATGCAAATGTTTTTTCTCCGGAACGAAAATCTGGACGGAAAAGTAAAGTATCAGTAGATATAATGCCAATTAAACCGATGTTTTTCACCTCTGGCAAATAATTTTTAATAAAAAATTGCGTGCCAATAAAAATGTCGTTTATGGCGAGTTGCGAAATATCAATTTTTTTTATATCTTTGTCTATCCTTAAAGTCTTTGCCTTTGAAAATAATCTTTTTATCTCTTTTTCCACTGTTTGCGTGCCCGCCCCTAAAAATCGAATTGAAACGCCGTGACAGTTGGGACAGGTAAGAGGGACCTCTTCTTGATAACCACAATAATGACACCAAAGACCGTGGCACAAACCAGACTCATCTTCGTGGCAAACAAGCGGTGTTTTACAATTAGGACACTTAAAAATGTAATCGCAATCGCGGCAAAGCATTAAAGTAAAAGCGCCTTTTCGATTAAGCAGAAGAACAACTTTTTGGTGCCGTTCTAATGTTTTTTGGATAGCTTCAACTAAAATTTCGCTAAACGACGAAAAATTTTTCTTTTTCAATTCTTGATTCATGTCGACTAAACGATTTTCTGTTTTAAAATTAACGTCTTCTTTCAATAATTGATATCTTTTCTGTTCTGTTTCATAATAAGTTTCAACTCTGGGCGATTGACTTGCAAAAATTATTTTAGCGTTGGTTAATTGTGATAATTTTAAAGCTACGTAACGAGCATCATAATAAGGATACTGGTCAAACTGCTTAAAATCGAGCGCCTCTTCATTATCAACAATAACTAATCCTAAATTATTAAGTGGCGCAAAAATCGCTGAACGTGCCCCTAAAACAATCTTGATTTTTTCATTTTTGATTTTTTGCCAATTTTGCCAATATTCTGTTTTAGATAATTCTCCATGCAAAACCGTTACTTTTTTCGGGAATAGATATAAAAAATATGGCAAAATTATTTTAATATCCGTAATTTGTGGCTCTAAAATTAAAATTGATTTGCCTTGCGTCAAAAATTTTTCAGCACACTTTAAATAAAAAGCTATTTTATTCCGTTGATTTTGATAATGAAAGAGAAAGGCATTTTTTTCACTAGTAAAAAATTTTTTTAAATTTGTTTGAATGTTAGGCAATGCGGCGCGAGAAATGCTAGGTGGCATTGGTTTTAATTCGCTTATAATTTTTAAAGAACCAATACGTTTTAGCGATTCTGGCATGAAATTTTTTAAAAGCAGGGCAGGGGAGGTAGAGTAATAATCACTCATCCACCAAAGCAATTCTAAGTGTTTAGCATCTATATCAGGCTGAAAGTCTAAAATTTTAATTATTGGTTTTAAAATTGCATTAATTTCTGGTTGCTCTTTTAATTTAGTAATGACACCATTGACTACTCTTCCCTTAAAGGAGATTTTTACTAATTGTCCAATTTTAATTTGTCCCTCAAAAATTTGAGGGACTTCATAATCAAAATATGACAATGATTTTGGCAAACGAGCCAATGGGACGATTTCCGCAATCATAAATCATGAACCTGGAATTTTTTTATTTTAAATTTTACAAACCACAATTAGTTGCAGTATTTAACCTATCATCAAATTAGTTTTCAACAATGAACGAAAATAATCTTTTATATTTTAATTAAGCCAAACAGCTGCTCCCGCGATCATCAACCCAAACCATGTAAAATACTTTAAACGCTAAAATCTTTTAACAAGTTGCTGCTAAATTCTAAATTACAAAGCACGCTTAGCGCGTCACTTTTTGGAATCATATTTTGTGACGCCGAATTTGCAAACAATGACTTTTTCTTCACTCAAACGAACCCCGCATTTATGACAAACAGCCGCAAGTTGTTTTTCTGCCGTATCTATACCGTCTAAATCTGGTAAGAGTAGGCCCGTTTTTCCACTTTCTGATTTAATTAAAATGCCGTATTTTTTTGGTTCCAATTCATCTAACTTTTTTATTTGCCGCGGCTCTTCCAAAATATAAACTGAGTAAGAAAGATTTGGCAATTCATCTTTCAGGATAGGAGGAAAACGATAATCTTGCGTAGCTGCGGCAACTGCATTGGAAATAATTTCTTCGGCAGTATTTGGTTCAACAGGCAAATACGTACCGATACAACCGCGCAATTCATTACCGTTGTAAATACTAACAAAAACGCCTGCTCGCTCAATTAAAAGTTTTTTGGGTAGATTTTGAGGAAGAGGTGGGATTTTGCCAGTTTTAATGTAGTATTCCACAGCGTCTTTCGCAAGTTGAACGTATGGATTACTCATAAAAAAATAGATAACGCTAATGGACTCGCTTTGTTCATCCCACGAATCGCGCTAATATTTGTGTTATTAGTATGGCGAAGCCCATTCGTGCTATCCCAACTTAAAATTCGCTACCAAATATCCAACTCCAAAGGGTCCTTCGTAAGACAAAATTTCTGGGGTATAATTGATACGTTCTAATAACCCTAACAGAATCAAAAAAGACCTCAAACCGCATTCTCCAGCTTCTTCAATCAAACTCGGGTTCAAATTTAAAATGCCAGCCGTATTTTTATTTGTAATTAATTCTACTAATTTTTCATCAAACTCTTTGCCGCGAGGAGAATATCCTGCTGGCGCATCTTGAGTTAGACGGTGTGACAAATCTCCAGAAGCAATTACTGCAACTCTTTTTTCTTCATTCAAAATAATTTCTTTTAGGTAGTCGCCAAAATTAAAATGAATTTTTAAATCTAAAAGCGAATAACCTATCGGCAAAATGGCGACATTATTTAAACGTTTTGTTAAATAATAAAGCGGCACAACTGCGCCGTGATCCAAAAACAGTTCGCTCGTTAAGATAAGAGGAATATCTTTATCTTCCATCAATTCTTTAATGCGAAAAGCCATAGCAGTATCAGTCTTAAATTCAAGTTTTGTGGAAAAATCACCAAATTCCTCCAGATTACTAATATATTTAGGATTTAGATTAATTGAAAAAGCGTCAGGCAAAATTGTGCCGTGCGGGGAAATAATAATAATTGTTTCCGGATTTGTTTCAAAAAGTTTGTTTTCCATAGCCTCCATTGCTTCAAGTGTTTTTTGAATTCTTTTGATATTCTCTTGACCTATCGTTGGAATCAAAATCGGAGGATGGGGAGTAATCGCGGCAAAAGTTAACATACAAAAAGAGTTATTTGTTATTAGTTATTGGTTATTTGTTGTCATTTCCACTGCGCCACCTAAATATATGGGTGCACCAAGTGGATGCAGTGACAAAATTTTATCAGTGGTTTTAATAATATTTTCCCATTTAAAACCAAGACTGTTAAAAACTTCCTCTGTCGGGATTGGGCGACGTTCACCATTGGAGACAAAATAAACAGTAGGTGAACTTTCTCCAACCACTAATTCACCATCTTTAAATCTAATTGGCTCACCGGTTGGATATTTTTGTAATTCATCAGGAGAAACTTGTATAATTTTTTTGTTTCGAAAATATGATGTTAAAAATTGTTTTGACCATATTGGTTTTTTAACACCGTTCTCCACAAAATAAACGCCGCCTGTAGTTTGATCTTGCAGTAGGGCGCCTAACGGATAAACACTTTGTATAGTTATTGGATCGTTTTCAATATAAGCATTTAGATCTTCCCAACTTACGTCAATAATTTCCTCTGGGTTCAATCCGATTGTTCGGAAAACTTCACTTGAGGCAAAACCACGCCGCGTGTCGCCGACTATTAAATAAACTGTGCCCCGCGGCGAACGGAGTAGGGAATAGTCAGCAAATTTAATCGGAGTGCCGGTTTCATAATTCTCCAGTTCACTCTTTGATACGCTAATCAATTTCTCAGGAGAATATCTAGAAATGAAGGCTGAATAACTCAAAAATTTTCTCTTTAAACCTCGTTGTAGGAGCCAAATGCCATCGCCATCGGATTCTTTAAAAACTGTACCATCAGGAAAAATCTTTCCGAACCAATCTTGCCAAATTTTCCAAAAATTGTAATTACCATGATAATGTGGCGTATAAGTATAAAATCCTGCTGTGGCATAATTAACGGGCGTAATTTGATATGTGTCAATCAAATAAGTTTGACCCGGTTTCTTTACCCAAGAAAGCAAAACGGCGTTGTCTAAATACCACCTCTTCCATCCGGCTGTGTAGTCAATCTGATTGGCAAAACCTTTGTATTTCTGAATACTTGGATCAGAAAGAGAACAGGAGTCGCAAACGCCGTAACCAGTTGCCCAATCCAATTGTTTTTGTTCCGGCGCGCGGTCAGTAATCAAACTTTGTTCTTTCTGTAGAGTAACAAGTAAAACCTTTGGACTTATTTTGTAAGTTTGAGCGGCTCGCCAAATAATTTCCGAAGCTGTTCGGTTGATGCCGTCTACATCAGTTGTCGCATACCAAGCAAGCGGGCTACCTTTATCTTCTAAAAAGCGCTGAACCTGAGACAGTGACATTGCATTATAATCAACCAACTCTTGGTCAGAAATAATATAATTCGGGTTAAATTCGGCAAAAGCAAAATTAACAAACAAAAGTTGGCTTAATACAAATAACACTAAAATACGCATAATTTTTTGATGATTTTGACTTCGTGATTTATATATTGTTCTATAAATATTATAGCAAATCCAACTATTGACAGCAAATTTTGAAAATTTAAAGTAAATTAAAGATGAGGGAAGAGAAAATGTGCGAAACGGACACCAAACTAAATTTCAATCTAATTTCAATACGATAATAAACTGTCGCAAAGGAAATTAAGGGCATCGACAATTGCCAATGACTAGCAGAGTGAATTCACAAAGCAAATCATTAAAACAGATATAAAGTTAAAATTAGCGTAATTACAAAAACCACGACGCTTGCTC
The DNA here is from genome assembly GCA_037440105.1 of Candidatus Falkowiibacteriota bacterium. Taxonomy (GTDB): domain Bacteria; phylum Patescibacteriota; class Patescibacteriia; order XYB2-FULL-38-15; family XYB2-FULL-38-15; genus JBBIUS01. Next base: position 6,637 of record JBBIUS010000038.1, read on the forward strand.
GCCGTGATTTTTGGTTATTTATTCCACCCCAAACGTTACCTTTTTGTGCTTATCCAACCCAACTGTTACCCTTGCCCCATCTTTAATTTTTCCTTCAATAATTTGAAGAGCTAATTCATCCAGGATCATGTTCTGAATAACGCGCTTCAATGGGCGGGCACCAAAA
>JBBIUS010000039.1:0-6453 GCA_037440105.1 Candidatus Falkowiibacteriota bacterium
AGCTAAATCCCTAAAAGTCGAGGTAGAGAAAAAATTATCGCCGATTTCGGTTACATTTTTAGGTGACCCAACCAAGTTAATTTCGGTTACCTAGTTAAATGATTTGACACGTTAATGTATAGTTAACACCATGGGGTGACACTTGGTATAGTTAAGGGTAACACCTGTTAACTCTTAACCACTATGACTATGCCAAACCCTATTAAATACGACCGCGAGCAAAGGTTTAAATGGTATCTGCAAGCAAACAAATATCATCGTTCAGTTAAGGACATAGGCTCTTTATTTGGGATTTCTCGACAGACTTACTACAAAGTATGCCCTTGACCATCATCGATGTTTACCTGCCTGACGCCCTAACTTAACTGTAGCCAAATTGACACTATTTCTTTTCTATGATATTCTTAAAATTGAATTTTATATGATTTCTAAAACTCTTCTTTTTTTAAAGAAAATTGGGATTAGGACATTGTTGGTTGCTGTAAAGGGACTCATTTATTTCAAAAAAATAATAATTACAATTTTGATCTGGACAGTCGTAAAGCCTCTTTGGTGGTTTGGTAAAACTGTCCTTTTTTCATTGGCTATAAAAATTTATAAAATCTACTTTTTTTTGAAAATTAAATGGGATAAAATTTACGCGCCCATAAAAAAGAAATTTATCTATCCATTAACTCGCCGCTACGTTACCCATTCAGTAATTATTATGATTACTGTTTTCTCAGTAGCTAGCAATATTACCGCCAAAGAAATCTCGCTAGAAAATGTTGAGCAAATTGGCCAAAAAAGTATTTTATATAATCTTAGTTATGCCGAGGAAAATTCCGAAGGTTTAATCCAGGAAACAGCGGAAACGAGTGGAGCAAAAACTTTGAGTTATCTTGAAAAAGAAACAGGCGCGATTCTTCAATCACCACTTTTATCCAACACGAAAGAAACAACCGTCTTTGCTCCCGATCAAGATGCTTTTTTAAACCCCACTCTACCTTCTACTATTTTAAATCTGAATCCAAAAACGAAAATTACTGAATATATAGTGCAGGAAGGCGATGTGATTAGCACTATTGCTGAGAAATTCAATCTCAAGATAAATACCATCCTTTGGGCCAATAAACTTAATGTTAATGACATGATTAGACCTGGCGATAAATTGCTCATTCTACCCGTTGACGGTGTCTTGCACCAAGTCAAAAAAGCAGACACGCTTTCCAAAATTGCCAAATATTATGATGCGGATGCCGAAAAAATTCAAGAGTTTAATGCCTTAGCTGACGAAAAAGATTTAATAGTTGGTGAATATTTAATTATTCCTAACGGCAAGATTCCTCCGCCCCTGCCGCCAGCTCCAAAACCTCGTTCACGTTTAGCTGCTCCACGAGATATCTTAAAAATTCCACCATCCAAAACAGGAGCAGCAGGCATGATTTGGCCAACTTCAGGCAAGGTTATTACCCAATACTTTACTTGGCGACACGTTGGCCTTGATATTGACGGAGACTATACATCGCCAATTTATGCTGCGGAGAGTGGCACAGTAAAATATGTCGGCTGGGGCAGGGGCTATGGCAATCAAATTGTTATTTCTCACGGCAATGGTACAGAAACTCGTTATGCCCACTTAAGCAAATTTTTTGTTGAGCAAGGAGATGTAGTTACAAAAGGCCAAGCAATTGGCATGATGGGATCGACCGGCTGGTCAACGGGGACACATCTTCATTTTGAAGTTATTATTAATGGAAAAAGAGTGAATCCATTAAATTATCTATAAAACCAAAATCTTTGTATAAAAAGATAAATAAATTTCAAAAAATCCGGCAAAAGCCGGATTTATAAATATTTATTTTCTTCTATTCCGCCGCTTTGGCTCGGTATTGCAAGGCTTCAGCCACGTGGGACAATGAAATCTTTTCCTCACCAGCAAGGTCAGCGATTGTTCGAGCAATTTTTAACAAACGATAATAAGCCCGCGCCGAAAACCGCATTTGATTGACAGCATTTTTCAAAAATTCCTGACTTTGCATATCAATTTGACAAAAATCTTTCATCATTTTTGAAGTCAGTTCGGCATTGGTCATAATTTTCAAATTTTTGTACCGTTGTCTCTGCAGTTCTCTAGCTTGTTCTATTCTTTTCCTAATTTCTTTTGAACTTTCCGCCACTTTGGTCTCAGCCAATTTTTCAAATTTTACCCGCGGCACTTCAATATGGAGATCTATTCGATCTAAAAGCGGCCCGGAAATTTTTTTCTGATAACGCGCAATTGCTGCCGGAGAACAAACACAAAATTTTTCTGGATCATTATGATAACCGCACTGGCAAGGATTGCGGGCCGCGACCAAAATAAACTTGGCTGGAAACTGGAGCGTGCCTGAAGCGCGAGAAATTGTCACGATTCCGTCTTCCAACGGTTGGCGCAAGCACTCAAGCACCGTCCGGCCAAACTCTGGCAATTCATCCAAAAACAGCACGCCTCGATGCGCCAAGCTTACTTCCCCTGGCCGCGGCCAGGTTCCGCCGCCAACCAAAGAAACATCCGAAGCAGTATGATGCGGACTGCGAAACGGCCTTTTAACAACTAATGGTTGATCTGCAGGCAAAAAACCGGCCACGCTGTAAATCCTTGTCACTTCAAGCGCTTCCTCTATGTCTAAAGGCGGTAAAATCGTGGGCAAGGTTCTCGCGAGTAAGGTTTTCCCTGAACCAGGCGGACCAGTCATCAAAAGATTGTGTCCGCCAGCCGCAACAATTTCCATGGCCCGTTTGGCATATTCTTGACCTTTAATATAAGCCATGTCAAAATTTTCTTCTTCTAACAAATTATTTTCAAAAAAATTCCACGATTCAGTTCGGACAAATGGAGAAATAAAATTTTTGCCGGCCAAATGTTCAACTAGCTGAAATAAATTTTTAACCGGAATAATTTCCAGACCCTCAATTAAACTCGCTTCTTTGGCGTTCGCCTCGGGCACATATAAAATTTTAATGCCCCTCGCTCTCGCCGAAGAGGCAATAGCCAGAATACCGTTTACCGGCCGCAAAAGTCCGTCTAACGCTAATTCACCAACAAAAAGAGCCTCTGGATAAAAAAGATTAGAAGACATTTTTGCTTCAGATAAAACTTCCGCCTCTACCCCTTGAATGGCTTTATTTTCTTCCGGTATTTTTAAAAAATTAGAAGCCAAAAGAATACTTATGGCAATAGGCAAATCATAAGATGGGCCTTCTTTTTTTAAATCAGCCGGAGCTAAATTAACAGTGACTCTTGTGCGCGGAAAATCGAGACCGCTATTTTTGATAGCCGCTCTTACCCTTTCACGCGATTCCTGCACAGCCACATCTGGCAAACCAACAATAGTAAAATTACTTAAACCGCTAGAAATATCTGCTTCAACTTCAACTAATTCTGCATCCAAACCAACAATTGCGGCTGAAAAAATTTTCGATGACATAACAATCTAAAATTATAATTCATAAAAAACAATCAATTTCTAAAAGTCTCAGAAATTTACGCCAACGCTCGCGAAATTTATAGGGACCTATTATTATAAAGCAAATTTAAGTTTGCTCTTTATTATTTTCTTGAACCAATATCAATAAAATGATAGCCACAACTGTCAAGCTAAGAGAAAAATAAAAGGGAGCAAAAGGACCAAAAACGTCCCATAACAAACCCGCAATAAAAGAAGCCGGCAGAGCTGTGAGTCCCAGCATCATTTGAAAAGCGCCCAGTGTACTTGCCCGCCAACCCCACGGCGCAAGTTCTGAAACGAAAGTTTTTTGAATTGGTTTCCAGGCTGCTCTATGCAGACCGTAAAGAACAAAATAGAAAATAATAAACCAATAATTTTGCGATAATAAAAAACCCAAACTCACGAGCCCCCAGAACAAAAAGGAAAGAATACTCACTGTTTTTCTCCCGTACTTATCTGCCAATCTGCCAAAGGGCCAAGCAAACAAAGAATTAACTAAAGTAAAAATTAAATAAAGAATAGGAACAAAAGTAATCGCAAAGCCAAAATTCGAAGCGAAAATTAAAAGAAAAGAATAACTAAAAGCGCCCAAAGAAAAAATACTGCTCGATGCAAAAAATAATTTTAAATTTTTACTTAATTTCCCAATTCGAAAACCAGGGTATATTTTGCTATCGTTACTTTCTTTAATGAAGAAAAAAATTAAAAAAACGCTGATTAGAGATGGAATGGCTGCTAAAAATAATAATTTTCTGAAGCCTAAAAATTTAAAAAATAAAACGCTAACAACAACGCCCGTTACTGCTCCCAAACTATCCATGGCTTCTAAGATTCCAAAAGATACCCCGCGCCTTTCTCTCTTGACCGCTTCAGCAACCATTGCGTCTCTCGGCGCATCACGCATTTTACCAATTCGATCAAAAATTCTAAAAGGAACCAAGTGCTGCCAAGTTGTGGAAATACTGTAACCGATTCGGCCAATTACCGGTCCTAAATAACCGAGCCAAATAAAAATTTTTCGTCTTCTTAATTTATCAGAAAGAAAGCCAGAAATAACTTGTGAAAAAGCAACCAACGATTCTCCTAAACCATCTAAAAATCCCAAAACGCTCATCGGTGCCTTCAGAACAGTTGTCACAAAAAGAGGCCAGATCGGCGAAATCATATCTGCCCCTAAATCATTCAAAAAAGCAGAAGCAGCGAAAATTTTTATTTTTTTGTCACGTTTTTCTTCTTTCAACATACATCTTTATTATACCGTTTTTGCTATTTTATTTAAATGCTACAAATTCAACATAAGACCTTTTGCACAATAATTTTCGTTCCGCGTACTATCTCTAGCCGTTAACTAATCCTCTTAACAAATTGTTACACTTTTCACTTCTAAAAAATACTGTTAAAAGATTATTGAATAATTAGTAGCCGCAGGCTTTAACCTGCGCTTTTGAAGGAGGACCTAAAGGTTATACCTAGATTTCCAACCAAGACTAAAGCCTGACAGAAAGAATCCCTTCTATGCTACTTTAGTGGCGGTCAATAAAAACTGTCATTCAAAACCAAGTCAAAGTCAGAAGAGAAATACTTTGATTTCATATGACATTTAACCTCTCACCGAAAGTAGTGTGTCTGCAATGCAAAATTAGCTAATTTTCTTTGTGTTTAATTAAAATTGTAAATTGAGTGAAGCAGAAATTTATGGAATCTCTAACTGAAAAAGTGTAAAAATATTAAAAAGAATACGTAAAATAAAGGCGATCGCCTTTATTTTACGTTAATCAATTTTTCCGTTTCTTTCATTACTCGACTAAACCATTTTTGTTATATAACTATTATTTGATCCGTGCCACAACTCTTGAATAATAATCAATCCTACACCTGCCACAATATAAATATCAGAAAAATTGAAAATTGAGAAATCAAAAAAACTTAAAAAATCAATTACATAACCAAAAATTAAACGATCGATTAAGTTGCTTACCGCGCCGAAAATAATTAAATTTAAAGCAAAAATTAAAAAAATATTTTTCTTTTGATAGTTTTTAAATAACAGCCAAAACAAAATTATTAAAGTAAAAAAAATTAAAAAATAAAGAATAGCTGGGTGAATTTTGAAATAAAAAATTGAATTCAGATTTTTATATAATTTTAAACCAACAAAACTTTTTGAAAATACAAAAAAGCCGTCTTCAGGAATTTGAAAAGCAAGCCACTTTGTCAGTCTATCGATTAAAAATAAAACACTCATCAAAAAATTGATAAGTGAACATTTTTTGCTAAAAGACATTTTATCTGCGGCTTAATTTTTCCTTACACTCAACACAAGCGCTAGAGGTTGGCCGCGCTAACAGCCTTTCCTTACTGATTGGCATCCCGCAATATCGACAAATTCCATAACGGTTTGCTGAAATTCTCTTTAAAGTATCATTGATATCGCGCAATTGTGCTTCTAACATGCGCTCCAAGGTCAAATTATCACTATAGAGAGCAACTTCAGCAGCATTCTCATCGTCTTTATCGCCTAAAACTGGAAATTCCGCGTCAAAATCCGAGACGTTGTGCGGATTTTTCTTTGCAAATTGCGCTAACTCTCTCTCTAGACGCTTTTTTTCAACTAAAAGTTGTTTTTCAATTTTTTTGATAAATTCTTTATCAAGAGTACTTTTTACTACCATAAAAAAATAAAATTAAAATCTTTCTTTATAAAATAATAACCCCTTTAAATTAAGTATAAATGAAAAGGCAAATTTTTTCAAGATCTCCTTACGAAGGCGCTGTTGTCAAAAATGATTAAACCAAGTAATTTTTTCTTTTTATTCTCTGCAAAAGATGAGATGCATCGGTAACATCCCTAAAGTCTCAGATTTGGTACAACAAAGGGTGTAAACTAAGTACCTTAATGTATCTTATCCTATGACTAATCTTAACCCAAAAACTCAAAAATGGCTATTCAATGCCAAAGCGCCTTTTGATTTAGACCTTTCGC
>JBBIUS010000040.1:0-6291 GCA_037440105.1 Candidatus Falkowiibacteriota bacterium
ATCACTTTGCGGCATGAGCGTTTACTAATATTAATAGAATAAAACAATGAATAAAAAGTTTTTTGCAATTTTAGGAGCGTTTGCGCTTTTGGCGACTTTAGGAGCAGGTTGCGGTCAGCCGGCTGGGCAGCCGTCAAGTCAGATTGAGTTTGGCCAGAGAATTTTTTCAGTTTTTGGCTGATAAAAAAATTTACGAAGCGCTTTCCATGACGGATGTTGACGAGAATACTAAACAAATGTGGGGAGTTAATTTTAATACGATACAGTCTTTACGCGTGAAAGATATAGCACCGGTTTTTGAAGAGGAGTGGACTTCAAGCCGTCAGAGTTTTAAGGTTGAATTAGAAGTTGGAGTAACAAGCGAAGGTGAAGGTTATGGTTGGAGACAAGGGCAAAATACGAGATGGGTTACACTTCAAAAAAACGGCGGAATCTGGCAAATCCATGAATTAGCCAATAATCCTTAATTAATAATTTTAAATCTATGATGAACAAAAAAATTTTTGCGGTTTTAGCAATATTAGCAAGCACGGTGCTTTTGGGCGCCGGCTGTGGCGGTCAACAAAAAGTGGGGCCAACAACAGACAGCAGTAAGGAAGAAAAAAAAGTTTTGGGCATGGAAGATGTCTGTAATTATTTTCCTAAAGAACTTGTTGAGGAAGCGATCGATCGGCCGATTGTCAGAGCAGAAAAATCAATGGCAGACGATGCTTGCTTTTATTACACTGAGTATGATGAAGGATACTTCGGCGGAAGGGGAGCCGGCGGGCCGAATGTTGTTGTGGTTTTTGAAGAAAAAAATCTTGACGACGCCTGGAAGGCAGAAATGATTGAAAAAACTTACATAGTCGAGAGGGACGCAAGTATTCCAATGGATAATTATGTAGTTAAAAGAAAAAATGGCGATCCGTGGCAGGTTAATCTGATTGTTGGAGGAGGTAAAATTTTACGCTTCCAAATCAATCACAAAGCAGTTGCTGGTGAATATTTGGTAAAAGTTGCTGCCAGATTTGCTGAGAGAATTAATAAATAGCGATGCTAAAATAATAAAAATTTATGACCTATGTAAGAAAGCAAAATCTTTTTGATCCAAAATCAAAAGAACCTTTTAAATTGAGTCGGACAAAGTTGGAACTTTTTGTTGAATGCCCGCGCTGTTTTTATTTGGACCGCCGGCTGGGGGTTGGCCGGCCAGAAGGTCCGCCTTTTACCCTAAACAAAGCAGTTGACACGCTCCTTAAAAAAGAATTTGACATTCACCGGGCAAAAGGCGAGCCGCATCCCTTGATGAAAAAATATAAAGTTGACGCTATTCCTTTTGCTCATGAAGATATGGACAAGTGGCGGGAAACTTTCAGCGGCGTGCAGTATTTGCATCTGCCGACCAATTTTTTGGTTTTTGGGGCAGTTGATGATATTTGGATTGACCATAAAGGAAGATTGATTGTTGTCGATTACAAAGCAACAAGCACGAGCAAGGAAATCACTTTAGAAGATGGGTGGAAAGAAAGCTACAAAAGACAGATGGAAATTTATCAGTGGCTATTAAGACAGAAAGGATTTGATGTTTCTGATATTGGTTATTTTGTTTATGTAAATGCCAAAGACGACCGCAAGGCGTTTGATAAGAAATTGGAATTTGATGTTGAACTTTTAAGCTATAAAGGAAATGATAAGTGGGTAGAAAAAACGATTTTAGATGCTCATAAATGTTTGATGAGCGATAAAATCCCGTCTCTAGGGGAAAATTGCGATTACTGCCAATATCGCCAAGCGGCAAGAAGATTTGAAAAATAATTTTTAAATTTTATGAAAAAAGTCGCAGTTTTTGATATTGACGGAACAATTTTTCGTTCTAGTTTATTAATTGAACTTGTTGAAGCCTTGATTGCCGAAGGTGTTTTTTCTGAGGATGTAAGAAAAATTTATGCTCGGGCTTATAAAAATTGGCTGGATAGAAAAGATGTTTATGAAAAATATATTGAAGGAGTTATTAGGGCTTTTAATAGACGAATTAAAGGCATAGAGCAAAAAAAGTTTTTGAAAGTAGCAAAAAAAGTCATTGCTTTTCATAAAAATAGAGTTTATCGTTTTACCCGCGATTTAGTGCAAGATTTAAAAAAGAAAAAATATTATCTTTTAGCAATTTCAAATTCGCCGAGAGAAATAGTTGAAGAGTTTTGCCAAAAATTAGGTTTTAATAAAGTGTACGGCCGGATTTATGAAACAGACAAAAAGGGAAAGTTAACTGGAAAAATTCTTTATTTGGACATGATTACTGATAAAGCAAAAATTTTAAAGCGGGCAGTTGAAAAAGAAAATCTGACTTTGCGCGGTTCAGTCGGCGTCGGCGACACAGAAAGTGATATTGCTTTTTTAAAAATGGTTTCTAGGCCGATTTGTTTTAATCCAAACCAAAAACTTTATAATTACGCAAAAAAGAAAGGCTGGGAGATTGTGGTTGAGAGAAAAGATGTAATTTACACTTTATAAATTTCAGCCGAATGACAATATGATTAGTTTTTTGCCAAAAACAAAATTTGGAAGATTATCAGCGATATTTATTGTTTTTTTCTTTTTATGTTTTTTAATTCTGAATATTTTTGTATTAGCCGGCCAGCGGGGCGGCAAGGGATTTTTTAGCAATTTGTATTTGGCGATTCCCGGCATTTTGGCCGCGTTTTTCGGCATTACCTCATTTATTTTTGGCTTCTTTTCTATTTTTTGGAAAAAGGAGCAGGGGATTTTAGTTTTAATTTCAACTTTAATCGGACTCTTGATTATTGTTTTTATTTTAGGCGAAATTTTTTCGCCTCATTAAACGAGCAGCGAGTAACGGGCCTTCAGAAAAAAATCAAAGAATTTTTAAAAGAAAATTTAAAAAAATAATTTTGGCGCAAAAAAATAAAATTTGCTAAAATTATATAATGAGACTTTTTATCAAAACAAAACCAGGCGCTAAAATAGAACAAGTTAAAAAGATTGACGAAACGCACTTTGAGGTATGGGTAAAAGAACCGCCGAAAGAAGGAAAAGCAAATGAAGCGCTTTTAAAAGTTTTGGCAAAATATTTTGGGATTCCAAAATCGCGTCTTGAAATAATTTCTGGCCAAGCTTCAAAGCAAAAAATCATTGAAATTATTTTTTAATTAATAAGTGATTTAAAATTATGGAGCAAGAAAAATCAACAAAAATTATCTGGGCTGCCCTAGTTTTGGGTTTGTGCTTTCTTTTGAGCGCTGTTTTTGTTTCCCAAACAATTTTTAAAATAAAGCAGTTGGGAAACACTTTATCAGTGACCGGTTCAACAAAACAAGTGGTTATGTCAGATACGGTTAAATGGAAAAGCAATTTTACTACTCAAGTTTTTGCTACAGAACTTGGCGCTGGCTACAGCAAAATGAGCAGTGATGAAAAAATTGTCGTTGAGTTTTTAAAAGAAAATGGCGTTAAAAGCGAAGAAATAACGGTTTCGCCCGTTTTTATGGAGCAAGTTTACAAATACGACCAGTCAGGGCCGCGGGAATATGTTCTCCGTCAGATGATTGAGGTTAATTCAAACGATGTGCAAAAGATTACAGATTTGGTAAAGAACATCCAAAAAATTGTTGATAAGGGAGTGATTTTTTCTACTCAGTCGCTTGAATATTATTATTCAAAACTTCCAGAATTGAGAGTTAATTTGCTTTCTCCCGCGGTTGAGGACGCAAGATTGCGCGCCGAAAAGATTGCCAAAGCAAGCGGAAAGAAAATCAGTTCTGTTCAGTCAGCAAGTATGGGAGTTGTTCAAGTTTTGGCGCCGAATTCAGTTGAAATCTCTGACTACGGAACTTATGACACAAGCAGTATCGAAAAAGAAGTTATGGTAACGGTAAAAGTTGTTTTTAAATTAGAATAACTTTATTGAATAATTTTATGTTTCTTTTAATTCGCTGGTTAATTTATGCTTTAGCCATAATGCTTTTGGCCTATGTTGTGCCTGGCATTTCAGTAAGAAATTTTTATTCAGCTCTGATTGCCGCTTTGATTTTAGGTTTGGTGAACGCAGTGATTCGGCCGCTTGTTATTTTGCTGACTTTGCCGGTAAATGTTCTAACTTTAGGTCTTTTCACTTTAGTGATTAATGCTCTAATGCTTTGGCTTGTAGCAACTATTGTTAAAGGGTTTGATGTAAAAAATTTTCTTGCCGCCTTTTTGGGCGCCCTGATTTTGTGGTTGGTGAGTTGGATAACGAATGCACTGACAAAGTAACAATTAACAATTGACAATTAATAATTAACTTAAATTATTATGAAAAAATTTTTGTTTTTTGCGGTGGTGATTTTTGTGCTTTTAATTTTAATCGGCGCTGGATGCGTAAGTTTTGAAGTAGAGGATAGGGAAAAGGCAGTAAATGAAGGGCCAACTGTTCTGCCTGAGGTAAATGTAAATGAGGAGGTTGCTCCGGAAGAAGTTGTTAACGCGCCAACTGAACCGACAGCCGGTTGGGAAGTTTACCGCGATGAGCCGTGGGCTATTGAGATGAAATATCCGCCAAAATACAAAACTGTTTTTGACACTTACGGCTGGCCGCACGCCTTGATTCATTTCATTGAGAAAGCCGGAGCCCAGTCTTATCGGGCGCACATTGAAACTTGGGATAAAGAAGGAGATTTTCAGGCAGTCTACGGCAGAGGCCCTGCTTTTATTGCCAGACATCCAAATGGGAAAAATTATATCACTGTTGACTACAACAGCGACCCAAACAATCCTGCTGTTGATGAAGAATGGAAATTAATTATTTCTACTTTCAGATTCACAGCGCCTTAAATTTTTTAAGGCGTTTTTTTAATGGGTAAAGAAATTCAAAATTATGTCTAAAATTTTCCAAGGAGGGATTAAAAATAAAGGTCGGTTCTTTAAAAATTTAAGTTGCTGTTTTTCAAATTGTTCAAAAGGAGGAAAGAACATGAAGAGAGCATTTTTTGTCCTAACGCTGGCAGTTTTGTTGGCGCTCATCGGTTGGGGTTGTCAAAAAACCGCAACCCCGGACGCAGGTCAAGATGTCGGTCCAGACGCCGGAGGAGATGCCGGAATTCCTGAGGGTTGGAAGGAGTATAGGAATGAGGAGTTAGGGTTTTCGTTTTGGTATCCCGAAGAATGGCAGTTAAGAGTTGAAAATGAAGTGCCGTTCACCTGGGATGGCATCGAGTACAAACTCGTTGATGTGCAGCTGCTAGATCAAGAAAGCAGGCAATACATTGGAGCTTATTCCTTTGCGGTTGCTGAAAATTCTGAACGATTGCCACTTGCAGACTGGCTTGAACAACACAATACGGTCGGCGATCCGTTTACTTTAATTGATGAAAAATATAATGAGATTGTACCTGGGAAAAAGTTCGTCTATGCAACTGGGGTTACGCTGAGCCCGGATCAACATGCCTTTCCTGCGGGATTCTTAGTTTTTAGTAGCCCGGGGAATACGCACGTCTTCTTTCCTGACATTGGTCAGGATCATTCTATTTTCGAGGTCTACGGCATTTCGGCAGAGGATTTTGCTTTTCAAATTCGTTCGACGTTTAGGTTTACGCGATAAACAAAGAAAAAGTTAGAGGAGAAGTGTCATGAAAGGGTTTGAGAAGGTTTTACTTTTGTTTCTATTGGCTCAATTGATGGGATTAGAAACAGCGTATCCTTGCGAGGGTAATTATGGTGACGAAATCGGTGATTTTCAAGACGTCGTCGCTCGTTCAAATGGAGAAATAAAGAATTGTACCGGGACAGGGAGCGGCATGTATCAGTGTGTTGAATATGTAAAGCGATTCTACAAGATGACAAATGTTCGGTGGGGGAACGCAAAAGATATTCTTGGCAATGCTTCAAGGTTGCATTTGAATGTTTTTCTCCAAGGCGGAGCAGAACCGCCGAAGCCAGGCGATGTTTTGTGTTTTGGTGGAGGCAGGTATGGTCATGTGGCAATCATTCGCACAGTTGAGAACAATCGCATTACTATCATCGAGCAGAATTGGCATAACATTTCTGGTTACTATCGTCAACTTTCTTTGCGTTTTGATGGCGGTTATTATATCGACAGTGGAAGCAGTAAAATTTATGTGCAGGGATGGTTACGTTCTCCTATCACAGCCGTTGACAACGACAATGACGGATACAATGCGAATGAAGACTGTGATGACCAAAACAGAGAAATTCATCCTGGCGCGCGAGAGATTTGCGATGGCATTGATAACAACTGCGCGAGCGGAGTAGATGAAGAGCCAGAAGCCAGCGCCTCTTGCGAAGATGGAATTGCCT
>JBBIUS010000041.1:0-5723 GCA_037440105.1 Candidatus Falkowiibacteriota bacterium
TTTTCTAAATATTCGGCCTCATCAGGGCTAAAATTTTTAAAGGCTTTTTCTTCCGGACCGTAGAAAATGTAATTTATTTTGTTGTTTTTTAAAAAAATCGCTCGTTCGTCGTCATTAGATTTCTTGAAGAACAAGTCAGTTTGTTCTATTTTGTTTTTTGCGTCAGCCGTTTGGCCCCAGCCGTGGCCAAGATAAACCAGCCTTAAGGAAAATGCTGGAATCAAATTGCCGTTAGCATAGGTCGAGAAAATGATGTCGTCTTCTTGAGTGTTTTTTTTCAGCCAAGTCATTGCATCAACTTTTGTTTTGTCTAAATAGGCCGCGGGATTTTGCGACAGATAAAATCTTAAGTTTTGGACGATAATTGCATAATTAGTAAAAGTAAACAGAAGAACAAATAAGAGAGACAAGACAAATTTGGAAGAAAAATATTTTTTATAAAAATTTTTCTTTTCAAAAATTTCTTTCAAACAGAATAAGCCCATGACTGCAGTGATGACAACAATGACATGAAGACCTTCCATTAATCTTCTTTGAAAATTTATAAACGGCAAATATGGCAGAAAAATCTGTGTTCCCCACCAGGTCATTAAAAAGATGTCTTGATTATTTTTTTCTTTCTTTCGGAGTAAGAAAAAAATCCCAACCAGGCTAAAGATCCAAAGAAAACCATAAGTTACTAAGTAGTTGTAATAAAAAGGAGGGGTGGGAATATTAACTTGAAGAGCGTGTTGTTGTCTTGTCCAAAAATTATTCAAAGCCCAAAGATGATAAAAAATGGCTGGGCTGGAAATTAAAATCAATACCAGAAAATGTTTAATAAGATCCCATCGGATTTTTAAACTCCTTAAACTCTGGATTAGTATAAAGAAACCGACGACTCCATAAATGGTTGGAATAAAAAAGGGATGGAATTGGAAGAAAAACAAAGCCGCGAGGCCAGCAAAAAAACTGTAAAGAATTTTTTGTTTTTCAAATGCAACAAAGATTAAAGCAAAAATAAGAAGAGTAAAAAGCAGTGAAGCCAAAAAGTGGGGGGAATGAAAAAGAGCATAAAAAGTTGTTGTCTCTGCGCTTACGAAATCAAGGGGCGGCGGGGGCGGAAATTTGTATAGGCCCAACTCCTCGCCGACCAAAATAAAACCGCCAATTCCCGAAGCAAAAATCAAAAAAATAAAGCTGATTTTTCTTTTTTGCTCTTCCTTGAAAAAAAGAGAGATAAAAAAATAAGCCAAGCCAAGAAAGATTGGAATCAAAAGAACATGTGCCAATTGATAAGAGGCAAAAGCAGACAGATGAAACAATCTGGCCGCGAGCCCAACGCCGAGCCAAAAAGGGTCAAAGATAAATCTTGGTTCGTCTCTGGATTCGGCTGTGTATAAATTTCTAAAAAGGAAATGGCCCGCTTTTGTTTGTTCAATCCAAGAATAATAGACAGGAGTGTCGCCTGAGTTAATAATTTGTGTGCCCAAAAAGACTTTGTCTTTCGGCGTAATCACTAATCCGACCAGCGTAGGGAAGGAAGTAATGACAATTACTAACAAAATTAATAATCCAACAAATCTCCATTCTTTCTTACTAATTTCAACCATAAATTTTTAATGACTCAAGAAAAATTTTTGAATTTTAAAAAGAATTTTTTTGTCCTATAAAAATATAAATGAGTCAACAACTGCAAATAATCTAAATATTCTTTCCAGCTCAGTTTACTTTGATCAGCCTCTCTTTTTTTAAAAAAAATCGGCAGTTCTTTGTAGCTTTGGTATTTCCCTTTCACTAATATTTCTAGAAGAATTTTGTATCCTTGACAGTGTAAATTTACTCCGTCGATGACGTCTCGCCTTAAAAAGAAAAAACCGCTCAAAGGATCGGCTGCTCTCGTTAAGGGCCTGGCCAACAATATGCCGGTGAGGGAAGTAATCTTTCTGATCAGCGGCCACTTTTCCACTCGGCCGCCTTGGATTAGCCTGCTGCCAATAACTAAATCATAAGTCTTAATTTCTTCCAATATTTTAGGAATTAACTCAGCCGGATGGCTAAGGTCAGCATCCATGACGCCCAAAATGTCGCCTCGGGCAGACTTAAATCCTTCGATTACCGCGCTTCCCAAACCAAGTTTTTTGGGACGATGTATGACTAACACGGGGTATGCGTGAGATAATTTTTCTGCCAGTTCCCCTGTGTTGTCAGGGGAATTGTCGTCAACAACAATAATTTCCAATCCGTCGATTTTTAGAGCAAAAATATCGTGGACTAATTTTTCTAAATTATTCTTCTCGTTGTAAGTGGGGATGATTAGAGAAATCATTGGCAAAAAACCTTAATTATTGGAAAGTTGTAGTTTTTAAAATTTTTCTCAGTCTGAAAATTTCTTTTAAATAATTAAATGAGGTATTTAAGATTTTGACCTTACTTTTTCTTTGTCTGTTCGGGGTTTCGGTCCATTGCACCGGAATTTCTTTAATTCTAAAACCATTTTTCTGTGCTAAAAACAAAAATTCTGTATCAAAAAACCATTGGGTATTTTTAACCAAAGGCAAAATTTGCATGATAACATTTTTTGTCGCGCCTTTGAACCCACATTGGCTATCTTTAACTTTTAAATCAAGCAACGTTTCTCGCAAGAGATTAAAAATTCTAGAAGTCAATTCGCGAAAAAGAGAACGGTCTACTCTGGATTTATGTTCTAGCCTTGAACCGACGACGATATCGTTTTCCTTTTTTAATTCCTCAACCATTTGTGGAAAATGGGTGAGATCAGTGGCCAAATCGCAATCCATATAAGTATAAATATCAGCTGAAAAATTCAACCAAATTTTTTTAAGTGCACCGCCGCGACCCTTTTGTGGAATATAAAAATAAATAATTTTTTCTGGATCAAATTCTGCTAATTCTTTTCCAATAATGCTGGTTTTATCAGTTGAGCCGTTGTCAGCAATAACGATTTGCCAGTCGTCATTAATATTTTTTTCCAGAAAATTATAAAGTTTCAGAGTATTCTCTCTTAAAATTATTTCTTCGTTATAAGCAGGCAAAACTATTAGAATTTTTAAATTTCCACTATTTGTCATTTTAGTTAATTGTTAATCGTCAATTGTTAATTGTTAATTTATAAATTTTCCCTTCCTCATCTTTATAAACCATCTTAAAATGCCCATCTCTTTTCAAATTATTTTCTAAAGCAACATGTTCTTTGTCAACAAAGACATATTCTGAACGGAAATTATTTTTGATGATTTCAGAAATATTATCTTGTTTTCCAACTGTTATGTCAACCCACCTTTTATATAATTCTTTATCATAATCGTACATAAAAGTTGGATCAAGGCCAGCGATGTAACGGTTGTGAGTGTTGTAGTAAAAAAGCGGCGGAAAATCATCCCAATCGTTGTGAAAAACAACCGAGTTAGCCGGAGTATTTTGCACTAACCACTCACTTACTTTTTTATATTTATCGACCGAGTAACCTTTTTCATAACTGTCCTTAACCATTGATAAATCTTTAACCATAATTAATGGGAAGGAAAATACAAAACATAACGAAGCCACCCGCACGGCTAAACCTCTCTTCATTAAAATACCCTTAAATTTAAAAAGAAGCTTCTCGAATTTATAAGGAAAATAGTCATTCATTAAAAAAGTGGAAAATAAAATAGCAAAAGGTACCCAATACTCAACATTCCTTCTTGAACGCAGCGTTAAAATAAAGAAAAAACAAAAAATTAAAAATAATGTTAATGCTTTGTCTAAATTTTGACTACTACTTTGAACAGTCTCCTTAATTATTTTTTTAATCAAAAAAACAAAAAGAGCGGAAAGCGCGATGACAAACAAAATAAAGACAAAGCTAGCGTTGCTGATCAAATCAAAAAATTTGTATGAATACCATTCGGCTCCAACATTGATTACATCTTTATAATTTATCACTGCAATTTTAACAATATGGTACCAATAAAAGTAAAGATTTTTAGGAAAATAAGGATTGATAATAATGCCAGCAGTAAGACCACCGAGGCAAGAAAGTAAGAGTTTAAAATTCGCTCTGGCAAAAATGGCACGGAAAAAATTTCCAATTTTCAATTTACAATTTACAAACAATTTCTTAATTCCTAATTCATAATTCATAAATCCCCTATTTTCGAAATGTATGGCTTTTATTATCGAAACAGAAATTATGTAAAACAAAGTTAAAACTAAAATGAGCGGCCAGCCATCAAAAAGCCAAACATAAATAAATGACAAAACAAAGAGATGCCGAAGCTTCCGATTCAAAATAAAATAAAGGCCGAACAGTAAAATAACAATAGAAAGAGCCGAGGCTTTGGCAAGATTGATTCTAAAAATAAACGGATTAATCACCAAAAGCAACAAACTATAAAAAAAAGCGCCTTTAATTTTTGTTTTTTCCAAAAACCAATAGAAAGCCAAAATTAAAATCGTGGCAAAAAACGCGGTAGCCAATTTTACACCAACCAATGGATTAGAAAAAGTGACAAAAGGAACAAGCAAAATATGATAAAGAAAATGATGGTCAATGTAATAATTTTTTAAAACAGTGAACTGAAGCCAGGGAAAATCTTTGACGATGCCTTGGTCGCGAATTAAAATAGCCATCTTGGCATGGTAAAAAGAATCCGGGTCTGGAAATGTCGGAAAATGTTGAAAATAAGAAAAGAGCAAGAAGGAAACGATGAATAGAAGAAAGTATTTCAAAAGTTTGTGGTTGTCCATGAAAGCGCTTCCTCCTTAAAAGTAAATCAAGGAATCATAAATTACGAATCAGGCAAATTGAAAATCCATAATTCATAATTCATAATTCTTCTAACTTATTTCCTTAAACGTTTTTTGAAGAAATCAACCCAAGGGACAGGCGATGGATCTAAATTATAAAATATCGCCAAATAAAAACTTACATAACTGCCGAAAATCAAAGTTTCTATTGATTGCTGAAGTTTTAGCTTCGCCGTTGGCTGATACTCAATAAAATTAATTTTATTTTTTCCCAAAACTTCTTTTAAAACTTTATATCTTTTTTGGTTCCGAGGATGGTAAAGAGAGGAATTGATAAGGAGAAATTTTAAATTTTTGTTAGCCGCTGGATTTTTCAGCCCTTCCATTAGATGATGATTCAATTCCGGAAGTTCAAACCAAGCGGCAAAGCATTTTGCGTTTTCATTAATTTGATTTGCTAAAATATGGGCATTGCCAACTAAAAATTCTGAAGCAACAATGATAGGAATTTTATTTTTTAAAGACAAGGCAAATTTTTTAGCGATGCTGTCTTTACTTCCAATTTGTAATTTGTAATTTGTAATTTGTAATTTTTTGATTGCTTCTTTTATTTCTTGCCCATTTACTTTAACCAAACCGCACTGTCTTAAAATACCTAACTGGCCTAAAATGGAATATCCAAGGCCCATTCGTGGCTGACCAGATGGATTATATTTTGGTTCAAAGATATAAGACGGGTAATTATTCCTTTTTAAAAAATCAACTAATTTTCCGCCTGTAGCAATACCAACAATTTTTGCTGCTCTTTTTTTGCCTTCGAAAGCAGTAGCCAAAGTTTCTTCAGTATTTCCTGAATAACTAGAAAGGACAACAAGGGTTTTTGGGCCAACATATGACGGAAGAGTATAGCCGCGAACAATTTCAATAGGAACCTTAAGCCGGTCGGCAAAAAGCGTTTGGACTATATGCCCACCCAAAGCCGAACCGCCCAT
>JBBIUS010000042.1:0-4876 GCA_037440105.1 Candidatus Falkowiibacteriota bacterium
CCTAATTTAGCCTCTTTTGGTAATTTCTTGACCCAAACTCCGAGCCAATAATCTTTTTGGGCTATTTGGGTGTGATAAAATTTAAGCTTAAAGCTTTGGGATGTTAGACGCTCTAACTTTTGCTCAAACTCTTGAATCGACTTATGGTATTCTGATTGTAGTGATTGAACATCAGGGTCATTTTCACGATATTTTAAATTATCAATATTTTGATTATAAAAATCATCATAAAAAATTTCCCACAATGCTTTGCCATGAGCTAATTGGCTCTCAATTTCTTCCTGGTGTTTAACAACGAAATCCTTAAAATCTGACAATGCTTTTTCTGCTTCCGGAGTTAATTTTTTTGACTCAATTTTAACTTCTTGACAAGCACCTGTTGGATGTGCCCCTCCACAAATTTGACAATAATTTTCAAATTCTTTAGACATAATACGTTATAATTATTTTAATCTTATATTATTTTAATATTTTCTAAAACAGAGGTCAAAATTTCGGTTACCTAGTTATATGAGTTGATAGGCACGGTTTTGCCTGTGAATAACTTTTTATTATCAAGCGAGCGAGGCAATCAAAAATTTATTTTTGGATTGCCGAGCGAGCGCTGATAACACGCTGATAACACAGGGTTTAAAACCCTTTATTACAAAATCTTCACATCTGCTAATCGGCCAACCAATTTTTTAAATTCTTCCGGATTAGCTTTAGTTTCATCTATGTTCCATAATGCATTGGTATAACTATTTTTGGCTTTATTATTTTTACTGCTTCAACTGCTTCTTTGACATTCATCGTGTAGGTTCCACCGATTGGTAAAAGGGCAAGATCAATTTGGCCAGCTAAATTAGCCATCTCTGGAATTGCATCAGTATCACCAGCATGATAAATTTTTTGACCAGCAAATTCAATGACAAAACCAACGCCTTGACCATGCAGATGAAATTGTTTTTTTAGATTGTAAGCTGGCACGGCTTTAATTTTTATATCATCAATTTCTTTTTCTTCCCCTTCTCTGATATTCTCCCCGCCAACCAAAACCTTTGTTCCCTCTTTTGAAAGTGATTGAATCGACTTTTCATCTTTGTGGTCAAAGTGACTATGAGTGGCCAAAATTAAATCAGCTTTCAGACCTTCGCTGACGTTATATGGGTCAATATAAATAACTTTCCCTTTACCTTTAATTCTAAAAGAAGCGTGACCAAGCCAAGTAATTTTTAAGGTGTTTAAAGTTAATTCTTTAGACATAATCTATAACAAAGTTAATGGCGGTGTGTATTTGAAAAAATCCGAACTGATTTTGCGACCGATTGGCTCGGCGAGCGGAAGGGCAAAGACCGAACCCCCTTTCCGCCCGCCTCGCCCAAAAGCGGAAGTAAAAAGGACAATTTCAAGTTTCTCTAATCCGCCTTTGGCGGATTACTCGGCTTCGCCGAGCTTGGCGGCAAATTCTTTTATAAATTTTTTAATCTTTCTATCTCCTGTTTTATTTCTTCAATAACTTCTGTGTTATAAATCTTCTTTTTATCACCCTCTTTTACTGAAATCACATAGAAAACCTTACCTCCGTATTTTGCTGTAAATTTTTTGTGAGTTACTTCTTGATTTTTTCTTTCGTTTATTATTTGAGTTATAAAAGCATAACCCGCTGGCTTAATCTGTAAGCCCATATATTTGTCTTTAATTTTAATAAAAAAATCCACATTAAATAATCTATCCCATTCATCCGGTGCTGGTTCTATTTTTACACCCAAAATATCCTGGAGTTGTTCGTATATCGTCTTTTTTTCTGTCATGTAACCATCGAATGTCCTGTTTATAACAAGATTGATAACATAATTTATACAATCTTCTTCTGTAATATCGTCTATTTCTGCCCTTAAAACCTCTGTTATTTTTACATAAAGCTTCTTTCCTATTTCAATAAGACGTTCTTTGGGATAAACATTTTTAAAATAATATTCTTCCCAATCTTTCAGCGTTTTTGGCGAACATTTCCTTATTTCGTCTGAAACAGCACCAACCATTCGCTTCTTTTGAAGCCCCCACCGATTTATTGCACTATTTAAAATCCATTCTTTTGCCATAGTTTTATTTTAATAAATTTATAAATTTTTCTTTATAACGAAAGTCTAAATTAGTATCGACATCTACTAACTTATTCTTAAGCAGATGAGCATTAATAAAAGTTTTATTCTTCAAATAAAGATAACAAAGAAGATTGCCATTGCCATCATACTTTTGGTTATCAAATCGCAAGAATATTCTTTGATTCTTTAACTTGGTATTTAAAAAATCAATGGCCATTTGCAGAGTTTCCATTTTTTGCCTTATACCAAGTAATTTAATTTTTAAGCCATTATTTAAAACTATCAATTCCGGACTTATAATCTCTCTTACTGAATAGAATTCTTCTCTTGTTGCACCCGAAAAGTCAATTTTTGAACCAAACTTTAATTTTTTGGGGTCAACCTTTTTATCGAATTTAACTGGATCGTGGAATTGATAAGGTAATTTTTGTGTTTTGGATTTCCAGTCGCGATGTTCTAAATTTTGGACTATAAATTCAAATTTTACCCCTGGTACCGGTTTATTAGCGCCAATCTTTTCTTTAATAAAGGGCAGAAATTGTGAATTAATTTCATAGCCGATTGAATTCCGATTTAAATTTTTTGCCGCTAAAGTTGTTGTTCCGCTTCCTAAAAAGGGGTCCAAAACGGTATCACCTACAAAACTAAACATTTTTATTAATCTTTTTGGCAATTCTTCTGGAAACATTGCCAAATGTTTTGTCTGTTTTTCGCCATTAAAATTCCAATGCCCGGAAAAATATTCATTCCATTCTTCTTTGCTTAATTTTGACTTCTCTTTTAACTCTTTAGACGCTTTTGGTGGATTGCCCGGTTTTTTAAAAATCAAAATAAATTCATAATCTATTTTTATAATTCCATTTCTTGGATACGGGAAACTACCCATAATCGTTGCCCCGCCAGTAGTGTTCATAGTTGTTGGTTTTTGCCAAATAATAGCCCCCATGTAATCAAAACCAATACTTTCGCAAAATTTAATAATTTCTGTGCGAATCGGAATTATTTTATACCTTCCATAATAGACTGAACGAGCAAATTGATCCCCGATATTAATACACAGCCTGCACCCATCGTGAAGCACCCGGAAACATTCGTTCCACACCAAATTTAGATTATTAATATAATCTTCATAACTATCATTGAAACCAATCTGATTTTTTGTGCCGTAATCCTTCAATTGCCAATATGGCGGGGATGTAATAATTAAATGAACAGACTTATCTGCAACCTCTTTCATTTCTCTTGAATCACCAATTATAATTGTATGTTTTGTAGTAATCATAATTATTTTCGTTTTTCCCAATATTTCTTTAAATTTTCTAAAACTTTAATATATCCACGACTATATTTTCTTTCTTTCGCTTCTTTAAGCTTATTCTCTACCGCATTTACATTTGGATATAATTCTTTTAATGCTTGCCAGCCGGATTTTCTAATTTTTTGCTTTAACTCTTTAGTCGCTTCAGTGGTGCCTTCTTTTAATTGAAAAAAATTATTGCGGTAAAAATGTAGTTTCTTTCTCATTTCGGAATCTTCATCACTAATTATCAGACGAAGTTTGCCATATTTTTTTAGAGGATAGGCGTATTGTTTAAATATCTTTGAGGGAATAACCCAAAATGTTTCTGGCTCTTTAATGTTGTAGCAAATTATGAAGAAATTATCTCTTGGGATAAAATCTTTAACATCAAAAAGTAATTTTTGTGCAAATTCTCTTGTTTTTATTTGTATTTCTTTATATCCAACTTCTGTTTTGATAATACAATCGATACCGAAAATATCTACAAGAGGTGTATAAACCTCAAAACCTCTTTTAAGAAGTTCGCCGATAACTTTTAATTCGCCTTCTTTGCCTGTTGTTTGTGTAGCTTTTAACATATTTATTTTATTAAATCATCCACTGTTATATTTAGCGCCTTTGCAATTTTTGCCATTACAAAAACCGACGGCTTTTTAATCACGCCGGTTTCAATCTTGGTAAGGGTAGTATAAGGAATATCCGCCTTTCTGGCGAATTCATCTTGTGAAAGCTCAAGTTTAAGGCGTAATGCCTTTATTTTCTTACCTAATTTATTTCCTTGAATATTTTCCATAATTTGATAACATTAAATTGATTTGCTATACAAGTATATGATAACAAATAAAAGTCGAACAATCAAGGAAAAGAAAAGCCCGCTTCTGGCCAAAATAAAGTTTGAGCCGACATTTTTTCGGGTTCTTTGGCGATTTGCCTTTTCGCTTCCGCTTTCGGGCGAGGCGGGCGGAAAGGGGGTTCGGGGGGAATTCCGCCCGCCGAGCCCGTTAATGAAATCGGTTCGGATATTTTCAAATTCATACCGCCAGTCGGTAAAAGTTCTTTCTGGCTCGCCCGCTACGCGGGCTCGCCAGCCGATTTTGAAGCAGAAATTTAATTTTTTGTCTTTGTTCCGCAAGGCGGGACGCTAGAAGCGGGCTTTTCTAAACTAAACCTATGAAATACTTTATCTATTGTAGAAAATCTACTGATTCCGAAGAAAGACAGATTTTGAGTATTGAAGCGCAACTCGCAGAGTTGCGGGAATTTGCCGCCAAAGAAAAACTTGAAATCGTCGCCTCGCTGTGCGAGGCGCAAACCGCCAAAGAACCTGGTCGAAAAATTTTCGGAGAAATGTTAGACCGGATTTGCGCTGGCGAAGCCCAAGGAATTTTGGCTTGGCATCCGGATCGCCTTGCCCGCAATTCTATTGATGGCGGAAAAATAATTTATCTGCTGGACACAGGAAAAATCAAGGATTTGAAGTTTCCGACTT
>JBBIUS010000043.1:0-4633 GCA_037440105.1 Candidatus Falkowiibacteriota bacterium
ATGCTGGCTTGAAGCCAATCACTCATATTGTGAAAACTATCGCGAAAAATTTGGCGGTTAATATTCCTGTTGCCCTGCATCTTGACCATGGTAGAAAATTTCAATCAGTTGTTGAATGTATTGAAGCAGGTTTTTCTTCGATTATGATGGATGCCTCTGATTTGCCATTTGATGAAAATGTGGCTCTTACCCGCAGAGCGGTTGAATATGCCCACAGACGCGGCGTTTGGGCCCAAGGGGAGATCGGTCGGCTCAAAGGTATAGAAGATGTAGTAAAAGTCAAAGAACGTGAGGCTTTTATGACTGATCCAGCTGAAGCAGAAGAATTTGTCCGCCGGACAGGTGTTGATACTTTGGCTGTTTCAATTGGCAATATCCATGGAATCGCAAAATTTATAAAAGGCGTTCCAAAATTGGATCTTAAAAGATTGAAAGAAATTTCTGAAAGAGTTAAAATTCCTTTGGTTTTACATGGCGCTTCAGGCATTCAAAAAGAAGAAATTAGAAAAGCAGTAAAGTTAGGAATAAATATTATTAATATTGACACAGAAATTAGGCTTGCTTTTACTGAAGCAATAAAGAAAACATTGAAAGAAGACCCAAAAATTTATGACCCGAGAAAAGTTTTGTCTCCAAGTATTGAGGCAGTATCAAAAGTGGTAAAAGAAAAAATTAAAATGTTTGGAAGTGCGGGAAAAGCGTAAATAAAAAATAAAAATAAAATATAAAATGTAAAAAATTAGGTAAAATTATTTTATACGAAATTTTGCATTGCAAAATTTCGTATTCCACAATTTTTATTTTTTATTTTTAATTTTTGAATTTAGCGAAGCGCTCATGTCTTTTTACGATATTATTTCATTAATTGCTATGGTTTTTTCTCTGGCGGGTATTATTTTTATTGTTATTCGTAAATTTCCGCTACTTTCTGCTATTGACATTAAAGTTATAAAAAGTGAACAAGAGGCAGAGACAAAGGAAAAAATTGTTGCTTTTCGTTTGAAACGTAAATTTTTAGAATTAGGAATGACGTTAAAAAAAGTGTTTTTACCAATATTTAGGATGACAGAGAGTTGGTCTAAAAAATTTTATAATAGAATTTTAGAGTTAGAAAAGCGATGTACGAAAAGGAAACCAGCCATTTCTTTAAGTCAGGAAGAATTGGAGAAAAAAATTAAGACTCTATTTTTTGCTGCTGATGAATTTTTAAAAGAAGGAAATTTAGATGAGGCTGAAAAAAAGTATGTTGAGATTATTGCCCTTGACCGTAAAAATATTGACGCTTATAAAAAATTAAGTTTTCTTTATTTAGAACAAAAGAATTATGATTATGCCAATGAGACTTTGCAGCATATCTTAAAATTAAATCCAAAAGACGTTGAAACTTTGATTGATTTGGCCTTACTTCAGCAACAAAGAGGAGAAGCAGAAAAGGCATTTGTAAATTTCCAAAAAGCAGTGGAAATAGAACCAACTAATCCCAAAAATCTTGATTTTTTAATTGAAATCAGTATAATATTAGGAAAAAAGGAGTTAGCGAGGAAAACCTTGAAAAAACTTGCGGAAGTTAATCCTGAAAATCAAAAATTAAGTGAATTTGAAGAGAGGATAAAGTCTTTAAAATAGTCAAGAAAAAAATTGAAGAAAACATAAAATTTTTTGTTTTGAGTAAACAAGCTTGAATTTGAATCTTGCCGTTGTAGCTCAGTTGGTCCCGCATCTTCTTTTGCCGAGATAGCTCAGTTGGTAGAGCACATCCATGGTAAGGATGGGGTCCCGGGTTCAATTCCCGGTCTCGGCTTTTGAAGGTGTGGGATAAATGCCGCAACTCCATGGTAAGGAGTAGGTCGCCGGTTCAAATCCGGCCAACGGTTTAGGGTGGGTACCGAAGTAGTCAAACGGGGCAGACTGTAAATCTGCTGGCTTTACGCCTTCCAAGGTGCAAATCCTTGCCCACCCATTGTGTACAATAAAATAAAGATAATGCAATTTATAAATTAATCATTTATTAGATTAGTAGATTTGCACAGGAAAGGGGTCGGGAAAACGTAGTTTTCCCGATTTGCGGAAATATTAAAACCGCAGGGTTTTAGGGAGTCCCGCAGTATTGCGGGACGACGTGCAAATCTTTGCCCTCCCATAGCATAGGCCAGCGTAGCTCAGTTGGCAGAGCAACGGTTTTGTAAACCGTGGGTCGTCGGTTCGAATCCGACCGCTGGCTTATCTAAATAAAAAATTAAATATCAAAAATCAAAAATTTTACATTTTTATGCCTGAGGCATATTGGGGTGCATCCGCCTCAAGAGGGATTTTGACTTTTAATTAAAATTTTATGTCGCAAGAAAATCTTATTAAACTGGAGTGTTCTGTTTGTAAGCGCATTAATTATTTTTCTCGCAAAAATAAAAAAACGCTCAAAAACAGGCTTGAATTAAAAAAATATTGTAAGTGGTGCAAAAAACATACCTTACATAAAGAAACAAAATAGATAGCCTACGAAATTACAAAAGATTTATACAGCTTCGTCAGTGGATTGTTTGTTATCTTTTTAATGCAAAATTTGTAAACTCGTACGAGACTTTTAATTTTGTAGGTTTTAATATTTTATGGAAGAATTGGAAAAAAGAGAGGATTTGAAATTTCCAAATTTTATTGTTTTTATAAGCAGTTTTTGTTTGATGGTTTTAGAATTAGTGGCAGGCAGAATTATGGCTCCATATCTTGGCGTCTCTCTTTATACTTGGACAAGCATCATTGGAGTTATTTTGGCTGGCATTAGCGTTGGCAATTATTTAGGTGGCAGGATAGCCGATAGAAATCTTTCTCTCAAAATTCTCGGCAGATTATTTTTTCTTTCTGGTGTAGCAAGTATAGTGGTGCTTTATTTGGTGCCTGTGGTTGGTCTTTTTTTGCAGAACAGCAGTTTGCCTTTAATGGTTTCTACTTTTCTTTTTTCGTTTTTTACATTTTTTCCGGCTAGTATTTTTTTAGGCAGCATTTCGCCAATGGTTGTGAAGTTTGATTTAAAGAATTTGGAGAAAACTGGTCGGACAGTTGGCAAAATTTATGCCTCAAGCGCCTTGGGCAGTATTTTGGGAACTTTTTGCACTGGTTTTTTCTTAATTTCATTGCTTGGCACGAAATTTATTATAATCGGAGTTGCAATAGTTTTAATTTTTTTAGGATTTTTCGTTAGCGGCCTTAGTTTTCAAGAAAAATTTTTTAAAGACAAAATTAATATTTTTTTCAGTTTAATTTTTGTCGGCAGTTTTTTGATACCTCAAAACTGCAATAAAGAAACAAATTATTATTGTATCAGCATCCGACCGCAAGTTTCGGCCGATGGAGCCCAGGGGTACACTTTAAAATTGGATCACTTAATTCATAGTTTTGTTTATCCGGGCCGAGAAGAAATTTTAACTTATGACTATGAAAAGTTATATAAATTTTTGACAGAGTATTTTCTTGTTCAGAACAACAGGGAAGAATTCACAGTGCTTTTTTTGGGGGGCGGTGGATATACTTTGCCTCGGCATTTTGAAAAATTTTATCCTAAAAGTATTTTAGAGGTGGTGGAGATTGATCCTGCTGTGACGCGGTTTAATTATGAAAGATTAGGATTAAGTTTAGGGACTAAAGTAAAGACAACGAATTTAGATGCACGGATTTTTTTGGAAAAATTATCTTTGGATAAAAAATACGATTTAATTTTTGGAGATGCTTTTAATGATTTTGCCGTGCCGTATCATTTGACTACAAAAGAGTTTGGCGAGAAAATAAAAGCGCATTTGGCGCCAGGTGGATTTTATGCCGTGAATGTTATTGATGATTATAAGTATGGAAGATTCGTGAGTTCTTTTGTGAAAACATTGCAACAAGTTTTTCCTTACGTATATTTAGCTCCGCTTTCAGAAAACTGGCGCAAGAGCAGAAGAAACACATTTGTTGTTTTAGCTGGGGAAGAAAAAATAGACATAGCAAAGTGGAGCGAAGCTTCGCAGAAATTAAATGGAGATAATCAATATGAATCAATAGAAGCGGTCAGCTTCTTAGTTCCCGAAGAAGAGATTAAAAAATTTATTGAAGAAAAATCGGCCATTGTTTTGACTGACGATTACGTGCCAACAGATAACTTGCTTGCGCCAGTTTTTCAGTACGCATATTAGTAAAAACAGGTTGGCGTAGATATTCATGTAGATTGATGTAGAGATTTTATGGGGGCGTAGTTCAGTGGTAGAACACCGGTCTCCAAAACCGGATACGTGGGTTCGATTCCTACCGCCCCCGCTTGGATCAAATTGCTACTTTTGTGGCAAATTTGTCCGATGAGTAGTGTAGAGAAGAACCAATGCACCGTAAGTCATTCGCGATGTTGATGGTAGTGCTGATGAAGAAGAGAGGTTTTTGAGGCAATAGTCTTTGGTTTAATCTTCAAATAAAAATATTTGATTTAGAATAGAAAATCCACCGATACAATGTAGGTGGCGTGTCAAATCATTTAACTAGGTAACCGAAATTAACTTGGTTGGGTCACCTAAAAATGTAACCGAAATCGGCGATAATTTTTTCTCTACCTCGACTTTTAGGGATTTAGCTTTATGCGCTTGATAGAGAAGATTAAGTTTAGCAGTGA
>JBBIUS010000044.1:0-4079 GCA_037440105.1 Candidatus Falkowiibacteriota bacterium
CTCCTTAACTTCTACTTGCCGTTTTTTTAATTTTACTTTTTGTCCCTGTCGCGCCAATTCATAAGCTCTTTTACCACCCACCTTAATCGCGCTAAAAATCGGCGGCTGCTGCAAAATTTTCCCGCAAAATTCTAACAAAACTTTTTCTATTTTAATACGGGATGGTTTTTTAACGATTCTTACTTTTGTCTTTCTCCCAGCTTCGTCGTCTGTCGTGCTTTCTGCGCCAAATTTGATTGTTGCCAAATATTCTTTTTCTGTTTCTGCAACTTCGTGAAGTTTTTTTGTTGCTTCACGACCAATGCCCACCACCAAGATACCGCTTGCCAAAGGATCAAGCGTTCCTGCGTGGCCTATTTTTTTAACGCCAGTTAAATTACGTAACTTTCGGATAATATCAAAAGAAGTCGGGCCTTTAGGTTTCCAAACAGCGATTATTTTCCCTTTTAAACTTAACCATTTAATTTTTGTCATTTTGTGGTTGTAAAATATCTTCAATCCGCTTTGATAGAAATTACCGCTCTTACGCGGCCAGAAGTCATTTTAATAAATTTTATCTCTCTTTAATTAAAAAATCAAACAGTTTTATAAAAAATAAAGTTTGTTAACTACTTTATTATTATTTGCATGCCTTGTTTTTGGTTCGTTTTTCTGATAAAATAAATTATAAATTCCTGAACTTTCGATTCATAAGGAATACTTTATCTCCATCGCATTATTTTATTCCGGGGTCGTCTAATGGTAGGACAGATGGCTCTGGACCATCTAATCTTGGTTCGAATCCAAGCCCCGGAGTTATGCGCAGAAGATTTTTTATTTTGTTAAAACTAAGGTTTAGAATTTTGTTTTGAAAAACAACGGCTTGGATGAGAACGGGAAAGGGGTCGGGAAAACGGGAGTTTTCCCGTTTGTGGAAGCATTGAAACCGCAAGGTTTCAAAGCGCAGTCCTGACTGCGTCAAGACGAGCAGTGAGAATCCAAGCCCCGGAGCCAAAGAAAAATCTCGACAAAAGTCGAGATTTTTCTTTGTTTTGCGGGAATGATTTGACCAAGCCCCCGTCAGGCCGTTACGCCGACTTCGCACCGAAAAGTTTTTAAATCCAAGCCCCGGAGTTATGCGCAGGAGATTTTTTATTTTGTTAAAACTAAGGTTTAGAATTTTATTTTAAAAATAATGGCTTGGTAAAAATTTACAAAAGCGGGTGAAACCCGCTTTTGTATTTTATTTTTTTATTAAAAATTTATATCTAATTTTTATTCCACTAATTTCCCGCCAAATTCTTTTAAAACTTGCTGCAAATTATTTTCCTCTACTTCGCATGGTAAAGTTATGTCAGCGATTACGCCGTTAATTTTAAGATCAACATTAAAAATTTTTTTAATTACTTTTTCAACAATCGTTCGATTTTTTGGCTCATTTAGCCTTTCTTTATGAAATCTGTATTTAAAACCAACCTGCAAAACATTGTCTTCAAATCCAATAGGCTGACCGACTCTTAAAACTAAAGGCAAAGAATGATTAAACTCTTGAACTTGTTGTAAAATCTCTAACCATTTTTCTTTTATTTGCTCAAGATCAATTTTTATTTTCTTTTTTTCATCGCCTGCATTATCCCTAACCACACTTTTTGGCGAATTTTCTATCCGATGGGCAGATTGATTTACAGCCCGACCATTCATTTCGTTACCCCCACAAATTTCTATAACCGCTAATTCTAACGGCAATTGGATAATATCAGCGTATTTAGTTTCTCGCCTTTTTTCAATCAGCAGTTCAATTATTTCAATTAAACGTTCAGAAGAAATTTTTTTACTTAATTCGAGCGCCTTATTTTCTAAATTTTCATCCAGTTCTAATGCGTGCTTATCCAAACCATTACTAATTTGGACAAGTAAAATTTTTCGTAAAAATTCTATAAGGTCTTGCAAAAATTGTTCTAAATCTCTCCCCTCTTCAATTAATGAATTAACAAAACGAAGCCCGTCTTCTGTCTTTTTCTCGAATAAATAATTGATAAATTCTACAACCAAGTTAAAATCAGATTTAGGAATAACCAACTCCGCTTGCGACGGCTTGACAACTTTTGAAGAATCAACTAAGGAAAAAATCTGTCCGAGAAAGCTTTCTGCATCTCGGATGCTTCCTTCAGCGTGCCTGGCTATATTTTTTAAAATATCTAAATCAATTTTTATGCCTTCCTTCCCGGAGATTAATTTTAATCGTTCTACCAAATCATTAAAACTTACTTTTTTGAAATCAAACCTTTGACAGCGAGAAATTATTGTTGACGGCACCTTATAAATTTCCGTCGTTGCTAAAATAAAAAGAACGTGCGGCGGCGGCTCTTCTAAAGTTTTTAATAATGCGTTAAAGGCCGAAGCAGAAAGCATGTGAACTTCGTCAATAATAAAAACCTTATACTTCCTTTTAGCCGGTGTAAACATGACACTATCAATAATATTTTCCCTAACATTTTCAACGCCAGTATGAGAAGCAGCGTCAATTTCAATAACATCTAAAGATCTCCCCTCGTTAATTTCCAAACAAGATTCGCATTCATTGCACGGTTCAGACTCCCCCTGCCCTCTTTTCAAACAATTGACTGCTTTTGCGAGAAGCCTTGCGGCAGTTGTTTTCCCTGTTCCTCTCGGGCCAAAGAATAAATAAGCATGGGCAACTTTACCTGTTTCAATTTCATTTTGCAAGGTTACTTTAATATGATTTTGCCCAATCATTTCGCTAAAAGTTTTTGGGCGATATTTGCGGTATAAAGCTAATGGCATATTGGAATATCTTATATCATTTCAATAATTTTGACAATCTTCTTGCATTACAAAATAATACTCAGTTCAAATGTCCAAATTCCTAATTACTAATTTTTAATAAACACCTAATAACAAAACATAATTTTAAAAAAAATTTAGAAATTTTGTCATTAAATATTAAAAATTAGATATTAGAAACTATAAGAGGTTGTTCCTCTAAAGAACAACCTCTCTGATACCTGCTTTACTAAAATAAATTTATTCCTCGCTCTTTTTAATAATGTTCTCTACGGCTGCCCAGCGTGAGGGGGTGTTTTTGGGGACCAAAATTACAACCTCGTCGCCCGGCGCTCCTTTAAAATAGGTCACGCTTGCAGTTAGAACGCGCCATCTTTTTCCTTGAGATAAAACAATAAAATTTTCGCTGTCTTTATCTTGAGTCAAGGTCCCTACTATTCTTGTCCGCTCAATTGGACCGATTTGTTTATAAATAAATTCCCCCCTCTGGTTAATAATTAATTTTAGAATATCTCCTTCAACTAATTTTGATTTTGAAGCATAATTTGCCGGTACAGAGTATTCTTTACCATCAGCCCCAATCATATTTTGCCCATTAAAAACACCTTCAACCACTCTCCCCCCTTTTTGTTCGCCTAAAGCGACAGAATTGTTTCCATCAAATTTTATCGGGTTTAAACTAAAATCAGAAATTAATTTTGCCAAATCTTCTTTTGGAAATTCTGTAACATTTTCGCTCCCGCTCAAAAGGCAAATAACTCTTGTTATATTATTTTGAATGTCGATTAATAATTTTTTAATTGCTTCAATTTTTTCAAAACTAAAAAAAATTTCCAAATCTTTTAGTTCTTCTTCTGTCGCCGCACGGTCGCTTTTTGTTTCTATGAGGCTGCTTTCCGCGCCCGCCAATGTGTCATTTTTAGTCAAATCGTTTTGTTTTAAATTTTCTTCAAACATAAATTTTGTTTTAAATTTATTTTTATTAATCGCCGATTGTTAATTGTTAATTTATAACCCTTTTTCTCCGTAAAGCGGGCCGACTGTCCTCTCCGGCGTTCCAAGGGCCGCGCGTTCCAAAATCTCTGCTTCAACAATTGCTCGGTCTCGACCATATTTTAATCTTGACAACTGCTTGATTGCCTGCGCCATTTCCGGATTGCCTTTTTGCGGCGGAAGCGTTTGCATGTTAAATGGCTTGGAAGCCGTGTTATCAATCAAAAGTTTAATATAGGCCGTATATTTTTCTACATTCAAAACATCGTATTCATTAAAAACCGGAGCAAATTCTTTTGCCA
>JBBIUS010000045.1:0-3767 GCA_037440105.1 Candidatus Falkowiibacteriota bacterium
ATTAATTCGCTTTTTTATGTTTGGAGCTGCCGCAGTTTAAGATTTTCTGTTTGGCATGAGAATCCTTTTAAGAATAAATTTTTAAATTTTTCAGTGATTTTTGG
Organism: Candidatus Falkowiibacteriota bacterium; assembly: GCA_037440105.1. GTDB lineage: Bacteria > Patescibacteriota > Patescibacteriia > XYB2-FULL-38-15 > XYB2-FULL-38-15 > JBBIUS01. The sequence continues at coordinate 105 of JBBIUS010000045.1, forward strand.
TTTTTTAATGTTTTTTGTTGCTCTTTATGTTCCATTTTTCCAAAAAGTTTTAAGGACAGTGCCACTTGGGTTGCGGGAGTTGGGTATTGTGATATTTTTAGGCATCATAAATCTTTTGTTGATTGAATTAGTTAAATATATTTTTATTGTTAAGCGGAGGAGGGTATCTAGTATTTAGTATCTGGTATTTTGTATATTTAATTTTTGAATTTATACTATATACTAAATACTAGATATTGAATACTTTAAAATTATGCCCGAATTGCCAGAAGTTGAAACAATAAGGCAGCAATTGGTCAAAAGGATTAAAGGGAAAAAGGTTAAAAAGGTTGAAGTCGAATTAGCCCGCATGATTAATGTGCCAGTCGCGCAATTTGTGAAAGCGCTAACGGGTACGACTGTGAAAGACATTCGTCGCCGGGCAAAACTTTTAATTATTGATTTCTCCGGCGGCTGGAGCGTTGTAACGCACTTAAAATTAACAGGTCAGTTGATTTATGACGGACGTGAAGGAATTGGCAAACCCCATATTATTTATACATTTTCTGACGGACACGAGTTAAAACATTATGACTTTCGGCTTTTTGGTTGGGAAAAATTGATGAAAACAAAAGAAGTTGAAAATTTTTTAGAAAAAGAAAAATTTGGCCCAGAGCCGCTGGATAAAAGTTTTACTCTGGAAGTTTTTAAAAATTTGTTAAACAAAAAACCGCGTGCCAAAATTAAACCGCTTTTAATGGACCAAACATTTATTGCTGGGGTTGGCAATGTTTATGCGCAGGAAGCTTGTTTTTATGCCAGAGTGCTGCCTACGCGAGTCGTGGCGACGCTCACTGAACAAGAAATTCGCGATTTGTACGATGGTTTGATTAAAATTTTGAAATCATCGATCGCTCGTAAAGGTTCTTCGGTTGACACCTATGTTGATATTTCCGGCGAGCAGGGTGGTTATGTGCCGTATTTAAAAGTTTATGGTCGGGCAGGAGAAAAGTGCGTTCGCGGCGACGGCGGAATTATTAAACAAATTAAACTTGGCGGACGGGGGACATGTTTTTGCCCGAAATGCCAGAAATAGTATCTCGTATCTCGTATTTCGTATCTAGCATCTAGTATTTTGTATTTAAGTTTAATATTCCTAATATCATACTAGATACCAAATACTAGATACTAAATACCAATCTATGGATTACGCCTTATTCCAACTCATCAACAATTTAGCTGGCAGGTGGTGGTTTTTGGATTTTCTAGGCATTTTTTTTGCCGAGTATTTAATTTTTGTAATGGTTTTTCTTGCCGCAACTTTACTTTGCATTTGGAAAGATGAAGTGCAAAAAATGGTTCGCCAAATTGTAGCATTAAAAGCTTTTGCTGCCGCATTTTTTGGCTATGTTTTGAAAATTATTATACAGTTGGCCTATCAAAGACCAAGACCGTTTGCAGTTCATGAAGTTTTAAAATTGATAGATAAATCAGCTGACGCCTCTTTTCCATCGGGCCACACAGTCTTATCTTTTGCTTTGGCTTTTTCAATTTATTTTTATAATAAAAAATTAGGAGTGGTCTTTTTTGTGTTAGCTGCGTTAGTTGGTTTAGGAAGGATTTATGTTGGAGTGCATTACCCACTTGATGTGTTAGGCGGAATTCTAATCGGTGCGTTATCTGCTTTTGTTGCAGAAAGGCTTCCTTGGAATAAGGTATTCAAAAAATAATAGTTAAGTTTATGTTTTGGGCTAGACTCAAAAAGATTTTTACAAAAAAACGGCACATTGTTACCATAGCGATTATTTTATTTTTGTTGATTTTAATTGTTTTAAATGATTTTTGGCCAGTGGGACCAGGCAATTGGAACGAACATGAGATAAAAAGAATTCAAAAGGTTGCGCCAAGTCAAAATTTCAGTTTTGCTGTTTTGGCTGATAACAAAAACGGCTACAAAACTTTTAAGAGAATTTTGAAGGATATTGACAGCAATGATTATTTGTTTGCCATTGATGTTGGTGATTTGGTTTATGACGGAGAAAAGACAAAATACCGCATCTTTTACAATTTAATTAAAAATTTGAAGACGCCTTTTTTAGTCGCGCCGGGTAATCACGACGTTAGGGAAAAAGGCGAGGGAAATTATTTTGATATTTTCGGAAAATTTTATTATTCATTTGATTACAACGATTCTTTATTTATTGTTTTGGATACAGCTAATGGCATGGCAATTGATGAAGTCCAGATGCAGTGGCTGGAGAGTGAATTGCAGAAAAATTACAAGCATAAATTTGTTTTTTCGCATTACCCACCTTTTGACCCTCGGCCAAATCTTTGGCACGCCCTGGAAGATAGGGTAAATGGTGAAAAATTTATGGCCCTTATGGAAAAATATAAGCCGGACATGGTTTTTGTCTCGCACATTCACGCTTACTACAATGTAGTAAAAAACGGCGTGGAATATGTAATAACGGGCGGAGCCGGAGGAGAGCTTCTAACCGATGACCCTAACCATAGTTTTTATCATTATATAAAAGTTGATATCGACGGCGATAAAGTCAGCAAAGATGTCATCAGATTCCCTTCGCCAAGCACAAATTATCTTAAAAGAATGATCTACGATGCCTGGCTTTATTTGAATGCTTTTTGGGTAACTCATAAATACGGCTTTATTTTGACATTAGTATTTTTAATTTTAATCCTAGATATTGGCATAGGAAAATTGATTGAATTAATAAAAGTTCTAATAAAAAGCAAGCCATGAAAATTGTTATTCGCGCCGGCGGGATCGGGACTCGGCTCTGGCCAATAAGTCGCGAGAACAATCCTAAACAGTTTCAGGATATAATCGGCGATAAATCATTGATTCGCGCTACAGTCGATCGCGTAAAGCCGCTTTTGAAAAATGAAGGCGATCTTTTTATTTCCGTAAATCAACAAATGGTTGAAAAATTGAAAAAGGAAATTCCTGAGTTGTTAGATAAAAATATAATCATCGAACCGGCAAGTAGAAATACTGGCCCGGCGATTTGTTTAGAATCATGTATTTTAGCAAAGCGGTTCGGTGAAAATATTATCACGGCCAGTTTGCCGTCTGATGATTACATTTCTGACGCAGTGGCTTTTTGCAAAATGCTTGGCGCCGCAGAAAAATTTTTAGAAAAAAATTTAGATTATATAGTGACACCTGGGGCAAAGCCGCGTTATCCCGACACTGGTTATAGTTATATTAAAGTCGGGAAACGTGTGGCCGACAATGAGGCAAAGATTTTTAAAGTCATTCGTTGGGTAGAAAAGCCGGCTTTGTATCAATGCAAAAAATTAATTCAATCTGGTAAATATCTTTGTCACACGGGGATGTATATTTGGAAATTAAAAACCATTTTGGATTTATTTCGTAAATTACAGCCAGAAATGTATAAAGTGTGTCAAAAGATAGCAGAAGGCAAAAAAGGGAATTACGCATCTTTGGAAAAAATGACTATTGAATCAACTGTGACACTCAAGGCACCGAAGCTTGCTGTGATTATTTCTGATAAAATTAACTGGTCTGATTTGGGAAAGTGGCATATTATTAAAAATATCTTATCAAAACAAGAAAAAAATTTAACGAAAGGGGAAGTAATCACCTTTGATACTAAAGATTGCTTAATTTACGGACCCCGTGATAAACTGATTGCAGCC
>JBBIUS010000046.1:0-3756 GCA_037440105.1 Candidatus Falkowiibacteriota bacterium
CCAGTAAAAATTATCGCGTCGACTTTGCCCAGAATACCAGCATATGCACTAATGTATTTTTGTATGCGATAGACAAAAATTTTCAAAGCCAAACGGGCTAATTTTTGACTTTTAACTTTTCTTTTTTTGTATCCTGGCACATGGTACCCAGCTGTGATAAGTACATCTCGCATATCCGCAAACCCCGAGATTCCCATCAATCCTGAACGACGGTTCAAAATATCATCCACTTCCCCTACATCCATTTTCAACTCACGAATTAAATAAAGAATAATTGCCGGATCCATATCCCCAGCGCGAGTTGACATCACTAACCCTTCAAGGGGGGTAAACCCCATACTTGTATCAACTGCCCTGCCGCCTCGCACAGCTGTAATACTGCAACCGCTCCCTAAATGACAAGTTACCAAATTCAAACTATTTAATGGCTGTCTTATCCTTTTTGCCGCTTCTTCTGCGACATATTGATGGGAAATCCCGTGAAAGCCATAGCGTCTAATACCATGTTTCAAATAAAAATTGTAAGGAATCGCATAGATATAAGCATAATCTGGCAGCGTTGCGTAAAAACCCGTATCAAAGACCGCGACATTCTTTACTTTTGGCAAAAATTTAAGACAAGATTTAATACCCATCAAATTTACTGGATTGTGCAGTGGAGCCAATTTACTATATTTTTTTAACTTTTGCAAGACCGAAGGTGTGATAATTGTTGGCTTTACAAATTCTTCACCACCGTGCACTACGCGGTGGCCAACCAAAGAAAAATTTTCAATTTTCAATTTACAATTTTCAATTTCTCGCAAAATAACTTTCAAAGCATCTTCATGATTTTTAACTTGACAATAATGCCTTAACTCTTGATTTTTGATTCTTAATTCTATAAAACTTCCAGATAATCCTATCCTTTCTACAATGCCCGACATCATCTCTTTCAAACTATCAAATTCAAAAACTTTAAACTTTAAAGTCGCGCTGCCGCAATTTATAACTAGAATATATTTCATAGGTTATAATTATTAACCAGTGACCAGTAACCAGTAAAAAAAGTAAATTACTCGTTACTGGTTACTCTAAATATTTTTCCATGGCCCGGAATAATCCAATCAGCCATTTTTAAAATCTTTTTTTGACTTACCCGAAGTAATTTTCTATCTTCTGAAAAGGCTAATTGAAATCCTGCTTTTCCTTCTTTCCAAATTAAATCCCCTACAATTGCTATTTTCCCTTTTGATGTTTTAACTAAAACTGTACAGTCATTCAACGTATGTCCTGGTGATTGAATTATTTTTACATTTGGTGTTAAAGAAAAATCCTGCTGAGGCAAAATCGTAAATTTATCGCCAACTGCGATACTGTTGCTATCAATAAATTTTGCCTTTTCAAATAAAAAATTACAACCAACGTGATCTGGATGGTGATGAGTATTAATCACAGCTGTGACATCACTTGGTTTAATTTTTATCTTTTTAAGGGCTGCTAAAATCTTATTTTGATCAACTAAATTTCCTGTATCAACAATAATTTTCTCTTTGCCATCCTCAATAAAAGTAACCGTGGAAGAAGCGCGGCAGACATTTTTACTAACCCATTTGAAATAGCCAACTAATAAAATTTTAACAATTGCCATATTAATCCAGAATCAGTTCTCCTAAACCGCAAACTTTACCGCAACCGGCTGCGTTAGCTTCGTCAGTATCAAGATGAACTGACATGCGATAATTTGGCTTAATGCGGACAATCACATTGTCAAAAATAAGCCCTCTCTCGCCTTCCATTTTGACTTTTACTATATCATTGTTTTTTACACCGATTTCATCTGCTTCTTTTTGATTAATGTGCAAGTGTCTTTTGGGGGCAATCACACCTTCAACTAAATTAACTTCTCCAGCCGGTCCAATAAGTTTTGCTCCGGCCGAACCTTTTAAATCGCCTGAAACACGAATAGGGGCGTCAATACCCAAGAAAAAACAATCAGTGTAAGCCAATTCTACCTGTGTTGCTTCACGGGCTGGCCCGACCACTCTTAAATTTTCCAATTTTCTCTTTGGCCCAACAATTGTGACTGTTTCTTCTGCCGCAAACTCGCCTTCTTGTGACAAATCTTTAATTTTTTTTAATTTATAACCTACGCCAAAAAGTTTTTCTAAATCAATTTGAGATAAATGAACATGGCGAGCTGAAATTTCAACACGAATTTTTTTTATATCGGACATAAATTTTACTTAAAAATACAAATAACAAATCTCAAATCCCAAATAAATTCCAATGGCTAAAATCAAAAATTTTTTTGAAAATTAGAATTTGTAATTTATTTGGAATTTAGTGCTTGGTGCTTGGAATTTTATTAAAAATTAAAAATATTTTAATACTTCATTTTCTTTTCCGCCTCTTTCCGCGTCAATAATGGTTCCTGCGCCCCGACCATTGTCAAATTATACGCACTGTTTATCGCCCCGAGTTTCAAAGATTTTAAAATGTCGCCATGATATAAAATATATCCGGCGGTAAAACTAGAACAAAAAGAATCACCTGCCCCCGTTGTATCAACAATTTTTTTGCTTAATGCTTTTTGGTAATAAAACTTTCCGCTGTTATAGGCGTAAGCACCCCTGGCGCTGTCGGTAATAACCAAAATGCCTTGGCAAAACTCATTCAAAACTCTAAATAAATTCTTTGGCTGATTTAACCAACTAACATCCATTTTTTTATATTTTGGTAAAGATACGACAAGTTCAATTGCCTCGTCTTTATTAACTAATAAAATTGATGTTTTCTTCAAATATTTTTTTAAACCGACCAATCCTGCCGTCAATTGCTTCGCTCCTGGATTCCAAGCAAGTCGTGATTTAGTGGATGTGATTGCATCCATCACTTTGCGCCAACCATCTCCCGACAATGACGCCACGTAAAACCAATTTGTTTTCAATTTACCTAATTCATAATTCCTAATTCGTAATTCATCATTGGCGCCGCGATACAAAAACGCCGTGTGCTCCATGGTCGGCCCAAAAGTTACAATAAAAGAAAAGCCTGTTTTGGCTTTTTCGTCGAGCTGAATAAATTTAGTGTCAACTTTATTTCTTTTTAAATTATCAATCACGGCTCGGCCGTCTTCATCATTGCCAACTCGCAAAATCGTAGCCACTTTCAATCCTAAACGCGAAAAAGCCACGGCAGTATTTGCCGCGCCGCCGCCAAAAGTAAAAAAAGCTTTTTGAATGCCAATTTTTGCTCCGTATTCAAAACCAAGCAACTTCTGACGAAGCGGATCTTTGGGATTAGCAATTAATTTTCCTTCTTTTGTATAAAAAGTGATATCTCTCGTTGCTCCGCCGACCGTAAGGACATCAAAAGATTTTTTCATAAAAATTTTATAAATTCCAAATCACAAATTTCAAATCTCAAATAAATTCAAAATCTTAAATTTCAAACTTGTTTTGGATTTTGGCTATTGGGATTTGGAGCTTATTTGTAATTTGGTGCTTGGTGCTTGGAATTTTATTTAAATGTTATCTCTTCAACTTTTTCAACTGCGCAATTAATTTATCTTTTGCAAGGTCTATCGCTTCCACAATGGTATGGTCATCTTCGCTTACTAAAAAATTTCTCTTTGGTAATTTCAAATCCAATGTCACCTCGTATGCGCTTTTTGTATTAAATTTTTCCGCTTTGACTCTGAGCGAGCCAGAATCAATAAAATGTCGGTGAATCAATTTTTCAAGTTGGGGAATTTTTGTCTCAAAATAATCTTCA
>JBBIUS010000047.1:0-3673 GCA_037440105.1 Candidatus Falkowiibacteriota bacterium
ACTCCGAGATAATCAAAAATCCGGTCAAGAATTAACTCTGGTTCAAAAAGTGATTTTGTTTCGCTAAAATCATAATATCGCTCTTTTTCCGAAAAACTTTCTTTTGCTTTCTTTAAAACCTTCACTTCACAATCGTATTTTGCCAAAGCAACTTTATCGCCTAAAAATTCATAAAATTGCGAGGTTATATCAAAATCATCGCGGCTGACAGGATATTTTTGCGGGTCTTTTTCTTCGGCAAAAATCCTCTCGGCGGTTTTATATACCGGCACTAAAAGAGTATGTTTTTGCGCTTCGGGATTCAAAATAAACACATCGCCCAAATCTTTATCTTGCTTCTCTGCTTTCAGCGTTGCAATTATTTCTTTCAGGTTTTCGGCGTTAGTGCCAAAAACAAATAAACTCTCAATTGGTAGAATTAGATTTTTTACTTTCTCAAAAACTTCCTCTTTTACAACTTTGGCATTAAACAAGTTTTGGAGCCGTTTCCTTTGGAATTTTTGCGGCTCTATCCTCACACCTCGCCCGATCGATTGCAAAACGAATTTTTTGGCGTCGCTTCCAACTCCGATATTCACAAACAAAAGCAAATTCGGTCGGTTAGAGTCCCAACCCTCATAAAAAGAGCGGGAACCCATTAAAATATTTATGTCGGAATCATCGTGATTGATTCGCCGGAAATAACTTTCGTTTTCAAAACTTTCATTTATCTCATAGTTATCAAGTTTGTCTTTCAGCCAGCCGGAAATGTCGCCAATCTTGATTAAAGCAAACGGTTTATCAGCCGTCATTAACCTAAAAATCAACTCCTGCCTATTGCCGGGGATTTTCAAAACCTCAATCTTGCCCGGCGTATTTGCGTTCAAAACATATTTCAAAATATCCTTGTAATCCAATTTTGAAACCAAATCGGCATTTACCACGCAGTCTAACTCCTCAAACTCAAATACTCTGTGGTTGCTAAACTCTTGGACAAGCTCTTGTTTCGCCTCCTCAAGCAAATCCGCTCTAATTTCATTTTTTGCTACTTTTTCCAATTCTCTAAAAAACAATTCCATGTCGGATTTTTCCACATCTACGGAATTAACCAGCGTCAGAAGAAGCGGGCGGTGGTAGAGTGAATTGTCAACCTGTCTAATCTTTTCAAAATACTTATTGATGTAAGTTAAAAGCAAAAGTGTTTTTAAAACGATTTTCTGCTTTTCAATCGGGGAGAAATCGCTTTTGTCTTTAAATGCTGCGATGTTAGATTGCGATACATAAATATGCTTGCCATATCCTTCTTCAACGAACCTTGAAAGATTGAAGTTAAAAGCACAGGTTGCAAAGTCCCTCGGATCGGTAAAGGTAGCGGAAAAATTGAATAAAAACCCGTTTCTTGAAAGGATAGAATATAAAATCTGCCGTTTGCTGTCTTCTTTGTCGCCTTTGTGGGCTTCGTCCAAAAGAATATACCATTGCCCGCCACTGTCGTAATTTTTGAAATTGACGATTTTTTCTTTATGCTCATCGGAAATCAGATCGGAACGATAATAAAAAACGGTAATCTCGTTTTTGGCAAACGGCAAGGCGTTTTCACGCTTGACGCTCTCGTAATCTCTTAAATTTTTAAGGTTTATCTTTGTATCAAAACTAAAGCTGTTAAACTCCTCAACATGATTTTTGAATTGGTCCAAAAGGTCATCACGGTGCGCCAAAAAAAGAATATCTTTTGCTGGCAATTCTTTTTCAGCAATAAGTTTTCCCAAAAGTTCAATCAGTTTAACGATAATCAGCGTCTTGCCCGAGCCGGTCGCCATCCAGAAACTCATTCGGTTGATAAAATGAGTGAAAGGAATTTTTGAATCTATGGCGGGATAATCTTTATCGTATTCCAAAAGATATTTTGCCGTCTTCTTGCCCTCTTTCTTTTTCAAATCGTAGTTAAAATTTTCTGTAAAATCGTTGGCTTGGTAAAGATTGAAAAAACTTTGTTTGCCCGCTTTTTTGTCCATGAAATAAAGCCATAAGCCTTTTAGCGCGTTTTGAAGCCCCTGCTTTTGAAAATCAAAAAGCGTTTTATCTTTTGAAAATCGCACCAAATCAAATCCTTGCCACTTTGCGGGCAGGTTTTCAAAAGAAATATCGTCTATGATGTTTTGTAAATATAATTTCATACTGCCAGTAAATTGGTTATCAGTTTTATAAATTTATCTTTTTCATTGGTATTGCTCACGGCAATCAAAAGCGCCAGTGCGGTTAAAGCATTGTCATTGATTTTCTTTTCTCCACCTGGCTTGTAGAGATAATCGTTTTTATCCAAAAAATAAACAAATAAAAAAGAAGCAATCCGTTTATTGCCGTCAACAAAAGGATGATCCTTGATAATGAAATACAAAAGATGCGCTGCTTTTTCTTCTAAGCTTGGATAGAGCTCCTTACCATCAAATGTTTGATAGATATTGCCTAAAATTGCCTTGAGCTTTCCGTCGTTTTCCTGCCCAAATAAATCGCTGGCTTCTTTTTTGGCAATTAAATTTTTTTTAATTTCGCTAATGATTTTTCCTGCTTCGCTATAGCCTAAAATAAATTTTCCCTTTGTTCTTTTGACAAGCGCAATTTTTTCTTTGTCGTATTGTTCAAGTAAAGTCAGTGTTTTAGCGTAATTTGAAAGTAAACTTAAAATTTCCTGCTCCTGCCCGGCAAGCAATCCGTGTTTTGCTTTTTCCTGAAGCAAAACAATAGTTTCCTGTAAATTCTTAAGAGTATTTTGAGTTTGAAGCAGGCGTTTTCGATTGAGAGCATAACCTTTTAATAAATAATTTTTCAGAACCTGAGTTGCCCATTTTCTGAAACGAATAGCTTTTGAAGAATTGGTACGATAACCTACAGCTAAAATTACATCTAAACTGTAAAACGCTACTGGTTTGTCTGAATTTGCAATGTGCAAAAATTGCACATTGCTTTTTTTATCCACTTCTTTATCAGCAAAAATTTTGTTGATATGTTTTGTAACAACCGACCTTTCTTTACCGTATAATCTTGCGATTTCTTCCTGTCTTAACCAAACGGTTTCACCAGCAAACCTCACTTCTAATTGCGGTCCCTCTTTGGACTTGTAAATTATGATTTCACCTTTTTTAAACCCCTGTTTTTTCATAAAAAAATTTATTCCCACCAAATTAACGGCTTAATAAGTTTATAATCCAAATCTTTGGTATTGATTTTTGTCCCATCTTCAAACTCCACCTCGCCCTCACTTATTTTCTTAATCCATTTGCCGGTAAGGTTAGACAATGTTTCTGCAACGTCTATGTTTGGGTAGAGTTTGTCTAAATCAACTTTGACTTTGTTATTTTTGTAATCAATCTCTAAAGCTTTGAGCATTTTTTCGTCTTTTAGAAAAACATATTGTTCATAAGGTGATTTATTACCTGCAATATAAATATCATGATTTTCGTAAACACAATTATTTAATGCTTCCTCGTATTGCTCAAGCTCATAGTATTTGAAAAACCCACCGCCCTGATATTCCTTAACCTCTTTTGAAATGCCGGATTTATCATAAGCTAATACCTTTTTCATTCGTGGCAAAACTACGCTGTAAAAATGTTCACCCATTTCAACACCAATCCATTTTCTGCCAAGTTTGTGAGCTACGGCTGTAGTAGTGCCGGAGCCAAGGAAGAAGTCC
>JBBIUS010000048.1:0-3522 GCA_037440105.1 Candidatus Falkowiibacteriota bacterium
CCTTCGCCAGAGTGGCTCAGGTGGCGGCTTGAGAGTGTTGGTGTAAGAGCAATAAATAATATTGTGGATATCACAAATTATGTGATGCTGGAATTGGGACAACCAATGCATGCTTTCGACTTTAATAAAGTAGAGGCAGAAGGGGGCGAAAAGCAACGCGGCTTAACGCGGAAAATTGTTGTTCGGCCAGCAAAAAGTGGTGAAAATATTGTAACCATTGATGGTGTGCAGAGGAAGCTGGATTCATCGATGTTAGTAATCGCTGATAGTAAAAAACCGATTGCGATTGCTGGAGTGATGGGTGGTGCTAATACAGAGGTTGACGACAAATCCACGGCCATCATTTTGGAGTCAGCAAATTTTGAGCCAGTGAGCGTTAGAAAAACAGCGACGAGGTTAAGTCTTCGTACCGAGGCGTCAATGCGATTTGAGAAAGGCCTTGATCCTAATTTGGCAGACTTAGGAATGATGAAAACTTTAGAGTTAATCACAGCATTAATCCCAGACGCAAAAGTGATAAGCAAAATTGCTGATGTTAAAAATTTTAAATTAAATCAAGGGCCGATTAAACTGAATTTGGATTATTTAAAGAAAAAAATTGGGCAAGAAATTCCGGCAGCAAAAGTGAATAATATTTTAAAGAGTTTAGGTTTTGGTGTGAATTTGGATTATTTAAAGAAAAAAATTGGGCAAGAAATTCCGGCAGCAAAAGTGAATAATATTTTAAAGAGTTTAGGTTTTGGTGTGAAAAAAGTTGGCAAAACGCTGAATGTTAAAATCCCAACTTGGCGGGCGACAGGCGATGTCAGTATTCCTGACGACTTGGTTGAAGAAGTAGCGCGTATCTACGGCTATGACAACATTGTTTCAGAGATGCCTAAAGTAATAATGGAACCGCCGGAAATAAATCGTGAGCGCATAGTTGAAAGAAAAGTAAAAAATATTCTAGCCGTCGGTTTGGAAATGACCGAGGTCCACAATTATTCATTTGTTGACGAAAAAATTTTAAGGAAGGCGGAGTTTGATCCGGCGAACCACATAAGATTAATAAATCCAATTGCTAAAAATTTATCCCATCTTCGCCAAAGTTTGATTCCAAATCTAATTTTGAATATTTCGCAAAACCAGCACTTTTTTGAGAGAGTCAGAATTTTTGAACTCGGAACGATTTTCTATCAAGAACGAGGCGAATATTATAAAGATGCCAGCAAAAAAGAATTTTTACCCCAACAGGATAAGTCCTTGGCCGCTATGTTTTTAGAGAAGGGGGGCGAAACGCCTTTTTACGAAGCGAAAGACGCGGTAAGCACTTTACTTAATGTGCTAAATATTGATTATCAATTTACGGTATGGCGGGATAACGCGCCAAGGTGGGCTCATAAAGCGAGAACTTTGCAAATTAACGCCGGCGGCAGAACATTGGGCTTAGTGACAGAGTTAAATCCAAGGGTCCAGAATAATTTTGGCATCAAACATAGAATTGGTATTTTCGGGATTAATTTTGACGAGTTAGTAAAATTGTATTCTGACAAACGAATTTATAAAGCGATTCCAAAATATCCGAGTATTGAGCTGGACGTCGCAGTTATTGTTCCTCGGCAAACAATTTGGCAAGAAATGCTCAAAGTTATTTTTGGGGTAGACCGTCGATTAATACGCGAAGTTAGGCTTTTTGACGTCTATGAAGGCAGAGGCGTAGAAACGGGTAAAAAAAGTTTGGCTTTCCGAGTAGTGTATCGTTCAGATGAGCGAACGCTTAAATTGGACGAAGCAAAAAAAATAGAGCAACAAATTATTCAAAGATTAAACCAAAAGTTTGAGGCAAAATTAAGAAGTTAAAAAATATACGATACGAATCAACGGATGTTGACGAATCAACGAATCTGTGAATTCGTCATTTGTAGATTCGCATAAAATTTGTAGATTCGTATCACACTTATGATTGAAACAAGCAAAGATCTACTTTATGTTATTTTAGCTTTTTCAATTTTATGGCTCACGATTTTTCTTTCCTGGATGTTTTATTATGTTATAATGATGTTACGGCACGCTAATCAGTTGATTAACAGTTTTCGGGAAAAAGTTGAAAAAGTCAGTCAGGCGATCGAGAAAATTAGAGAAAAGTTTGAACATACATCCGTTTATCTTGGTCTGATGGGCAAAGCAGTAGAAAAGATGGTAGATTTTGTGGCGGAAAGAAAAAAGAAAAGCAAAAAATAGACTATTGGAGAGTGGGGCAGGAGGTCCTACTCTACGATGAACCACTTAGATACTTATGAGTCAATTTATTCATCTGCATGTACACAGCCATTACTCTCTTTTGGACGGTTTGGCAAAAATTGATGAGCTTGTTGCTAAAGCAAAAAAGAATAAAATGAAAGCCTTGGCCTTGACTGACCACGGTGTAATGTATGGTATTGTTGAGTTTTATCAAAAATGCAAAGCATCTGACATTAAGCCGATTTTGGGAGTGGAAGCTTACATTGCGAGATACGGTCGTCATAATAAAAGAGCAAAAATTGATGAGCGGCCATATCACTTAGTGCTTTTGGCAAAAAATAAAACTGGCTATAAAAATTTACTTAAATTAACAACCCTGGCGCATCTTGAGGGTTTTTATTATAAACCAAGGATTGACTGGGAAATTTTAGAAAAATATCATGAAGGGTTGATTGCTTTGTCAGCCTGTTTGAATGGTGAAATTCCTAATTCTGTTTTAAACGGCGATTTGCAAAAAACTGAAGAGATAATTTTGAAATATAAAAATTTATTTGGAGAAGATTTTTATTTAGAGATCCAGAGTCACCCAGCAATCCCTGAACAAGAAAAGGTAAATCAAGAGTTGATTAATCTCTCGAAAAAATTGAATATACCTCTTGTGGCGACCAACGATGTCCATTATCTTAATCCAGAAGATGCTGAAGCCCAAGATGTACTTTTGTGTTTGCAGACAAAAAAGAAAATAGAGGATAAGGATCGCATGTGTATGATGGGTGAGGATTATTCTTTCCGATCTGCTGAGCAGATGGAAAAAGCGTTTTCCGATGTACCAGAGGCAATTTTAAATACGCAAAAAATTGCTGAAATATGCAATGTTGAATTAGAACTTGGAAAGATAACTTTGCCACATTTTGAAGTGCCGAATGGGAAAAGTGCGGATGAATACTTGCGGGAGTTATGTTATAAAGGGTTGGAGAAGAGGTATGGTTTGGAAATGTCAAATGTCAAATGTCAAATGTCAAATCCAAAAATTAAAGAAATTTTGGATCGTTTGGAGTACGAGTTATCTGTTATTGCTAAAACCGGGTTTGCGCCATACTTTTTAATTGTGCAGGATTTTGTTAATTGGGCAAAATCAAATGGAATCGTTGTTGGCCCAGGCCGTGGCAGTGCGGCTGGTTCGATAGTTTCTTATTTAACTAATATCACAAATATTGATCCGCTCGTTTATAATCTTCTTTTTGAGAGATTTTTAAATCCTGAAAGAGTAACCATGCCTGATATCGATTTGGATTTTACAGA
>JBBIUS010000049.1:0-3339 GCA_037440105.1 Candidatus Falkowiibacteriota bacterium
ATGTTGGGTCAGGCAAATCAAGCGGACTTTTAATAATTGACACTTCACTGTTTTTGCGCGTCAGGCGATACGCCACTGAAGGAACAGTCACAATTACATCCAAACCGTGCTCCCTTCTTAACCGTTCTTCAACAATTTCTAAATGAAGCAATCCCAAAAGACCGCAACGAAAACCAAAACCAAGGGCTTTAGATTGTTCTGGCTCAAAAGTTAACGCCGCGTCATTTAATTTCAATTTTAAAATCGCCTCGCGTAATTTTGGAAAATCGCTTCCGTCCTTGCAAAAAATGCCAGCAAAAACCATTGGCTTCACTTCTTTATAGCCCGGCAACGGCTCAATTTTGTGATTTGTGATTTGTGATTTGTGGTTTGTAATTTGCGATTCGTAATTTGTAATAGTATCGCCAACTCTACATTTCTCTATTTCTTTTAATCCAGTCACGATATAGCCAATTTCTCCAGTCGTTAATTTCTCTGCTGGCATCATTTTTGGCTTAAAATACCCGACTTCTAAAACCTCGCTTTCTGTTTTCGTTGCCATTAAAGAAATCTTATCTCCGCGTTTCACTTCGCCGTCCACAACTCTAACATATGCGACCACACCCTTAAATTCATCGTATTTAGAATCAAAAATTAAAGCGCGAAGCGCCGAAGTCTCATTCCCTTTTGGCGGCGGAATTCTTTTCACAACGGCTTCTAAAATTTCAGGCACTCCAGCCCCTGTTTTGCCTGAAGCTAAAATCACATCTTCCTTTTTGCAGCCAAGAAGCGCTACCATTTCTTGCATTGTTTTTTCAATTTCCGCGTTTGGCAAATCAATTTTGTTAACAACTGGAATAATTGTTAAATTTTGTTCTAAAGCCAAATATAAATTACCGATCGTTTGAGCCTGCACGCCTTGAGTCGCGTCTACTAAAAGGACGGCGCCTTCTACAGCTGCAAGCGACCTTGAAACTTCATAATTAAAATCAACATGACCAGGAGTATCAATTAAATTCAAAATATTTTCTTTATAATCCATCCTCACCGGCTGCAGTTTTATCGTGATACCGCGCTCGCGTTCTAGATCCATCATGTCAAGCATCTGGTCACGCATTTCTCGTTTAGAAACTGTGCCAGTAAATTCCAAAAGACGGTCAGCCAAAGTCGACTTACCGTGATCAATATGAGCGATAATACAAAAATTGCGTATTTTATCCTTCATAAATTTGACTAATCGCCACCTACCAAAATATTATTTTAAAACTAAAAACTGCCAGATCAGTTTATCACAAAAAAATAAATTTGCCCAATTCTCCACATTTCTCACGATCGTGACAAAAATGGAGAAAGTCTTTCCAAACAATGTCTTAAATTTGAATTTGAAAAATGTCAATCAACCTTTTCAACTAAAAAATATTTTACACATGATGCTAATTTATTAAGTTTAATCACTTTTTCTGTTTGTCGAAAAACATCGTACGGCGAAACCCAAACACTTTTTTGCAACTGCTGATAACCCAGCGCCTTTAGGGTTGTGCGAAATTTATCTCTCATTTTTCGATCAGATTCTGGAACATCAAAAATAATCATTTGCCACTTTTTATCTTTTCGCTTTTTAAGATTAAAATATTTCAAATTAATCTTTTGGATCTTTTTTAATCCTTTTGGAGTTAATAAAATTGCTTTGTGACCTTCAATAGTTTTTGTTTTTAAATAACCAATGTTTTTAAAACGGCTCAAAAAATCAGCAAATTGTTTACGACTAATTTGTTGACCAACCATTCTTCGAATTTTTTCATAGTCAGGATAAATTACTTGATTCCATGTATGAGGGACATATAATATTCCTCCTACTAATTCTCCTAAGTTAAAAATCGCCCATAAAATTTTTTCAGTCATTGATTGTTTTGGTTGTTTTGTGTTTTTCATAAGCGGGTTCATTCTCCAAATTTTTCACGATCGTGAAAAATTTGGAGAATGAATTAAATCACCCCTTTAACCTAAATCCAAAACTTAACAAATTTAAAACACCTAAAACTACAAACTCATGTCGCCGTTGATTGACGGCGGTTTTATTTTGAATAATTTATGTTTAATTACATCTCGCAGAGAAAGCATCTCTTTCGATTTTAAAATAATTCCAACCGCGGCAAAAATCGCAAGACCAGCCAACCCAGCCCCTAATCCTTGACTTAAAATTCCAAAAAAAGTCTGCATGTCGACAAATGGTTCAATAAAAAATTTCATTGCTTGTACGACAAAAGCCATGACTAAAGCGGCTACACTTATTTTCAAAGTTGAATTTAAAATATTAACTTCGTCCAATGATCCCACTCTAAATCTTAAAAGAATCCAAAGCAAAATAAAATTTAGGACGCTCGAAAGAGAGAAGGCTAAAGCCAAGCCAGCAACCCCAAATAATTTACTAAATGGAAATACTAAACCAACATTAACAACTACAGAAAATAAGCCAATCCAAAACGGTGTTTTAGTATCTTGCAGGGCATAAAAAAATCTTGCCAAAAGCGGAATCAAAGCTTGGGCAAATAAACTTAAAACAAAAAATGCGAGTGTGTCAGAGGTCAAAATTGTGTCTTCCCAATTAAATTGACCCGAACCCAAAATAACGCGGACGATTTGAGCTCGCAAAACCAAAAGAAGAACTGAGGCCGGAATAATAAAAAACAAAATTTGGCGGACAGTATGGGAAAAATTTTTAATCATTTCTTCTTTTTTACCAACTGCGGCCAATTTTCCTAAAATCGGGAAAGCGGCCATAGCAAAGGAAACGCCAACAAGGCCAATCGGGAAATACTGTAAATTGTTTGCTAAATTAAAAACCGCTAAACTACCTGAGGTTAAAGTTGTTGCAATAATGGTCATTACCACCAAATTAATCTGCGAAACAGCCAATCCTAATGTCCTTGGGATCATTAATTTACCTATTTTTTTCACGCTCTCGTTCGCTAAATCGAAAATCAATTTATAGCGGTAACCTAACTGCCAAACAAATGGCAACTGAACCAACATGTGCGCTACTGTTCCCGCAAAAACGCCTAGAGCTAAACCATAAATTCCAAACCAATCGACAAAAAATAATGCGCCGATGATAATACCAAAATTATAGACAATTGGCGCCAAAGAATAAGCAAAAAATCTTTTAAAAGATTGAAGGATCCCGCCCAGAATATTGCTTAACCCCAAAAAAATTGGCCCAAGCATCATAATTTGTGTCATGCGAATGGTTGTTGCAATTTTTTCCGATGAAAAACCGGGCGTAATCAAGGGAACAATCTTTGAACTAAAAATAATAAATAATCCGCATATCAAAATTAAAGCAACGCCCATGATATTTAT
>JBBIUS010000050.1:0-3272 GCA_037440105.1 Candidatus Falkowiibacteriota bacterium
CTTGAAGCTTGCCAAGAAGCGCCATTCCAGAAATAATTATCAGACTGCCTCCTGAAAGAATATTCATAAGTATTAGTTTGGCGAAGGCTAGATTCTGCATCAGAAAATCCTGACCAATTAGCCGAAGCAGAAGTGGTATCAGTTTGTTCATCTATATCCGCGCCTGTTCCGTCGTTAATTGAACCTGTTATGGGCGCTGAAGTATCAACTCTAGTTGTCGCAGTGGGTGTTTGGCTGGTTGAACTTGATAAACCAGCGTTGTTAGTCGCTGTTACATAATATTGATAACAATTGCCTGATGAAACTGTATGATTAAATGGCGAAGTTTGATTGCCTAAACTTGTCCAAGCTCCAAAAGTACCACAAGTATTATTAGACAAAGTAGCTTGCCTATAATACAAAGTAAAAGAAGCAATGCCTGACTCAGAATCTGACCCTGAAAATGTTATCTGATTGGTAGTAGTAGTGATATACCCGTTAGTATATGAAATAGATACAGAAGTTGGCGCGGTGATGTCGCGAATGACGCTAAAGCTTGCTTGAGCGCTATTTCCAACATTATCATAACAAGTAGCGTTGGTGGCTTGAGAATAAGTATCAGCGCTGTCCCATGTATAGGTCATACTATAGGGCGAAGTTGTATCGTCGCCGCCATTTGAAACAGTATTGGGAAAATTGACTTTTTGGACCCCGGAGCCAGAATCAGAAGCAGAAACATTAACGGTAAAATTTCCGGTTCCAGAATTATTGTTGTAATAAAGAGTTGTGCCTGAAACATAAGATTGGGTGCTTGATTCGGTAATTGAAGAAATAGAACAGGAATTAAATGTTGTATCCGCGACAAAACAGACATTTCCTGAATTGCATTGGTCCCAAGAGCTTGAAAGCGCGCCATCAAATGCCCTTGCTTGGGCTTTATATTGAGAGCCGTTAGTTAAAGTACCGGAATTAACAGTAGCGGTGCAAGGGACATTGCAGTAGGAACTGGTAACATTGGGAGTGCCTGAAAAAGAGCCTGTGGTATATTCAACTTCAAGTCTTGCTTGAGAGCCATCATCATTTAAACTACCGCTGAAACATACTTGGGAACCTGAAAAGCAAGAAGTTCCCGGGCAAGTTCCATAAAGAGAAGTTTGGCAATCTGCTCTATAGCGAGTCCAGCTATTAAGTGCTGGAGGGAAATTTGTGCCGTCGGTCGTAACTGGGTCGTTAGCAATTACTTGACTACCCACATTCATTCCTATTAATCCAGTTAATTTAGTAGTACCTTCTGTTTGCCAGTACCAGGAGTAGTCGTAAGGTTCAATTACTTTTTTATTTTGAATAAAGTTTAAAATATTTAGTCTCGGAATTTGAATCATTTGGTTATTATAAATAGAAAAAACTTGAGAATTTAGCGAAATTTTATCAGTTGAAAAAAAATAACTAATACCATCACCTGTATACTTTAAGCGATTTTTTAAATCAAAAATTGAAATTTCCGGTTCTTTTTCAAACAAAAGCCCAGACGCTGAAGAAACAAAAGGAGCGGAAAACGAAGTTCCAGAATAAAATTTATCGTTTATTTTAATATTTTCTCCGGGTGCAAACATATCTAAAAAAGCCGCTCGGTTTGAAAAAGAAGAAATTTCGTCGTTTTTATTTACTGAACCAACTGAAAAAACTTGGGAAGCGCAAGCAGGCATTGAAAGCTCGTTATTTAAACCGTTATTTCCGCTAGAAGCGACAATAAAGATATTGTCTTCCAAGACCAATTTGTTTGCCGCTTCAGCTGCCGGCTCTGCGTCGCAAAAGCCGTCAAAGGAACCTCCGCCCAAGCTTAAATTTATAATTTTAGCTTTATTTTGTTTACAAAAATCAAAAGCACGCAAAAGATTTGAACTAAAACCTGAACCGTTTTTATCTAAAACTTTAGCCACTAAAAGTTGGACATCCGGAGCAATTTTTTTAATGATGCTTGCCACTAAAGTGCCATGACCTTGTTCATCTTCCGGGACCCCATCTTCATTTACAAAATCATAGCCTGCAACATAAGAAAATTGATTTAAATCTATGCCTGAATCAACTAAACAAAGTTTTATGTTTTTTCCGCTAAAAGGATATTTTTCTTTAAAATCGAAATAATCAATCTTTTCCAAGCTTTCAGTTAAATCAGCTTTGACTTCGTAGTCTAAAGCGATCAACTCAATAGTGGGATCGTCTTTTATAGAATTTACCCCTGATAAAGAAAGTTTTGCAACTAAATGGTTTGGTTTAATTTTGGTCAGGCTTTTTTTAAGTTTTTGGCTGATTTTTGGCAGGTCTGATTCTTTTTTATATTTAACAATTAATTTAGCGGTTGGATTTTTTTCAAGTTTTTTAAAAACATTAGGGCTTATTTTTTGACTTAAAGCTAAATTTTCTTTTATTTTAATTTCTTTTAACCAGCCAAAGTTATTTGGTTTTTTGGCTAAATAAAAATTTTTATAGGGCAAAAGCGTCAGTAACGAAACAACCGTGCCATGAGAAGACGATTCTTCGTTTTTCAATCCTTTTATTTTCCAGCCACCGTCTGGATTTTGGCGTTCTATAATTTCTTTTAGCCATTTTGCTTCAATATATTGAGGATAATCAGCAAGGAGCAAAAAAGCCACCATTTCGGCGAAAATATCGTAAAGATTTAAACTATCGATTTTTTCTTGACTGATTGCTTCTAAGACTTTTGGAGTCTCTTCTTTTATTTTTAAAGCCAAAATGTCCATTCCTTTTTTAATTTCCTTTTGGTCAAAACAATTTCTTTCTTTGGCAAGTTGTAAAATCATTAAAGCGTGAGTAAGTTCATAGCGAAAGTTATCAAGTTTTGGCAGTTCGTAAATTGTATAATCAAGCATTTCTTTAGTAAAAGGAACTTCTTGACAAAAAAATGTTCTCATAAAAAGTTCGGTTCTTGGAGTAATTTCGCCTCTTTTTACCAAAGAGCTTTGTAAAAATCGATCATAAACAACTGCTTGAGCGTAAGGAAATTCTTTTATTGAATAACCTTTATCCCAAAAAGCAAATTCCCAACGAAATTTTTCCGGGTAGTTATGTTTTGCTGAAAAAATTTCATCTTGATAAATTTTTATAATTTCGTTTTTAAGTTTTGGGCGATCACCCAAAAAGTTAGTTGCTAAAACTTTAAAAATCGTCCATTCGGTTTGATCCATTAAGCCAGTTTTTAAAGTGAGATATTTTTTAGGATCTAAAAATTTTAAACCTTTTTCAATGGCTTGGTCTATATTTTTTTTGATAAA
>JBBIUS010000051.1:0-3172 GCA_037440105.1 Candidatus Falkowiibacteriota bacterium
GTCAAACTGCCTAAAAAAATTTGGACGCGGGGCGAAGAATCAGGGCCTCGTCAGAGCGGGTATAAAGGCCATCGGTGAAATAAAACTAAAGACCACTAATGAAAATACAAAGTACCACGAAATTGTTATATTCAGAGCTTTCTTATGAGCTCCAAGGGGCGTGCATTGCAGTGCGTAAATCCCTTGGTTCTGGCCACAAAGAATCGGTGTATCATCACGCACTGATGGAGGAGTTTGAAAAACGTGGAATTTTATTTCAGCACGAACCACGCATAGGAGTGAAATCTAAATCTGGTCGATTGCTAGGCTATTATCAGCCCGATTTTCTTGTGGGTGGCAAAGTAATTTTAGAAGTCAAGGCAATTTATCCATTACATCAAAGGTTTGTTGATCAGTTGTTTGATTATTTAAAAAATTGTGATTATGAACTCGGTTATTTTGTCAATTTCGCCGGCCCGCGTCTTTACATGAAACGTATTATTTATACTAATGATCGCAAGGTTAATTTTCGTGGTTCTTAGTGTCAATATTTGTGGTCTTTCGTTTTATATATCAATTTTTAATCCATCGTAAGAAAGAATCACTGGAAAGGTGATTTTTTGTTTTTTGCAAAGTTTGTTAATTTCTTTTTGCGCCAAATCGTGTGGCGGATAGGAATGGCCAATTTGAGTTAGATATAATTTCTTGACGCGGAATTTTTTAGCCAAATTGATCGCTCGTTCGGTATTTAGGTGCCATTTTATTTCTTTACCAAACCACATCGCGCCGTCCAAAAATAATATTTTTGCCTTTTTAAAATATTTTTCTGACTCTTTCGGTATGGCGCTCACATCAGAAGCATAAACGAGCGATTCGATTTTAAATCCCAAGGTCGGAAATTTCTTTTCTTGGAAAGCGTGGTGAACGCGAAAAGGAATAATAGTTAAAGAATTAAAAATTTTAAATGGTTTGAATGGTTTGATGATTTGTTGCGGTGGTATTTTTTTGTATATTTTTTTTAAATATTTTAGTGTTTTTGCTTCGGTAAATATTTGTAATTTGTCATTTGTCATTTGTAATTTTTCAAGTCCTCCGACCGCATCATTGTGAGCGTGGGTTAGGAGAATAGCGTCGAGATGCTTGAGATTAGTTGCCTTCATTTGTTCAACGATGTCCGGCCCGCAATCAATTAAAATATTTTTGTTGCGCCAAGTCAAAAGAATCGAACTTCTTGTTCGCTTGCTTTTGCTTTTTGGTTTTCGCGCGTCTCGGCAGGTTTTGCATTGGCAGCCAACCCGAGGAATGGCAATAGCCGGACCGCTGCCCAAGACTGTTATTTTTATTGACATAGGGCTTAAATCATTATATCATAAATTATAATTTGGGCCCGTAGCTTAGTGGTAGAGCTTCCGGTTTGCATCCGGAGGACGGGGGTTCGATTCCCCCCGGGTCCACCAGATTGAATTAGCCGCCTCGCTCGGGGGCTCAATCCTCGCTTCGGCGGAAAGCAGGTGGGCAAAAATTCATTGGTGGGGATGACACTCAGACCCCTTTTTCTTTTTGCCCGCCCGTATTGCCCGCTTCGCGGGCGAGCCGATGATTTTTAGAAAAGAAAAAAGGTAAATGCCCTTGCCCCAGTCCTCCCGTGCGCGGGCATTTGAAATTAAACTCCCCAGAAATATCTTTACATTATGGAAATAATTTTGTATCATAATTATAGATAAGGATTACTCTATAGATACATACTATTATTTTAATACTATAATGTCAAGAGAGATTTCACCAATAGGCAAAAATATAAAAAGGTTAAGGAAACAAAAGGGCTTGTCGCAAGACCGGCTTTCTAAATTGGCTGATATTTCTTATAACACGGTCATAAAGTTAGAGTCGGGCGGTATTACCAACCCGTCAATTAACACGCTCCAGAAGTTGGCTAAAGCCCTTGAAGTTTCCGTTGACGCTTTATTGAAGTAAGAATATGACCAAATCATTTACTATTCACGATTTACCAAAAGATGAGCGGCCGCGCGAGCGATTGGTCAAATTTGGCGAACAAGCGCTCTCGGCTCAAGAATTATTACAGCTTATTTTAGGCCGAGGCGTTGCTGGCGAATCGGTGGCGGTTACGGCTCAAAAACTATTGAGCCATTTTGGGAGTTTGCAAAAATTATCAGAAGCAAGCATTGAGGAATTATCCTCAATTAAAGGGATTGGCTTGGCAAAAGCCGCTCAAATAAAAGCCGTGTTTGAAATTAGCCGGCGGCTTTCTACTCAAGCTCCAACCTACAAAAGCAAAGAGCTTACCGATCCAGAAAAGGTTTATCGGTTAATAAAAAGCAAACTTAAAGATTATCACAAAGAACATTTTTACATCATCGCTCTTAATAGCAGAAATCACTCAATCGCAGAAGTTTCGGTTGGCAGCTTAAACGCGAGCGTTGTTCACCCGCGCGAAGTATTTGCGGAAGCAATAAAAAATAAAGCCGCTTCGGTTGTATTTGTTCACAACCACCCATCAGGCGACCCCGAACCATCGGAAGATGATTTGGTAATTACCAAAAAGTTAGTGGAGTCAGGCAAAATATTGGGCATAGAAGTGATTGACCATATAATTGTGACAAAGGATAAATTTTTTAGTTTCAAAAGTAAGAAATTAATTTGATTATGGCTTATATATTTTTAGACGAGTCAGGAGATTTGGGATTTGATTTTCAAAAGAAGAAAACTTCAAAATTTTTTGTTGTAACTTGTTTATTTACAGAAAATAAAAGACCGATTGAGAAAATAGTTAAGAAAACTCACTCAGAGTTAAAGAAAAAATACAAAAGAAGATTTGGAATACTTCACGCAGTTAAAGAAAAACCGATTACTCGCCAAAGATTATTAAAAAGATTGAATGAAAAAGATTGTTTTATAATGACAATTTATTTAAACAAGAGAAGAGTTTATACGAAACTTCAAGAGGAAAAGGCGATTCTTTACAACTATGTGGCTAATATTTTACTTGATAGGATTTATACCAAAAAGATTATTCCAATAGAAAAAACTATGGAATTGATTGCCTCAAAAAGAGAGACAAATAAATTTTTAAACGAGAATTTTAAAAATTATCTTAACACTCAAATAAGTAATAAACACAAAGGCAATATTAAAATTAGCATTAAACCACCAGCGGAAGAAAAAAACGCTTCAA
>JBBIUS010000052.1:0-2840 GCA_037440105.1 Candidatus Falkowiibacteriota bacterium
ATTTGAAGAAAATTTAAAAAACGCGGAGGAGGCGGTAAAAACCGAGCCAAATTTTGAACATTGGATTAATTTGGGTGTGGCCCGCGCTGCCCTTGGCGATCTTTGGGGCGCGGCCGAAGCATATCTTCGGGCTTATGATTTAGGCTCTGGAACAGCTTTTCCACTTGATAATTTGTCCCAAGTTTTAATTGAAATGGGTGATTACAAAACGGCTGAGAGAGCACTTCTTCAGGCAAAGAAAAATATCCCGCAAAACGAACAAGTTTATTTGCATCTGGCAGACTTGTACAGAAACTATTTGAAAAAATCTAATCAAGAAATTGAGGCAGTCTATTTAGAAGGCATAGAAAAAACAGGGCATCCAAATGTTGCCCTGGCTTTGGTCGGTTTTTATGAAGAAATCGGAGAAAAGGTTAAGGCAGAGGATTTGAGAAACAGGATTCAAAAAGAAATTGAGGGTAACCAGTAACGAGTAACCAGTAACGAGTAATGCGTAAAATTTTATGATTAAATTGTTGAAATATTTTGTTGCTCAGTTGTTTCTTTGTTTCTTTGTTTCTTTGTTTTTTGGGTTTTTGGTTTATAATGTCCAAGCCGCCGCCACTTTAAGTGTCGGTGATTTAATTCGTGGGAGTTCGCCGGCGGTTTATTTAATCAAATCGGACAACAAGCGCTATCTTTTCCCCAACGAAAAAACTTTTAAAACCTGGTACGCTGATTTTTCGGCCGTGAAAACAATAACTGATCTTGAACTTCGAGAAATTCCTTTTGGCGGAAATATGACTTATAAGCCAGACGTCCGACTTCTAAAACTTCCAAGTCAGCCAGAGGTTTATAAAGTTGAAGAAGGGGGAGTGATGCGACATCTTACAACGCCTGAAGTCGCTTCATCTTATTACGGTAAAAACTGGCCTGCTTTGGTTGACGATTTGCCAGAAATATTTTTTGCTGACTACAAAATCGGCGAGCCGATTGAGGCAGTAGCCGAAACTCCGGCTGAGGTGCCCAAAGAGCCCGCTGAGGAGCCCGCCGAGGAGCCGCCGGCCGAGGAATCAGCCCCGCCAACCCTGACAAAAGAAAAGGGGACGCTGGTGATTAAAACCGCGGCCGTAACGCCACACTCAGCCATTGTCATTGCCGGAAGCACTGATGTGCCTTTTTCGACTTTTGAATTTTCCGCATATGACGAAGCAATAAAAATTGAATCTTTAATTTTAAAAATCAATAACACGATTTATATTGACAACATCAAAGAAATTAGGGCAGTTTATGAAATTTCAGGCGGGACGGAAACAAAAATCGGTTATTTTAATATTGATCAAGTTATTTTCAGCAATTTGAATTTAACTATTCCAGCCGGCAAGAGCCGTTTGGTTGAAATTAGGACTGACCTAAATCCAATTGAAGATGGGGGAATTTTGCCCGGTTTGGGTGCAGACAGCGGCGATACGCCGAGATTTGAATTTGTTTCAGCAACCGGGCGGGGCGAGATTTCTAATAAAACAATCGGCCCGGATGATTTTAAATCGGGATTTTACCAGAACAAAACTTCCCTGCCTTATATGATGGTGGTTAGAAAAACCGAGCCGGTTTTCAAATTAAATCCGGACACGCCTTCGGGCAGCCAGGGCCGGCCTCCTTTTGCCAAAGTTTTAAAATTTGACATTACAGCCAATCCGGCCGGAGACGTTAAAATTAAAGAATTAAAATTTAAAATTGAAACTTCAGATATTGACCGCGAAGGCGCAGGGCTGGCAAATGATTATTTGGAAAAATTGGCCAATGTGAACGGCGATTTTGCCGATGACAATGATATTGTTAATCTCTATGCTATCACTAATCCCAATTATTATTACGGCGAAAATTTAGCTGACACAATTCAATTTTCAATCTATGACTGGAGCGCAAAATTTGAAGATACAACTCCAGTTGGTTTTGAGACCGACGAGCGGGATTATGGTTTGATTAAATTTAAAATGGCAGCAGGCAATGAAATTTTAATTCCAGCCGGCCAGACAATGACTTTGGTTTTAGAACTTTATACTTCGCCGCTTCATTGGGAGCCGCAAACTTTGCAAGTTTCACTTTTAGAAGAAAAACCAAATGCTAATTTGTCTGATTGTTATATAAAATGGTATGACGGAAAGCAGGAAGCGACAGGGGAACTTTTGCGAGAAATGCCAGTGGTGGGAAGGATGTTGTATTTTTAGTAACGTGTAACCCGTAACGCGTAACCCGTAATATGAATCAAGAAATAAAAAATTTTTATGATTTGGAGGCGTGGCAGAAGAGCCATTTATTTGTTCTAGAAATTTATAAGATTACAAAAAATTTTCCAGAAGACGAGAGGTTTGGTGTTACAAGTCAAGTAAGGAGAGCGGCAGTCTCTATTACAGCTAACATCGCAGAAGGTTTTGAAAGATTTCATTTTAACGACAAAATCAAATTTTATCTTCAGGCCCGTGGGTCGGTAGCAGAAGTTCAGAACTTTCTTTTATTAGCAAAAGATCTTGGATTTATTGATTTAAAAACATGTAGAAATTTAGGTGAAAAGGCAAATCAAGTGAGGCAATTAATTAATGGATTAATTAGATCAATTGAAAAACAACAATAATTACTCGTTACGCGTTACAGGTGTACTGGTTACGTTAAGATGTGGATAAGTTTCTTGACCAACGAGAAATTAAAAGATAAAATAAAATAATGTTTAAACTATGAATTCCGTGCTTGTCGTTTCGCAAACAGCGAAGATTATTTTAGTTTCCTTGCAAGGGGAGATTTATTAATGCTTAATTTTTTAAGCATTTTTTTATTAATAATTTAACTTAAAAAGTAAAATT
>JBBIUS010000053.1:0-2822 GCA_037440105.1 Candidatus Falkowiibacteriota bacterium
TGGGTTTTAAAAATATTTCTGACAAGCCATGCGATTTGCATGACATTTGTCGCCAATTATTAAATGATAAAAAAATAATATGAAAACTAAAATCTTTATCTATGATCCACCGATGTGTTGTTCAAGTGGCGTCTGCGGTCCGAACCCGGATCAAACACTTATTAACCTGCAAAACACATTGGAAAAAGTTAAAAAGTTAGGCGTGGAAGTCGAGCGTTACCTCATTACTCAAAGTCCTCAAAAATTCAAGGAAAATCCGGCGGTGATAAAACTTATTCAAGAGCGACAGCTGAAAGCGTTACCAATAACAGCCTGCAATGGAAAGATCGTCAAAACCGGTGCATATCCGACATTTGAAGAATTTAAAAAGTTTATTAGCGAAACAAAAATATGAACACAAAATTTTATTTCTTTTCAGGCAAAGGCGGGGTTGGCAAAACCACCATGGCCGCTTCCAGTGCGGTTTATTTTGCGGGACTTGGAAAGAAAACGCTTATCATTACCACTGACCCGGCGTCAAATCTCGCCGATGTGTTTGAACAAAAAATAGGACACAAAATTACTCCAATCTATGGCATAGAAAATTTATTTGCCATGGAACTTGACCCCGATATTGCCACCGCTGAGTACAAAGAACGAACTCTATCCCCCCTGCGCGGCTTAATTCCGATTGAAAGTTTTAAAGTTTTAGAAGAACAACTAAATTCGCCCTGCACCGCTGAAATGGCCGCCTTTGATCGGTTTACTGATTTTTTGCAAGAACCGGAATACGACATAGTCATTTTTGACACCGCGCCAACCGGACATACGCTGCGGCTTTTGGAACTGCCCGTAGAGTGGAGTGGGGTTATTGAAAAAGCTGCCAAAGAAGAAGGTGGCGGCCAAACCTGCATCGGTCCGGCAGCCGCGCTAGCCGAGTCAAAGGCTAAATTTGACCAAGCGATTGCGGCAATGCGCGACACTTCCAGAACCACTTTTGTTTTTGTCCTGCGCCCGGAAGTTACGCCTATTTATGAAGCGGAACGCTCAATCGCCGAACTTTTGAAACTCAAAATAAACTCGCAAGAGCTCATCATCAACGGCATTTATCCCAAAAGCGCTTGCGACAATCCTTTTATGCTCGCTCGCTTTGCCAAACAGCAGAAATTTTTGGAACTTATCAAAAACAAGTTTTCCGTCCCCATAACCTTGATGGAGCTGGAGCCGAATGAAATCAAAGGCAAAAACCTACTGCTTCAAACAGGCAAAAAACTTCACGAACAAGCCCTAAAATTAAGCGACTATCAGCCGTTAAAAGTTAACGTGGATAAAGCAAAGATAATAAGGAATAATTTCCCCAAAATAGACGAAAGAATAAAACAGCTGCTTGTCCCCCAAAATGGAAAAAGACGGGCAATCTTTTTTGCGGGCAAGGGCGGTGTTGGCAAAACCTCGGTGGCGGCGGCAACTGGCCTTTGGGTGGCAGAACAAAAATACAAAACTCTGGTTTTAACAACTGATCCGGCCTCTCACTTAAATCAGGTTTTCGAACAAGAAATTTCAGACAGGCCGACGGCGGTAAATGGAGAAACAAATTTATGGGCAGCCAACATTGACACCAAGAAGGCGACCGAGGAATACAAAGAAAAAATTTTGTCAGAAGCAAGACAAAAATATGACAAACAAAGAGTATCCGCGATTGAAGAAGAACTTGATTCGCCCTGCACCGAAGAAATGGCTACTTTTGAAAAATTTATTGATTTCGCGACTCGTAAAGATTTTGAAGTAATTATCTTTGACACTGCCCCGACCGGCCACACCTTGCGGTTATTGGAGCTGCCTGTTGATTGGAGTAAACAGATAGAGATTAAAACTTTTACTTCAACCGGCGAAACAGAGGTCGATAAAATAACCAAGTCGCGTTTTAAGGAAGTAATTGATATGATGCAAGACATTAATCAGACAACCTTCAGTTTTGTAATGTATCCAGAGTCCACGCCAATTGAAGAGGCGGCTCGTGCTATGGAAGAGCTTTTAACCATCGGCGTCCCAACAAGCTTGGTGGTGGCAAACTTTATTTTGCCGCAATCCATAATAACCAACGATTATTTAAGACAAAGAAAAGCGATGGAGGAAAAATATCTTACGGAAATGGAGAGGCGTTTTACTGCCCCGATTGTAAAATTACCCCTTTTAGTTGACGATTTAGTAGGCAAAGAAAAATTAAAAGAGGCAGGATTTCTACTCTATGGAAAATAATTCTATGAAAAAGATATTATTTGTCTGCGCGGAAAATGCGGGTCGTTCTCAAATGGCAGAAGCGTTCTTTAACTTTTATGCCAAAGAAAGGAATCTCGACTGGATAGCGGAAAGCTCCGGCACTATGCCGGCAAAACAAGTCCATCCGGAGATAGTTGAGACGATGAAAGAAAAGAACCTCGATATTACTAGAACAAATCCCAAGCGTTTCCTTCCGGAAAGAATCGGAGAGTATGAAAGAGTTATCTCTTTTGGTTGTTTAGTTAAGGCGGCTTTTAGTCCTGAGGTCCAAAACAAAATTGAAGAGTGGCAAATTGATGATCCGTCCGGTAAATCGCCGGAGGAAATTAAAATGCTAAGGGATGAGGTCGAAAATAAAGTCGTTAATTTAATCAATACACTATGAACAATTTAGATCAAAAAATTAAAGAATTCAGCGATTATATTATGCAGACGCCAGAATTCGCCAGATTCCAAAAAGCCGCCGAAAAACTGGAAAATGATAAAAACGCCTTGAATGCGCTTCAGGATGTTCAGGAACGAATACAAACTGTTGCGATTTTACAGCAAAACGGCCTGCCGGT
>JBBIUS010000054.1:0-2813 GCA_037440105.1 Candidatus Falkowiibacteriota bacterium
CTTGATGTGGCCGCTAAATTTTCAATTGAAGAATTATCAAAAAAATTGATAGAGATATATTCTTATGTCAAGAATCGAAGCGATAATTTTCTATAAATTTCGCGAAGCGAGTTTCTATAAATTTCAGAAACTTATAGAAACTGTTAGAAACTTATAGAAATTGGTTGTTTTATTTTTTGGTTATTATGAAGATATCAATCATCATCCCTGCCTACAACGAAGAAAAACTTTTGCCCCGCTGTTTGAGGTCAATTTTTGATGCTAAATTGCCGGAAAACTATGAAGTGATAGTCGTAAACAATGCCTCAACCGACCGGACCGAAGAGATTGCAAAAAGTTTTGCTGGCGTAAAAGTAGTGCGGGAGCCAAATAAAGGTTTAACAAAAGCGAGACAGGCTGGTTTTTTGTCTTCAACAGGCGATATTCTTGTTTATTTTGATGCTGATACAATTATTCCGTCAAATTGGTTTCAAATTGCTTTAGCAAAATTTAAAAAAGATCCAAAATTAGTCGGTGTATCAGGTCCATATCATTATGAAGCTATCTCGCAATGGGCGCGTCTTTTAGAATGGATTTACAATAACATTGCGATGAATGTTGGTGAATTTATTTGGAAATATATTTTGCGCCAAGGAGGTATACTCCTTTTAGGAGGAAATTTTGCCGTTAAAAAAGAAGTCTTAGAAATGATAGGCGGCTTTGACACAGGAATAGAATTTTATGGGGAAGACACAAATTTGACAAGACGAATCGCAAAGGTCGGAAGAATTGATTTTACTAACGCTTTATTTGTTTATTCTTCTCCGAGAAGATTCAAAGAAGAGGGCGGGGTAAAAACAGCTACAAAATACGTGGCAAATTTTTTTGGTGAATGGATTTTTAAAAAACCAGTGCATAAGGTTCATGAAGATATAAGATAAATTAACAACTAACAAATAATTATTGATTAGTTTTTGGATGCCTTGTGAAAATTTCTATAATCATTCCTGCCTACAACGAAGAAAAACTTTTGCCCTTATGTTTAAAATCAATTTTAGCCGCCAGACTGCCAAAAGATTATGAAATTATTGTTGTTGATAACGCTTCGACTGATCGAACAAGGGAGGTTGCCAAAGGTTTTCCAGGTGTAAAAGTAATAAATGAACCATTAAAAGGCGCAAATCGAGCCCGTCAGGCTGGATTTTTGTCTTCCGCTGGTGATATTTTAGTTTATTTTGACGCTGATACAATAATTCCAGGGGATTGGTTTGATAATACTTTGAATGCTTTTAAAAAAGATGACAAATTGATTGGGGTAACAGGCCCGTATCACTATGGGAGGATTTCGAAAATTGCGACTCTTTTGATTTGGCTTTATGACCATATCATTATCCCAGGCTTTGAATTAATTTGGCGGCATCTTTTTCGGCAAGGTGGCGTGATGCTTATCGGTGGCAATTTTGCAGTCAAAAGGTGGGCCCTGGAAAAAATTGGCGGCTTTGATACAAAAATAGATTTTTATGGGGACGACATAAATTTGACCCGTCGGTTAGCTAAAATTGGGAAAATTAGATTTATTAATAAACTTTCTGTTTATTCTTCACCCAGAAGATTTAAAAAAGAGGGGGCAATAAAGACCTCTTTAAAATATATTATTAATTTTTTTAGCGAATGGATTTTCAAAAGGCCGGTGCATAAAGGATATAAAGAAATAAGATAGGTCTTTTTGTGGTAGCCAGACTTAAGTTTAAACAAATGGTAAAAATAAAAAGCAAGAAAAAAAATAGTCAAAAGGCTTGGGTTGTGGCTGTTGATATGGGCTACGGCCACCAGCGAGCTGCCTATTCTTTAAAAGAAATTGCTTACGGTGGAAAAATTATCAATGCTTCAAGTTATCCAGGCATGCCCAGATCTGATCGAAAAATTTGGCGAGAAAGCAAAAAAATTTATGAGTTTATCTCACGTTTTAAGCGAGTTCCGGTAGTTGGAGAAGCAGCTTTTAATCTTTACGACAAATTTCAGGAAATTTTGCCTTTTTACCCAAAGCGCGATTTATCAGAACCTAATCTGCAGTTAAAGCAGTTTTTTTATTTGGTTAAGAAAAAACACTGGGGCAAACACTTAATTAATAAATTGGAAAAAAAACAATTACCCATTATCGCTACTTTTCCAGTCCCAGCTTTTATGGCTGAGGTTTGGGATTACAGCGGAGAAATTTACTGCGTTGTTTGCGATGCTGATATTTCTCGGGCTTGGGCGCCTCCTAATCCGGCAAAAAGCAGAATTAAATATTTTGCTCCAACTTATCGGGCAGTAGAGAGATTAAGACTTTACGGTGTAAAAACAGAAAATATTTTTTTAACCGGTTTTCCTCTGCCGCCAGAACTTACGGGAGGACGATTTTTAGGAATCTTAAGAAACGATTTAGGGTATCGGCTGTTAAATCTTGACCCTAAACGCAAATACATTTCTTGCTATGAAAAAACCATTATTGAGCATCTCGGCGTTCATAAATGTTGTCCTAGAAAACCGAACCATCCTTTGACTTTGATGTTTGCGGTCGGTGGAGCGGGGGCTCAGAGAGATTTAGGGATTGAAATCGTAAAAAGTTTATCAAAAAAAATTAAGACAAATAAAATCAGGATTGTTTTAGTAGCTGGGATTAGAAATGAAGTAAACCAATTTTTTAGAAAAAATATTAGAAATTTGGGATTGGGCGGATATTTAGACAAAAATATTAAAACAATTTTTGCTGCTAATCGCGAAGACTATTTTAGAAAATTTAACCGCGCCCTAAGAACGGTTGACATTTTATGGACCAAACCAAGCGAATT
>JBBIUS010000055.1:0-2691 GCA_037440105.1 Candidatus Falkowiibacteriota bacterium
TTAGCAATGGTATTATCCTCAAAAATGCGTGAAAATGAAATTTTTTGTATGAAAAACCTTGAAAATACTATGTCTGAGAAAATTAACTATTTGCAAATTTATAAATTTTCACTAATCTTGAGCTTGTTAATTTTTTTTAAGGCTTTTTCGAATTGTTCTCGATAATGATAATCTTGAGGAAGAAGTAAAAGATTTTTGCTTCCCCTCTTGGTCAACCTTGCAGGTAGAACCAAGAAGTCGGTGCGGATCGTCTCCAAGGTTGCGTAAAGATATTCTTTGGGAAGGCATATCCTTTTGAACCAATGGACAATGTTGTAAGCAAAAAGCATTATATGAAAAAAAGCCACATTGGCTACCCAATCCTCTGTAGGAATCTTTCCCAGAGGATAGTCATAGAGAAGTTCCCGAACACTCTTCTCGATAGTGGCTCTTTTGGCATAAAACCTCCAGACCCTCCATGGATGGGTCTTCAAATTGGTGACCAAGACATGATAGGCATATTTCTGATCCTTGAAGAGGGTAAGCTGCTGGGCTTCGATAGGATCTTTGGGAATAGGACGTCGCACCACAATGAACCGATGGGCCTTTTCCCAACGGAATGGTTGATATCGAAACTCCCCAACCTCCCATCCATTGCGGAGTTTCTTGAATCGACAAGATCGAGCTCGGGCTTTGATGGTAGGATATTCCTTGGCCACAATCACATAGCCATAGCCTTCTTGATCGAACCATTCGATCACCTTTTTGTTGAAGAATCCCGAATCGGCCCGAAATCGAATACGAGAGCGTGGGATGGTTTTGGGGACTTTGGATAAGCAGACTTTTATGAAAGGGATCGCTCCAGTGGAGGTAAAAACATTTCCTGGGCGTAAGGAAGCGTGCCAGAATTCTTGAAGATGAGCTTCGAAACAGAACAGGGGATGATAGGAACGTCGTCCTGGTTTTTTGGGATTGTAACCTACTCGGGCAAATTGGGGTTTTCCATAAATGATGAGAACTACGGAATCCAGATCGAAGATGAGACTGGAACGGGACTTTGGAAGAGAGAAGAGTTTGACTCGAAGTTGATCGTGGAGGCGGACCAATTGTCGAATGGCTTTGGGCGAAAGTCTTTTGAGAAAACGACGGAATGTCGATTGGTTTGGAAATCTGGAGAGTCCCAATAGAGAGAGAAAAGCTCCATTGTATTGAAGAATTTCTGTTTTGTTGATCCTCCGCATACCTGCTATAATAGCAAAAAGGAGTGCGAGGATTAGATCGGATGGTTGGTAATCGATATTTCTTTGAGGGATCTTGAGATATTTCTGTATCAGCCAGCGGAGTCGAAGTTTTTTGCAAAAACGATGAATTAGAATCATACCTCCAAAGTGAGTTAAAGAAGGGTCTTTGAAGGATAAACATAATGTTCTCAAGCCTTTGGACATGTTTATAAGTTAAATTTTGGATTATTTTAATTCGTGGCACAAAACGTACTTTTAGGACGCTTTTTGCCACAAATAAATTATAAGAGAAAACCTCCATAAATTGAAGACCAAATATAAATTTAAGTTTATTTTTCACGCATTATTGAGGATTATCATTTATAACTAAATAACAATTTTAATTTCCTTAAAATTTTTAAAAATAAGAAAATGAAGATATTATTTTTAAATAATTATTTTTACCTTAGAGGTGGATCAGAACGAATTTTGTTTGATGAAATTGAATTTCTTAAACTTTTAGGACATGATATTGCAATTTTTTCAAGATCACATCCATACAACTTAAATTCTTTTTATGAAAAATATTTCCCTCCAGAAATAAAAACTGATAAATTTAAAATATCTATCAATTCTATTTATACTCTTAAAGAAATAATTTACTCCAAAAATGTTAGAATAAAATTGAGAAAGGTAATTAATAATTTTAAACCTAAAATAGCTCATGTTCATAATATATATGGCCGGCTTAGTTTCTCTGTATTTGATGAATTAAAAGAAAGAAGAATTCCTGTTGTTTTTACACTCCATGATTTTAAATTAATTTGCCCAAGCTATCTAATGTTAAATCATGGACAAATTTGTGAAAAATGTAAGAAAAAAAAATTTTACCATGCTATATTAACAAAATGCCATAAAGATAGTTATTTAGCATCAACCGTTTATGCTTTTGAAACATGGTTTAATTATTTAACAAAAAAATATGAAACAGTTAAGTTTTTCATTTCCCCAAGTCAATTTTTATTAAAAAAATTTATTGAGTTTGGTTGGGATCCTGAAAGATTTGTTCACATACCAAACTTTGTAAATTTTAAAAAAATAAAATATTTGTCACAAAAAGGAGATTATCTTCTTTATTTTGGTAGAGTATCCCCAGAAAAGGGACTTAAAACACTTCTTAACGCTTTAAATAACTTAAATTCAAAAATTCATTTAAAAATTGTAGGAGATGGAGTTGAACGAAATGAACTTGAAAAGATATCCTCAGAAAAAAAATTAAATGTGATATTTACTGGATATTTGATTGGTACATCACTTGAGGAAGCTATTTCAAAATCAAAAGCAATAATCATGCCTTCAGAATGGTACGAGAATGCTCCTTTATCTATTCTTGAGGCATTTGCTTATGGAAAACCTGTAATTGGTTCGAGGATTGGTGGGATTCCGGAGATGATTGATGATGGGGTGAATGGTTTTCTTTTTGAACCTGGTA
>JBBIUS010000056.1:0-2664 GCA_037440105.1 Candidatus Falkowiibacteriota bacterium
AATAGGCTTATTGCTGGTAAGCTTGAGATGTTGCTTGAGAAAATGAAAAGGGAAGTTGGAATTAATGACCGACTTGAGCGCCTCATTGCTTACTATTCAAAGCCGCAAAATCATGAAGAGCTTTTATATCATTTGGTCAGGCGTGGTAAGAAGTTGATTTTTAAAGAGGGTTCTCTTGAGATACTTGGGTTGACGAAAGACGAGGGTAAGATTTTTTTGGAAAAGGTCAGTGCTAGTGCGAACGAGTATTATAGGAAAATGAGCGAGAGGGACGAGGGTGGTGGGTTTGGGTTAGGCGAGGCTGTTAATGAAGCTGATGATGCTGGGGGTGGTGCTGGTGGTGGTTCGGGCGAGAATCAGGAAAATGGCGGGTGATGGGGTGGTTATTTTTTTAAATGTAAAATTCGTTCCGTTTTAATTCCGCACTGCTTGTTTTGAGGCATGTATTTTTTGTTTGGTGGAATAAAATCGGTTGTTATGCCGTTGCATTTGAAACCAATTTTTTCTGCTTGATTTTTTAAGTGTTTCGCAATATTGATTGTTTGTTTTTTTCCGTTGGATGATTTGCGTGTTACATCTCCAACAATAATGAAGCAACGCCCGTTTGTTTTCAGAAGACGATAAATTTCTTTTAGCGTTTCGTCCATGAATTGTTTGTATGTGTCTAAAGAACTGCTTTGCATTATTTTTTTGCTTACTTCTTTGTAGTCGTAACCTAAAAACCAAAGCCTTAACCAATTGTCGTATGCGTATGTTTGAACATTTAAGTATGGGGGGGAAAATAGGGACAAATCAACAGATGCGTCTTTAAGCGGTAAGTTGCGGGCGTCTGTGTTTAATGCCGTTCCTTCAAAATTTAGTGTGTTGTTTTCAAGTAGTGTTTTTGCTTTTGCTTTCAAGCATTCTATTACATTTCGTTTTGGGCGTTTTAAGTTGTGGGCTTCAGCGTATTTTTTGACATAATTTGGCGACATCGTATAGGAGTGAGAGCAGTTTACAGATAAGCTATATGCCGAAGACCCATGAAGTATTCCTAACATTGTCGCTTTTATAAAATTCGCTTCTTTAGATTTGTCGTTTTCTAAAAGTTGTCGCATTTCTAAAATTTGTTTTAGTGTGTATGGGTGAAAGAAAACCCTAACTTTATTTCCTGTGCCTTTGGTTGATTTCATAAACCCCATTTTGTATTTTAATTCGTCAAGTTTGTTGTTGAATGCGTCTAGAGAAATCGGGTTTAGTTTTGCGTTTGTTATTATGAACGCTTCTGGTGATATGTCGTTTCCGATTGATTTCATGCCGAAAATTGCGGCCTCAAGTGGAGCTGTTCCTTTGCCGCTGAAAGAGTCTAGAAAAACATCTCCTTTTTTGGAATATTTATGAATGAAGTAGCGAGGTAGTGCTGGGGGGAACGACCCTATTCTTGAACAAAGTTTATGTAGGGGGTTTGTGATTGTTTTGTTTTCTTTCCATGTATGAAGGCAGGTGGTTCGCATGTTTACTTATATGTTTGATGTTTAAATATTTTAAATTCATGTATGTTTTATTTATAAGCCATGAATTTTATAAGGCAAGATAATACGAGGTGGTGCTGGTGGCGGTTCAGCCGAGAATCAAGAAAATGGTGGATGATGACCGAGAGAATTTTTACATTCCTTTGAATCATGTGTGGTATATTCATAAGTGTATTTCTGCGATGATTGAGGCGCCGATTAACGCAATTGAAAACGGGAAAATGGCGGATGGGTATGCGACTATTCGGCTTGCTTCTTTTTTTGCTCGTAAGTTTGCTTGGGCTGGGGGTATTATTGATAATGATGCCGAGTTGGATGCTTATGTTAGTGGTGAGAGGGATAAGTTGTTGGCTGAGGGGTATAGTGAGAGCGATGATATATTTAAGGTTCTCATTGCTGTTGCTGTTGTTGCTTTTATTCAGAAGCGTTATAACGAGCAGAAGATTATTAAAGAGGGGTTTGAGATATGAGCGGCAAGGGTGTGAAGAAGTATTACGATTTGAGCGAGCATGGTAAGCGGTTGTTGATTTCGCAGGTTCATTTTGCTTTCCGTGAGTTTGTTTTTAATTATTTTAAAGAGGCGGGTTTGCGTGAGCGGGGGCTTGATGTTGATTTTGTTTTTGAGTGTTGTGGGGCTTATTGTGTTTTTGTTTTGGGCGAAAAGAAAAATCTTGGCAAGACTTTGTTTTTGAAAAATCGGGTTTGACTTGTCAAGTATTCGTGTTTTTATTCTTTTATTTGTTTTTAGTATTGGCGAGGTGGACCTGTGTTTGAGCGTGAGAAGTTCAAGGCGAAAATGATTAGTAGTAAGTGTTATCGTGAGGTTTGTAAAATTGAGCGTCTCGTTAATCGTGTTGCTTCTGGTAAGTTGTCTCTTCAAAAGTTTGTGACGATGGCTAAGAAAGGCATTGCGAAAAACGGGCATGACCCCGCAATCGTTGATAAGATATTAGCTTTGCAGGCTGACAATGTTGGGTTTTCTCGTGTTGATTCTGCTTTTCAACCCGCTCGTGTTTTTTCCAGAAATGTTTCTGGTCCTCGTTTTTCTTTTTTCGGCAGGTTGCCTGTTTCCAATCGTGTGGTTGCGAATAGACGCATAAGATTGTTTTCTGATTTTTCGGTTAAACTTCCTCGTTTTTCGTTTTTTGGTAAA
>JBBIUS010000057.1:0-2649 GCA_037440105.1 Candidatus Falkowiibacteriota bacterium
TATGACCGAAAGAATACTTGGTTACAGGCCAAAAGTAAAAAAAGGAAAAGTATGCAAACTATGCAACACTTACAACGAAGGCTGGTAAAAAAACTTGACAACTACCTTGATTTATATGCCTTTCTTTTTTAAACTTCGTTCAGAAAAAAACAACGGGGGTGAAAAAACAGATGCTAGAAGAAATAAAAAAACTCCTCAAAAGCAAAAGAGGACAAGTTGGTTCAAGCATTGATGCCCTCATCACCTTATTCATGGGGCTAGGCGTCGTTGTGCTTGTAATAATCTTGGTTTCCGTCATAGGTGGAAAAACATATGTCATAACACAGAATGACATAGCAACCATAACAGACGATGGAATCAGGAGCGATGTCAACGGAGCCATAGCGGCATCATTTGACAGCTTGAATACCACAGCAGGCTTCTTACCACTCGTTGCTCTAGCAGTGGTAATGTTCCTCGTGCTTTCCCTGATACTCGGTTCGGTCGGGGGTGCAAGAGGCGGATATGGCGGAGCATTCTAACGCCAATGCCTTTGAATGCGGGTTCACACCCGCATTCTTTTTATTTTTAGCGAGGTGAAAAATTGAGAAAAAAAAGAAAATTCAGAAGAAAAATAAAAGGAAAAACCAAAGTCTTTCCTGTAAAAAGACAACTCGGTAAGTCTAATGTATTGTATGATAGTAGGTATAGGGCCATGATGCCTGGCAAAAGAATAACGCCTTGGGGCTCGGTGTATTACGAGACGAGACGAAACAGGTCAGACTTAAAAAACAACATTTAGATTTTTTTGTTGAATGCTGAAAGTTTTTTCAAGGCTTCTTGCTTATTAAATTGTAGACGAAAGTATATTTCATAATCTCGTTCTATATAGTTCTTCAGCATTTCTACTTTTTCGTTTGAAAAAATAGTGCGGCGCAGTTGCAAGTATGGTTTTTCGTCTGTGAAGTCTCGGACAAAACCAACTTCAAGGTTTAGCGGACAATCAAAAAAAATTCTTTTTTTAAACACCCAACCCACCGATTTCTTTAGAAGGCGTTGTTAGTAATTCGGGGTTTGCGTTTCGTAAAAATATTCTGTTAACGAGTAAAGTGTATTCCCCAAAACTTTGCATGTCTATATCCTGTTCTATTTTTTTCGTGAGTTCCTCTAATTCTTTTTTTTCTGTTTCTAAGACATCAAGCTTGTTTTTTATTGCTTCTAATTTTATTCTCGTTTGTATGAACCAGAACCTGCAGGTGTTTTTTATGTCAGTGTAGATTTTTTTGTCTGCCTGAGTTGGTGTTATTTCCGAGATTGTTAGTTGTGCGTTGACAAAGTTAGCGTATGATATTGTTAGTTGTTCTACATACCAAGCAAGTATGTTTGCGTATAATTCTTTTCTCTCAGGCATCACAAATAATAAAACTAAACTTTTTAAAAATTGTATGCTTTTTAATAATAATATGCCTTTAATCAAAATTTCATACGACACATTAATTTTACTGAAAAAATACGAGATAAAAGTATACGAAGGGAAAAGAATAACACACGACACAG
Source organism: Candidatus Falkowiibacteriota bacterium (assembly GCA_037440105.1). Classification (GTDB taxonomy): domain Bacteria; phylum Patescibacteriota; class Patescibacteriia; order XYB2-FULL-38-15; family XYB2-FULL-38-15; genus JBBIUS01. The sequence continues at coordinate 1,537 of JBBIUS010000057.1, forward strand.
CAATAAAACAACTACTCAACGAGGCAAAACCATGACGGAAAACGCAACGCAAGTTTACGAAAGAGTCGCCAGATTCATCAAAAAAATAAAAACACTAATCATAGCAAGCATAGCAACAATCATACTAACGATATTTGCCTCATTCGCATACGGGTCGGCAGGAACATTCGTTGGCGCAGTAGCATGCGGCATAATACTATACTACATTCACGGGCTTCTTGAAGACGCTGAAAAAAAAGCAGAAGAAGCAACAAAAGGTGCATGAATGTTTGAAAACAAACAAACGAAAGAAACAGAACAGCAAAAGACAATAGAACGAACATTCACTGACAAGACACTTGGCAAAGAAGAAATAGAGAGAATAAGGATTATAATGCGTAATTACACACTAAGCAGGGAACAGCTCGCAGAACTGCGCAACCTGCTCGTTGGCTCTCACCTGAAACTCGTGAACTTTGACGAAAAAGACCGCACTATAATAGGCTACTGGCTAAACTTCATTGAAAATTTTTTTCAGGCAGAAGAAGAATTATACGCTTACTACACGAGCATTAAAGATGTTGACGAAATCCAAAACAGCACGAAAAAACTTTTAATCAAAGCAAGGGAAAAAATGGAAAACAACTTAAAATTCATAATAGACATCTATTTGTTCGGTGTCAATTCAAGCTTATCTATAGAAGCAACGGGCTTTAGGTCATACCTCGTGAGCAAGTTTGAGTTCCCTTACGCCGAATCTCAACAGGTCCCGCAAGAGAAAAGAATTGAGTTTTTCGGGGGAATGAAATGATTAGCTTCAAAGTAAAAAAATACATGACTTATTACGCCGTCAGCACCTTGCCATTGATTTTTGGAGTAATTGCTCTCTTACTGGGTTTTGGGATACCAGATGTTTTGGCTATAGTGATACTTGCCGCAATGATTCTTCCCATTTTCATCGCTTTTATTTTCAGGCACCCGTTTACAGATGTTTTGGAAGAAAAAGGGTTTCTCATACTTGAGTTTGGTAGCCATGGCGTGATACAGCCACACCTAGCAAGTTTGCGAACGCCAGACATTAGTTTTTCTTACTACGGGAAAAAACTGAAGCAGATGGTCACTAGGTATGCGTCT
>JBBIUS010000058.1:0-2621 GCA_037440105.1 Candidatus Falkowiibacteriota bacterium
TTTGCGCAATGTAACCGGGATTGATGTTGTTGGCCAGACAGCAACAGTTGCTAATGGCAAAATTGCAGAGTACAAGGTGAATTTGAAAGTAGCGTTTGTGGTGGAATAGTTTGAAAATTCGAAATTCGAAACCCGAAATTCTAAACAATATCAAAATTCAAATGTTTTAAATTCAAAATTTGTTTTGATCATTTGGGTTTTTGTAATTTGAATTTGTTTCGGATTTAGGATTTCGGATTTAAAAGAAATTTATGTTCCAAAAGACAGTCCTAAATAACGGTCTTCGTTTAATTACCGCACCAATCGCCGGGACCGAGACAGCGACAGTTTTAGTATTGTTTAAAGTTGGTTCACGGTACGAAACAAAAGAATTAAACGGGATTTCCCATTTTATTGAACACATGATGTTTAAGGGAACTAAAAAGAGACCAAATACGTTAGCGATTTCACGAGATCTAGACAGCGTTGGAGCTGAGTACAACGCTTTTACGGCGCGTGATCACACGGGTTACTTCATCAAAATAGAACACGATAAAATAGAATTGGCTCTTGATATTTTGTCTGACATGCTTTTTAATTCAAAGTTTGAAGAGAAGGAGTTGGAAAGGGAAAAAGGAGTAATTTGCGAAGAAATAAGAATGTATGAAGATAATCCGTTAATGTTTATTGAGGATTTATTTGAACAAACTCTTTTTGGCGACCACCCGCTAGGCAGAAAAATTAGTGGAACAGTAGAAACAGTCAAAAGTTTTACCCGCAAAACGATGCTGCAATATAAAGATAAATATTATCAACCGAATAACATTGTTTTTGGCTTGGCCGGAAAATTTGATAATCATGCTTTAGATTTAGTTAAAAAATATTTTGGCGTATCCGGCGTAAAAATAAAACCAGTTTTTAAGGAGTTTGATTTTAAAAGACAAAAATTAGATAAGCCAAAAATTAAAATTCAATTTAAAGAAACTGAGCAAGCGCAATTGGCTTTAGGCTTTCATGGTTATTCTTATTTTGATCCGCAAATTTATGCCCTACAACTTTTAAGTATTGTTTTGGGCGGTTATATGAGTTCACGGTTATTCATTTCTATTCGCGAAAAAAAGGGGTTATGTTATTTTATTAAATCTTTTGTCAATGTTTATGAAGATGCGGGCAATTTAGTTATTCAGTCTGGTCTAGATAAAACGAGAATTACAGGAGCGATTGGCGCTATTTTTGAAGAGTTGGATAAAGTTGTCCGTAGCGGTGTAACTGAAGAAGAACTGCAGCGGGCAAAAGAATGCGTTAAAGGCAGATTGACTTTGGCTTTAGAGGATTCAAGTCAGGTTGCTGAGTGGTATACAAAGCAGGAGTTATTAATGCCAGAGGTTTTAACGCCTGAAGAAAAATTGAGAAAGGTATTCGCTGTGACAAGGGGTGACATTCAAAAAGTGGCTCGCGATGTTATGCAAAAGAAAAAGTTAAGTGTTGCTTTAATTGGTCCGTTTAAAGACGAAAAACCATTTGCGAAATTTCTTAAATTATAAAATTTTATGAAACCAATATTTATTGCTAATTGGAAAATGAACCTTTCAATTGGGGAAACCGCCGCCTTAGTTGAGGAATTGCATAAATCGTTGAAAGATGTAAACAGCGAAAAAATAGAATTAGTTTTATGTCCCGCATTTACGGCTTTATCTATTGCCAATGAAACATTAAAGAAACTTGGCGCCGAACAATTTAAGTTGGGAGCGCAGGATGTTTTTTGGCAGGAGAAAGGCGCTTTTACCGGAGAAATTTCTCCCGTGATGCTTGAAGAGACGGGCTGCCAATATGTCATTGTCGGCCATTCCGAGCGGCGGCAAAACCTCGGAGAGACAGACGAGATGGTGAATAAAAAAATTAAAACAGTTCTAAAATACAATTTGACACCGATTCTTTGCGTTGGCGAAACTTTTGAAGAAAGACAAAAAGGCATTCGGGATGTTGTGGTAGCGCGCCAAGTGGGAAAAGCGCTTGAGGGAATAGAATTATTCGGGGCAAAAAAAATTATTATCGCTTATGAACCGGTTTGGGTAATTGGCACTGGACAGGCAGTAGAACCAGAAGATGCGGATCATTCGCATCGTATTATTAGAGAAGCGTTGCTTGAACTTTTTCCTGTGGATGTGGTGGAACAACACTTTGATATCATTTATGGCGGTAGTGTTGACAGCAAAAACATTAAATCATTTCTTGACCAAGAAAACATTGACGGGGTTTTAGTTGGTGGAGCATCATTAAAAGCAGATGAGTTTAAAAAGATGATGCAACAAATTATTTGAAAATTGTAAATTGTAAATTATTTTTTTTATGTCTTTAGAGCACATTAAAAATTTAGTTAAAAAAGCCCAAAAAGAAAAATACGGGATTGGTGCTTTTAACACGCAAAATTTGGAAATTACTTTAGGAATTGTGCGCGGAGCTATAGCAGCCAAGGCGCCGGTTATTATTCAGGTTAGTGAAACAACGATTGAATATGCTGGCTTGAAGCCAATCACTCATATTGTGAAAACTATCGCGAAAAATTTGGCGGTTAATATTCCTGTTGCCCTGCATCTTGACCATGGTAGAAAATTTCAATCAGTTGTTGAATGTATTGAAGC
>JBBIUS010000059.1:0-2568 GCA_037440105.1 Candidatus Falkowiibacteriota bacterium
GCTAACTGATTTTCTGTGGTTGTAATTATCACTCTTTTCCCCTCGTCCTTGATTCTTATAATTTGATCCTCTGGATCTCGCTTGATTGCGCGCTTGCCAACATTGCGAACTAAATTTAAAATTTCTTTTTTATCTTTTAATATCAAATTTTCTAAAATTACTTCCCCTTCGTAATTAACCTCCCCTGCCCAATCTGTTTGACGATCAGCATGGCCGCTTTTAATCCATTTACATTCAATACATAATTCTTCAATTATTTTTTTCTTTGGCAGCATTTTTTTATAAATTTCCCAAAATCTCGGAATTGTATGCCAATGCTCATCAAAATAAACAGCTCCGCAGCGCGTACAGTATCGAAGCGGCTTTTTCCCTTTCACTTCGTGCTCCCACCAATCAGGGGCAAAACGAGTTGTGTGTTCAGCTGTTCTTTTATCAACTTCCGCCCGTCGCGGAAAATGTTGATGGACCGCTTTACCTTTTTGGACATGTTTTGAAGTTTTTGAAATTTTCATTTTACCCATGTTTAGATTAGAGAAATGAGATCCGAGATTCGAGTTTTCGATTGAACTCAATTCTCTTTCCTCGATTCTCAATTCTTTTATATTAATTTTGCGACCTCAAGTATTTTTGCTTCCTCAAACCACCTACCCATTATCTGCAAACCAACCGGCATTTGGTGAGCAAACCCGCATGGCACAGAAATCGCAGGTACGCCAGCCACATTAGCAGAGACAGTATAAATATCTGACAAATACATTGTTAAAGGATCGTCAATTTTTTCTTCTAACTTAAAAGCTACAGTTGGCGCTGTCGGCGTTATCAAACAATCAACGCCTTTTAAAACTTCATCAAAGTCGCGACGAATTAAAGTCCTCATTTTCTGCGCTTGCAAGTAATAAGCATCGTAATAACCTGCGGAAAGAGCATAAGTTCCAAGCATAATTCTTCTTTTGACTTCATCGCCAAATCCCTCGGCTCGAGTTTTTAAATAAGTTTCTAAAAGCGTCTCTGCTTTTTTTGTTCTGTAACCATATCTAATTCCGTCATATCGCGCCAAGTTGGCACTTACTTCAGCCGGCATAATAAGATAATAGACAGCTAATGCATATTCAGTATGAGGCAAACTAACTTCTTCTATTTTTACCCCCATCTTTTCCAATCTCTCTGCTGCGCCACGCACGCATTTTTCTACCTCACGATCCAAACCACTCGCAAAATATTCTTTTGGAATACCTATCTTTAAATTTTGAACTTTGAATTGTGATTTTGAATTTTTAATTTTTAATTTTGAATTATCAACTGTTGTCGAGTCCATCTCATCGCGCCCACAAATTGCGTCAAATACGCTTTGCGCATCGTCAACATTCTTTGTAATCGGCCCAATTTGGTCCAAACTCGAGGCCATAGCAATTAAACCATAACGAGAAACAGAGCCATAAGTTGGTTTTAAACCAACAATCCCACAAAATGAAGCTGGCTGACGAACTGAACCTCCTGTATCAGAGCCAAGAGCGTAAATACACATATTTGATGCCACAGCTGCCGCTGATCCGCCAGATGAGCCGCCCGGCACGCGAGTCAGGTCTCCCGGATTTTTGGTTGGGCCAAAATAGGAAGTTTCAGTTGAGGCGCCCATAGCAAATTCATCCATATTTGTTTTCCCTAAAATTACGGCTCCGGCTTTTTTTAATTTTTTCACCACTGTCGCATCGTATGGGGCAATATATTTTTCTAAAATTTTTGATCCGGCTGTGCAACGAATATCTTTTACCAAAATGTTATCTTTTATGGCTACCGGCACACCCTCCAAAATTCCGATTTCCTCTCCTTTGGCAATTTTTTTATCAACCGCTTTTGCCTGAGCCAATGCGCCATTTTCGTCTATTGTGATAAAGGCATTTATTTTTTTATTCAACTTTTTAATCTTTGCTAAACAAGCCGAGGTTAAATCTGCGGAAGAAAACTTTTTCTCTGTCAAGCCATCGTGCGCTTGTTTAATTGTAAGTTCATTTAAATCCATAGATTATTAAAACTCAAAATTCCAAGCACCAAATCGCAAATAAATAACAATGTTAAAAATCAAATTTTATTTTGAAAATTAGAAAATTAGAATTTTGAATTTATTTGGAATTTGTAATTTTAGATTTGGATTTTTATCAAAACACTGCCTTCACCTTCACTAAATTATCCTCTTTTTCCGGCGCCATTTCCACAAGTCGCGCCATTGTCTTTTCATCACATTTTTTAACTTCATCTGTTCGCGTCACATTCAAAAGCCCTGTTACTTGCGCCGTTGGTTCAACCTTGCTCAAATCAACCTTTTGCAATTTTTTAAAGTAATTCAAAACAGAAGAAAGTTGGGTAGCAAATTTCTTCTTTTCTTTCTCTGTTAATTCTAGTCTCGCCAATATGGCAATATGCTCAACCTCGGCTTTGGTAAATTTCATATTTAAAAATTATACAACTTTTCAAATAAACACTCAACAAATATTTATTAATAATCAAAAATTAACAATTTTAAACAAATACGATTCTATTAAACACATATCAATTAATTCATTTTGTATA
>JBBIUS010000060.1:0-2527 GCA_037440105.1 Candidatus Falkowiibacteriota bacterium
ACTCCAGTAAAAAGAAAATATCATTATGGAATGGTGATAGACACACGTCGCTGCGTAGGGTGCAGGTCTTGTGTGCTTGCCTGCAAAGCAGAAAATAAAACACCGGCTGGAGTTTTTTATACTGTAGTGTTTGAGCAAATTTTAAATAATCGTCCAAATGATAAACCAATTTTCATGACAAAACCTTGTTTTCATTGTGAGAAACCTCCTTGTGTAGATATGTGTCCGGTATCAGCTACATTCAAACGAGAGCAGGATGGAATAGTGGTTGTAGATTATGACCGCTGTATCGGCTGCCGCTATTGTATGACAGCTTGCCCATACTCAGCACGTTGGTTTGACTTTGGTGAAAATTATCCTGCAGTTGAAGAAAGAACTGATTGGGCAAGTGTACCTTCGCCTGAGTATAAACAATTTAGAAAAAGGGAACATCAGAAATCGCCAATTGGAAATGTTCGCAAGTGTACTTTCTGTCTTCATCTTCAAGATGAAAAAGGACAGTACAATAAAGCTGAAGGACGCTGGCCTGCTTGTGCAAAAACTTGTACCGGCAAAGCAATTCACTTCGGTGATTTCAATGATCCAAACAGTGAAGTATCAATTCTTCTTCGTGAGCGTCAATATATTCGCTTGAAAGAAGAACTTGGTACAAGTCCAAATGTTTATTATTTATTATAAGTGAGGTGTGTATGAATTTCATTAAAGAAATTTTTAGTGATGAATATACAATATCCCAAAAGTTAAAAAAAATCTTCTGGCTTTTAGGCAGTGTTCTATTTTTAATAGGTTTTTACGGTTGGTTTATTCGCTTTACGAAAGGACAAGTAAAAGCAAACTTTGGCAGTATAGTTACGTGGGGATTATGGGTTGCTACATATATTTATTTTGTAGGTTTATCTGCTGGTTCTTTTCTTGTTTCATCTCTCGTTTATGTCTTTAATATTAAAAAGTTTGAGAAGATTGGCAAATTAGCTGTTTTTACAGCATTGATTACGCTTCTAATGGCATTGCTTTCCATCTGGGCTGATCTTGGGCAACTGCTTAGAGCATGGCATGTTATTGTTTTTCCTAACTTTAAATCCCCTGAAGCGGTTGTCATATATTTATACTCTATTTATTTAGTTTTACTTTTTACAGAAATATATTTCTTAATGCGATATGAGTTTGTAAGCAGAGCTGGTAATACAACGTTGAAGGGGAGATTTTATAAATTTTTCTCACTAGGTTCAAAAGATATGAGTGATGAATCTAAAGTAAGGGATAGAAAAATTGTTAAAGTATTGGCTACGATGGGCATTCCTTTGGCAATTTTATTCCATGGGGGTACCGGAGCTTTATTCGGCGTTGTTTCCGCGCGTCCTCATTGGCATAGTGGATTATTTCCAATTCTATTCTTACTTTCAGCTTTAGTTAGCGGCGGTGCTCTATTAACTTTTGTTTCATCAATATTTCAAGAAGGTTGGTTTAAGAATAAGAACATTGTTGTTGAGTTAGGTAAATTGGTTTTAGTACTTCTTTTATTGGATATATTATTTCAAGTTTCAGAGTTTCTTGTTGTGTATCGTGGTGGAATTCCCGGACATATTGCTGGTTTCGATTTAGTAATTTCGGGTCCTTATGCTTGGGTATTTTGGGGATGGCAAGGTGTGGTTGGAACAGTTATTCCTATTATACTTTTAATTTTACCGACTCGAAAATCACCCCGATGGGTTGCACTTGCTGGATTATTAATTGCCGCTGGAATTTTTGGTCTGCGTTTGAACATCGTTATTCCCGGTCTCGCTGTCGAAGAAATTCATGGCTTAACAACTGCTGTTTATTCTCATAGAGTCGACCCAAATTATTTCCCAAGCTTATTTGAATGGTCGTTAACCTTAGGAATTATAGGTTTTGGGATGCTATTGTTTGGACTTGGGGAATATTTCTTGCCAAAGCACGAAGTGACCGAAACAGAATTTTTATCTGAATCTAAAGTTTGAAGGAGAATAAAAATGGCATATATTTTTGATGAAAAAGTAGGCAGAAGAAAATTTATTAAAACTGCTTCAGCCACTGCAGCTGGCGCAACATTATTAGGAACTTCTGGTTGCGCAACTTACGGGGCGAAAGAACACGATATTAAAATTAATGAGTCTGGAATAAAACAATGGGGAAGAGAAGCAGGTGAATGGATTCCTTCGTGTTGCAATATGTGCGGTGGCCAATCTGGAATTCTTGTTCATGTTGTTAATGGTCTTGTAGAAAAAATTGAACCTAATAATTGGAATCCAAATAATTACTCAAATGTATCGGATGATTTTTTTGATGGTTACTCAGAAGAATATGGTACAAAAGAAGGCGGTGCTATTTGTCCAAAAGGTAATGCTGGAATAATGGCTCTTTACGACCCAGATAGAATTAAAAAACCATTGAAGAGAAAAAATCCAAATAGAGGTTTAGATGTCGATCCGCAATGGGAAGAGATAAGTTGGGACCAGGCATTAACAGAAATTTCTTCTAAGTTAAAAAAACTTCGTGACAATAATGA
>JBBIUS010000061.1:0-2470 GCA_037440105.1 Candidatus Falkowiibacteriota bacterium
GCCTTTAACGCATTCTTTTGCCCGCTGCAGTTCTTCTTCAGTTACACCGCTACGGACAACTTTATCCAACTCTTCAAAAATAGCGCCAATCGCTCCTGTAATTCTCGTTTTATCCAGACCGGACTGAATAACTAAATTGCCCGCATCTTCATAAAGATTGACAAAAGATTTAATAAAATAACACAACCCCCTTTTTTCTCTAATGGAAATAAATAGCCGCGAGCTCATGTAACCACCCAAAATAGTGCTTAAAAGTTGTAGGGCATAAATTTGCGGATCAAAATAAGAATAACCATGAAAACCTAAAGCCAATTGAACTTGCTCAGTTTCTTTAAATTGAATTTTGATTTTTGGTCTATCTAATTTTTTTCTTTTTAAATCAAACTTCTTAAAAACCGGTTTTATTTTTATACCAGATACACCAAAATATTTTTTAACTAAATCTAAAGATCGGTCATCAAATTTTCCGGCTAAGCCTAAAACAATGTTATTCGGCTGATAATATTTATCTTTATACTGCAGCATCGTTTTGCGGGTAAAACTTCTAACTGTTTCTACTGTTCCACTAATTTTTCTACCAAGCGGATGGTCGCCAAAAAGAGTTTGTTCAAATAAATCCTCAATAAACATTAAAGGATTATCTTCGTACATTCTTATTTCTTCGCAAATTACTCCTTTCTCCCTTTCTAACTCCTTCTCTTCAAACTTTGAATTAAAAATCATGTCAGACAAAATATCAAGAGCCAATTCTATTTTATCATGCTCTATTTTGATAAAGTAACCAGTGTGATCACGAGAGGTAAAGGCGTTGTACTCGGCCCCAACACTATCTAAATCACGAGAAATAGCTAATGTATTCGGTCTCTTTTTGGTCCCTTTAAACATCATGTGCTCAATAAAATGAGAAATCCCATTTAATTCTTTTGCTTCGTACCGCGAGCCAACTTTAAACAATACCAAAACCGTCGCTGTCTCGGTCCCGGCGATTGGTGCGGTAATTAAACGAAGACCGTTGTTTAGAATTGTCTTCTGAAACATAAAATACAAGAAATGAGATTTGAGTTATGAGTTATGAGTTAAAATTAACTCGATTCTCAGTTCTCAATTCTCGATTCTATTCCACAACAAACGCTACTTTCAAATTCACCTTGTACTCTGCAATTTTGCCATTAGCAACTGTTGCTGTCTGGCCAACAACATCAATCCCGGTTACATTGCGCAAAGTTTTTGTCGCCCTTTTTACACCTTCTTGAAAAGCGTCATCAAAACTTTTTTTCGAGACGCCGATTAGTTCAATAATCTTTACGACCATAGTTTTAGTTTTAAGTTTTAAGTTACAAGTTATAAGTTATAAGTTCCAAGTTACAAGCTATAAACTTGCCAACTTTTCTTTTAAATAATCTGTCAATTCACCAATCGCCACTCTCTCTTGCTTCATTGTGTCGCGATCGCGCACGGTCACATCATTTTTATCCAAACTATCAAAATCAACTGTCACGCAAAAAGGCGTGCCGACTTCGTCTTGATAACGATAACGTTTACCAATATTGCCCCGATCATCCCAAAAAGTAAGAAAATTATTTTTTAAATCGTTATAAATTTTTCTGGCCATTTCAACTAATTTCTCTTTGTTGGCTAAAAGCGGGAAAACCGCTACTTTGTACGGCACCATCTGCGGTTTTATTTTTAAAACCACCCTTGTCTCGTCCTTTTCCAATTTTTCTTCAGTATAAGCATCAGATAAAATTGCAAGAACTGTTCTGTCAACGCCAAAAGTCGGCTCAATCACATGCGGGATAAATCTTTTTTTAGTTTTATCATCAAAATAAGTCAAATCATGGCTGGAAAACTTTTGGTGATTGGTTAAGTCATAATCAGTGCGATAGGCAATAGCCCATAGTTCGTCTTGCCCAAAAGGAAATTGATATTCCATATCAATTGTTCTTTTAGAATAAAATGCTCTTTCTTCTTCTGGAATCTCATGGTCAAACATCTTTTTTCTATCTAAACCAATAATATCCATAAAACCATGTATGTAATTAACCCATTCATCAAAAATTCTTTTCCAACCATCCTCAGGCGAAATAAAATATTCTATTTCCATCTGCTCAAATTCAAAAGTGCGGAAAATAAAATTCCCTATTGTGATTTCATTGCGAAAGGCCTTGCCGATTTGCCCAATGCCAAACGGAATTTTTTTGTTAGTTGAATTTAAAACATTTTTAAAATTCACAAAAATGCTTTGCGCTGTTTCTGGCCTAAGATAAGTAACAATTCCCTCTTCCTCAACAGGCCCTAAAACTGTTTTAAACATGCCAGAAAACATTTTTACATCAGTAAATTCGCCGCCGCACTCTGGACACTTTGACGGATCTTCAAGTTTATCCGGCCTATATCTTTTGTGGCATTTTTTACATTCAACTAACGGATCTTTAAAATATTTTACGTGGCCGCTTGCCTCCCAAACTTT
>JBBIUS010000062.1:0-2468 GCA_037440105.1 Candidatus Falkowiibacteriota bacterium
ATTTGGTTTGAGTCAGAAGAAGGGGTTGGGACAACTTTTTATTTTACTTTACCTGTGGTCTAAGGATAAGGATGTTAGGCTTTCGTCTAAGTTTATTCGTACATTCGTATCGGATTCATCATTTCGCAGATAATTAGATTATTATATATTATATGAAAATTATATGAAAAAGAATAAAGTCAAAATCTTGCTCATTGACGATGAGCCGGCTTTGCAGAACATTTTAAAAGTAAAATTCGAGCAGGAAGGTTATCATTTCTTTGACGCGCTTACGGGTGAAGAGGGTCTTGCATTAGTAAAAAAGGAAAAACCAGATTTGATTTTACTTGATATTCTTATGCCAGTTATGGATGGTTTTGAAGTTTTTGCTAGACTAAAAAAATGCCTGAAGTAAAAAACTCAAAAGTTCTTATTTTGAGTAACTCTGGCAAAGAAGAAGATATTAAAAAAGGTTTTCAAATGGGCGCAGTGGATTACTTGGTAAAAACAAAGTTTAGTTTAGAAGAAATGATGGAAAAAGTGAGAAAGTGTTTGGCAGGCAAATGCTAACTTTCTACGAAATTACGAAACTAATACGAAAAATACGAACAAAAGGAAAAGCGCAATTAAGAATTTCGTATTTTTCGTAGATTCTTCGTAGCTTCGTAGATAAAAATAATATGCCTTTAAAAAACAAGAAGAAAATTTTAATTGTTGAGGATGAAAAGGAAGTGCAGGATATTTATAAAACAAAATTTAAAAAGAAGGGTTACAAGATTTTGTTGGCGGATTCCGGGACAATGGGTATTGATCTTGCTATGCGCGAAAAACCGGACTTAATTTTATTAGATTTAATTTTGCCTCTTAAAGAAGGTTTTGTTGTTTTAAAGGCATTGAAGAGTAATCCAAAAACTAAAAACATTCCAGTGGTGATTCTTTCAAATTTGGATCAAGATTACGAGATAAAGATGGGTAAAAATTTAGGTGCTGAATCATATTTGACCAAAGTTAACACAACGCCAGACGATGTAGTTCGGGCAGTGGAGGAAATTTTAGGGAGAGAATAACACGAATGGGCTTTGCCCCACTAAACACACTAATATTTGTGCTATTAGTGGGGCGATTCGCCTAAATTTTGCGAAGCAAAACTTTGGCGGGGAGCCATTAGTGATTAGTGAAATTCTATTGTTTTCTTTAATTTGAATTACATTTAATTAAGTTTAAAGTTTATTATGGCAAAAACAAATAAAAATTTTAAAAAAACTATTCTTTTGGTTGAGGACGAGGATGATTTACGAGAGATTTATAAAACTAAATTGAGACTTGAAGGATATAGAGTTATAACCGCGGCTTCGGGTGTAGAGGCCATTGATTTGGTTATGCATCAAAAACCGGATTTAATTTTATTGGATGTTATTTTGCCCCAAAAAGACGGTTTTACAGTTTTAAAAGAATTAAAATCAAACACTAAGACAAAAGATATCCCAGTAATTATTTTTTCAAATCTTGGGCAAGACTGGGAGATTAAAAGGGGAGAAGAGTTGGGTGCAGTAAAATTTTTAACCAAAGCAAATTTTACACCAAAAGAAGTGGTAAAAGTTGTTGAGGAAATTTTGAAATAGTCTATGAAAGTACGAAAATGATACGAAAATACGAAAGAATAAAATTTTATATAAAAAAATCGTATTTTCGTAGATTTTTCGTAATTTCGTAGAGAATAACAATTTCATAGGAGGATATGAAAAAAAAGAGGAAAAAAGAAAACATCGTCAAAAAGATAGACGATGTCGAAAGCATAAAATCAGAATTTATTGCTGTTGCTTCGCATCGGATGAGGAATCCAATGTCTGCTATAAAATGGTATGCAGAAAGTTTGCTTAATGGCGATTGCGGCTTTTTAAACAAAATGCAGGAAAATTTTGTTCAGCAGATTTTATTGAGCAATCAAAGGTTGATTAATCTTTTAGAAGATCTATTAAGAGTTGTTAAAGTAGAAGAAGGGAAGGTAAAATTAAAAAAAGAAAATATTAATTTTAAACAAATTATTGAAAGTGTTTTGAAAAAATTGCGCAATGAAATTCAGCGAAAAAAGATAAAGGTTTATTTTGACAAAAAAGACGCGGTAGTTTGGGCAGACGCGGATAAATTAAAACAAGTTTTGTTTAATCTTTTGGACAACGCAATAAAATATAACTCAGTCGGAGGCAAAATCAAAGTTGAGATTAAAAAAGATAAAAATTATATCGTTTGCTTTGTTTCTGACACGGGTCTTGGCATTCCCAAAAATCAATTAAAAAGAATTTTTACTAAATTTTTCAGGGCTAATAATATTGTGACAGTCCACACCGAAGGCAATGGTTTAAGCCTTTATTTGGCAAAAGCATATGTTGAAAGTCACGGAGGAAAAATGTGGGTGGAGTCAGAGTTGGGCAAGGGAAGCACGTTTTATTTTACATTACCAATAAAATAGTATCTGGTATTTGGTATCT
>JBBIUS010000063.1:0-2397 GCA_037440105.1 Candidatus Falkowiibacteriota bacterium
GGAGGCCAACCCAAGGGGGAGAACACGGACCAAAGTTACTTCGGTAACGGCGGTCCTTTTTTATTTTGTTGTAACCCATTAAAGACAAAAAATCTTTTCATAGCCACTTTAGTGGCGTCTTGCAAACTCGCAGAAGAAATTCTTCTGCAATTTTTGCAGAAGAATTTCTTCTGCGTCTTAGTAGCCGCAGGCTTTAGCCTACGAGATATTGTCTGCGACACATTGCTCAAAAGTGTTACCAATGTACTCACCATGCATATTTAATTGAAATTTCAGATGATTTGCGTTAATTTTAAAATGAGTTAAGTTTTTTAATTTTTATTTTATGCCAAAAGAATTTCGTTTTATTCCGGAAACAGCACGCTACACTGGCAGGGAATTTGAAAGCGATATTTTGGGTTCTGTTAAAAAACGCCGGAATATTACAATGATATTTTAAAATTCTTGGATAAAAGGGATTTGGAAATTGTTGACGGCATCAGAAGAGGGGTTGAGTATAAAAAAGAAGCGCGGCCAATCATAAATGAGACATTAAATAAAATAAGAAGGCTTAAAGAAAAAATTATAGAGATTGTTAAAAAATACCAGCCGTTTGATCCAACTGACCCAGTCAATCCACAAAGACCATCGCAGATTTTTTTAAAGGATCTTCGCATCAGCGTCTGTGAAAAATTAGAAGAAAAATTAAAAAAAGAGAAATTAGAACTTGATTGGGATAAAATCAAAGTCTATACTTCAACAGACACCCCGCTCGATGTGATTGGCATAGATGGCTTTATAATTTGGGAAGAAGATCACAAAAAAATTGTGACGCTTGACGCTACTTTGAGAAAAGAAAAATTATGGTCTTTAAGTGGGGCTGATGTGGTTTTTGGCGAACCACCGGACCCAAGGGAAGATGAGAAAAAATATTTTGATTTTATAGGTGACACGGCAGAACGAATTACGAAAATTTTGGCTGCTTAATTTTTTAAGATAGATGGTTGACAAAAATTTTTTTGCGGTTTAAAATTAGATATTAAAATTCAAAGGAGGGAAAAGTGAAAAAACGCGGAAAGTGTTTGATATGCGGGATAGAAGGTCGAGGGGGAAAAAATTTTTTTTGCGAGAACTGTGTTAACCCTCAAAAGATATTATGGTTTTGCAAAAATTGCCAAAGAAGAATGGATTTGACTGAAGAGGAGTTAGAAAAACTTTACCAGGATTTAAAAATTGATGGGCCGATAAGAAAAGGAATTGTGATAATAGATGAAGCCTGTCCAGAATGTACGCCAAATCAAGATAAAAATAAAGGGTTGGTCAACATTTACGCAATAAAAGGGGGATAAGACCGATAAGACCAAAGTCATCTGACTGCGGTCCTTTTTTTAATCTCTTCGTAGCCGCTCCAGTGGCGTCAAGTTCTTTCGTTTTTCAGTTTTTTGGTTTTTCAGTTCTATCCAGACCTGACTAAAGTCAGTTAGAAAAATTTTCATAGCCACTTTAGTGGCGTCTTGACCCGACTAAAGTCAGTTAGAAAATAAGGACTCTATGCCTATTTGCTGACCTTGTTAATTACCCTTGACAAATTTTTTAAAATATGATATAAAGAAATATCTAAATAGTTTTTTGAAAATTAAATAAAATAATAAATAACTAACCTAAAAGTAGGCTCAACATTCAACAAATTAGTGCGGGGCTTGATAAATTTTTAAAAATGTAGTATAAAGGTATATTAAAACTGAACCTTGATAAAAATGCAAAAATAGAAGCAAAATAGAGTTTCAAAGATGTTTGGTTTGGTAGATTTGTTCTTTTAAAAAAGGACAACTTAATTTGAGAAGTTGCTCCTTCAAAAATCCAAACCAAACGCCTTTGAAACTTTATCCTGCACTTTGTTCTTGGCTTTAGTAAAAATTAGAGCAAGGAATAGAGTGTAGGATAAGTTTCTGAACTTTGAAAATCGAGTTCCGTCTCAGACGGAAAGGAGGAGAACATGAAGAAATTTTTTCTTCTGGCGGTTTTAGCTTCCTGCGTTTCTTGCGGAGAGGACAAGGCGGTGAAAGTCGGCCGTTGCGCCTTCGCCGGCCAGCCGGGGCTGGACGACGACGGCGACTGTGTGGGCAACGATCTGGACAACTGTCCGCGTGAGCCCAACCCTGACCAGAGGGACAGCGACGAGGACGGCATCGGTGACGTTTGCGACGAGCCCGAGCAGCTGCAGGATGCCGACCGCGACGGCTTTACCGCCGCCGAGGGCGATTGCGACGACTCGGACGCCTCGGTTCATCCCGGGGCGCCGGAGCGCTGCGACGGCCTCGACAACGACTGCGACGGCGTGGTGGACGAGGGTTGCCAGCAGCAGCCCTTCTGCGGGGACGGCGTCTGCAACGACGCCGAGACCTGCGCCACCTGCGC
>JBBIUS010000064.1:0-2324 GCA_037440105.1 Candidatus Falkowiibacteriota bacterium
CTAAAAAAGTATATTGTACCGCAAGCAAAGGTCATTCGAGAAAATCAAAAACAAACAATTGACAGCCGCCTTCTCGTGCCCGGCGATTTAGTTGTTGTTGAAGCCGGAGATATTATTCCAGCTGACATTCGCTTTCTAGAACAAAACAATTTAATAGTTGATGAACAAATTCTAACCGGTGAAGCGGCACCTGTCCCAAAAATTAATCTACCGCTTAAAAAAGAAGTAACCGAAATTTTTCAAGCCCAAAACATTGGTTTTTCTGGCACTATCATAATCAGTGGTAAGGGATTAGGAATTGTAATTGGCACCGGAGGGAACACAATTTTTGGCCAAATCGCGCGCTTAACTGGCGAAACCGAAAGAGAAAGCACTTTTGCCAAGGGTATCCAAAAATTCAGTAAATTCATTCTTCGCTTAATTGTTGTTACTTTAATTTTCGTTTTTTTAGCTAATCTCATAATTAAACGAGAGCCTAACACTATTGAACTTTTAATTTTCTCTATTGCCTTGGCAGTTAGCGTTATCCCTGAGGCGTTACCTGTTGTTACGACTGTTTCTCTTTCTCGTGGCGCTCTTCGCCTTGCAAAAAATAAAGTAATAGTAAAAAGACTCTCAGCCATTGAAGATTTAGGCAGCATGGAAATTTTATGTACTGACAAAACCGGCACTTTGACAGAAAATAAACTCACTGTTGACAAAATCTTTGGAGAAAACAAAAAAAATTGTCTCTTTTTTGCAGCTCTTGCTTGCCATTTCTCAAATCAAAAAAAACCTGTGCCAACTGACGCTTTTGACATTGCTCTTTGGCAAAAACTATCGCCCGAAGAAAAAACAAAAGTACTTTCTTTCAATCGGATTGCTGAGATACCATTTGACCCAAAAAGAAAATGCAACAGCATTTTAGTCGCCGAAAATGACCACTACGAATTAATTGTTCGCGGCGCGCCAGAAAAAATTTTTGACGTCTGCGCTCTTGAGGCTGAGAAAAGAAAAAAATTAAATGAATGGGCTGCTAGCGAAGGAAGAGAAGGAAAACGCGTTTTGGCTATAGCAAAAAAGAATTTTAAAAAAGTCTCCCACTATTCTGAAAAAGAGGAAGAAAGGGGTCTTGATTTGCTCGGCATCATCTCTTTTATTGACCCAATTAAAAAAACCACCAAACAAACTATAAAGCGTGCTCATTCTTTGGGTTTAAAAATAAAAATTTTAACAGGCGACTCTCGTGAAGTAGCAGGCACAGTCGCTTATAAAGTAGGCTTGACAAACTCGCCTGAAGAAGTCATCACTGGTGAAGAATTCTTTTCGCTGGCCCCAGAAAAGCAATTACAAGCAGCAGAAGAGTATTCTGTTTTTGCCCGTGTCTCGCCAGAACAAAAATACAAAATTATTCAATTGCTTCAGAGAAAATACGAGGTTGGTTTTTTAGGTGAAGGCATCAACGATGCGCCGGCCTTAAAAATCGCCAATGTAGCTTTAGCTGTTTCAGGAGCAGCTGACATTGCCCGCGAGGCATCTGATGTTATTCTTTTGAAAAAAAGTTTGGAAGTTATTGTTGAAGGAGTGAAAATGGGCCGCGAAATTTTTGTTAACACTTTAAAATACATCAAAATAACCTTGGCTTCAAACTTTGGCAATTTTTACGCCCTTGCTACTGCCAGTTTAATCATTACCTTCTTACCAATGCTGCCAGTCCAAATTCTCCTCTTAAATTTGCTTTCTGATTTTCCAATGATTACCATTGCTACTGACAGAGTTGATGCAACAGAACTCAAAAGGCCAAGGACTTATAATGTAAAAGATGTAGTTTTTATTGCCACAATTCTTGGTTTGGTCAGCACAATTTTTGATTTTATTTTCTTTGGTCTATTCTACCGTATCTCTCCAGAAGTCCTGCAAACAAACTGGTTCATTAGCAGCATCTTAACTGAGCTTGTTTTGATTTTTTCTTTGCGTTCTACTTTGCCCTTTTTCAAGGCAAAAAGGCCATCTGCTTTGCTCTTTTGGCTCTCAGCCGCTGCTTTTCTTTTAACCATTGCTTTGCCCCTTTCAAAGGCGGGGCAAAAAATATTTTATTTCATCAAACCCCAGACTAATCATCTTCTTTTGATTTTAATTGTTGTTGCCTGTTATTTTGTGGTTACCGAAGGCGTCAAACTACTTTATCACCGTATTTTAAACCACAAAACAAACCAGCAACCTATTTAAATTAAAAAACAATCGGCTTGTTAGTTAACCGATTGTTATTGCCACAATTTTGGACTAGCAGCAATATAATTCTTTAGGAATGCCATCTGGAGTAATTTTTCCAAACGGGTTGCCGA
>JBBIUS010000065.1:0-2311 GCA_037440105.1 Candidatus Falkowiibacteriota bacterium
AATGGTTTTGGCCGGATCGGTAGGCAGACTTTTGCCGCTGCCCTAGAGTACGGCCATTTAAAAAATTTAGAGATTGTCGCAATTAACGATCTTACTGATCCAAAAACTTTGGCTCATCTCTACAAGTACGATTCAGTTTACGGAAAACACCCTGGTGTTGTAAAAGCAGGCAAAGATTATTTGGAAGTGGATGGTGTAAGGGCAAAAATTTTTGCTGAAAAAGACCCGTCTCTTTTACCATGGAAGAAATTAGGTATTGATGTGATTATTGAAAGTACTGGAGTTTTTACAGAATACGAAGGGGCAGTAAAGCACATTCAGGCCGGAGCAAAAAAAGTCATTATTTCTGCGCCTTCAAAAAGTGAAAATGTCCCGACCTATGTTATCGGCTGCAACGAAAAAAAATATAATCCGAAAACAGAGCATGTTGTTTCAATGGCTTCTTGCACAACAAATGCTATGGCGCCGATTGCTAAAGCTTTGCATGACAGATTTAAAATTTTAAAAGGGACTATGACAACTTGTCACAGTTATACAAATGACCAGCGTTTGCTTGATTTGCCTCATAAAGATTTGCGTCGAGCCCGGGCTGCTGCCCTTTCAATGGTGCCGACTACCACAGGCGCAGCTAAAGCGGTAGGAAAAGTTATCCCAGAACTCAAAGGAAAATTAAATGGCTTAGCAATTCGCGTTCCGACGCCGACTGTTTCTTTACTCGATTTTGCATTAGTGGTTGAAAAAGATGTGACCGTTGATATAGTGAATAACGCGTTGCGAGAAGCGGCAAAAAAAGAATTAAAAGGGATTTTGGCTGTGAGTGATGAACCGCTTGTTTCTGTTGATTACAGAAAGTCGACTTATTCAACAGTGGTTGATGCTGAATTGACCATGGTTGTGGGAGAAAATTTAGTAAAAGTTATTGCCTGGTATGATAACGAGTGGAGTTACAGCACTAGGTTAATTGAATTTGCAAAAATGGTTGGAAAGAAATTAAAGTAAGAGCATGGTTTAAATCACTGGTTTTAGAAAATGGGCAGGTTTACATCTGCCCATTTTGTGTTATAATATTCTAATCTTAGCTAAAGGTATGTTTTCTCTTATCTCAAGAATTATTTTTTGGTTTTCTTTCCCTTTTTCTTTTGTTTTTATTTTTTATTTTATTTATCAAAAAGATTTTTTTCTTGCGATCACATTTTTATTGGGATTAATTGCTTTATTTATAGTTTTTTTAATTCAAAGATCACTGGTAATTCAAAAGCATTATAATGTATCTTTTAAAGATTCATTAATTGGCATTGTAGGTTTGATATATATTTTATCGTGTCTTGGGACGCTTAGTTTTTGGAGTTGGAATTTGAATATATGGTTTCAGTATGATGTTCTGATGCACTTTGTTGAGCCTGTTTTTTTTGTAATTTTAGCCGCAATGATTTTTGAAATTTTGTATCTGAAAAAAAATAAAAATATTCCAAATAATTTTCAATCTACTATAGCGGCGGGGATATTAATATCATTTCTTGTTTTAGTGTGGGAGTGGTATGAGTGGCAGGGTGATTTATGGTGGGGAACGTACATGTTTTATGATTTATTGCAAGGAGAAGTCTTGGATTTTGCGACAGATATCACGGCTGATTTTTATGGAATTTTTTTAGGCAGTGCTTTGGTTTTTGCAAAATGGGAAAAATGGAATAAAAAATGGTTAAAATCAATTAATAATTTTTAATAACATGACACACGGTCAGTTGCAAAAATTTATTGGGTTCTTAATAAAGCGAGGTTATGTAGTTTGGGCGCCTGAGAAGCTTCAAACAGAGATTGTTTATGCAGAAGTTAAAGATGCATCAAAATTGAAATTGGTCAAAGAGCCGCCGCTTCATTCTTTTAAAAGATTTTTATTTCCGCCAGAGGAAATTCTTTTTGAATTTAAAAAAGAAAAAATGCGCGAGGTGCGCGATGGAAGCGTTAACATTCCAAAGCAAGCGATTTTTGGTATCAATCCAATTGATTTGAAAGCCTTGGTATTGTTAAATCATGTTTTTGAAAAAGATCCGTGGTATCAGGAAAGAATGAAGAGAGCTTTAATTATTGGTCAGAGCTTGATTCCTACTGATGTTGACCAAAATATTTTTCATATTAAATATGAAGAAGATATTCTAGAACATTTACAATTTGACATTTTTTTAGAAGTTCAAGGAGACAGATATTTTGTTTATACTGGTTCAGAAGAGGGTCAGAAAATTTTAGATGAATTTGGCCATAGAGATTACGAACACATTCAGTTTGCTGGTCCAGTTCGCGAAGAAGGCCTTGA
>JBBIUS010000066.1:0-2236 GCA_037440105.1 Candidatus Falkowiibacteriota bacterium
AAAATAGTCTTCGCGATTAGCAGCAAAAATTGTTTTAATATTTTTGTCTAAATATCCGCCCAATCCCAAATTTCTAATATTTTTTCTAAAAAATTGGTTTACTTCGTTTCTAATGCCAGCCACTAAAACAACTCTGATTTTATTCGTCTTAATTTTCTTTGATAAACTTTTTATGATCTCAATTCCTAAATCTCTCTGAGCCCCTGCCCCGCCGACGGCAAACATTAAAGTTAAAGGATGATTCGGTTTTTTAGGACAACATTTATGAGTACCAAGATGTTCGACAATAGTTTTTTCGTAACAGGGAATATATTTCCTTTTAGGATCAAGGTTTAAAAGTCGATAACCAAGATCATTTCTTAAAGTTTCTAAAAATCTTCCTCCTGTAAGTTCTGGCGGAAGAGGAAACCCTGTCAAAAAAATGTTTTCGGTTTTTACGCCATAAAGTTTTAATCTTTCAACCACCCGATAAGTCGGAACAAAATATTTAATTCTGCTTTTGGCTGGATCAGGAGGCGCCCAAGCCCGAGAAATATCAGCATCGCAAACAACGCAGTAAATTTCTCCGCTGTAATTCCAAACCTCAGCCATAAAAGCTGGAACTGGAAAAGTAGCGATAATTGGTAATTGTTTTTTTTCCAATTTATTAATGAGGTGCTTGCCCCATTTTCTTTTCTTAACCAAATAAAAAAACTGCTTTAACTGCAGGTTAGGTTCTGATAAATCGCGTTTTGGGTAAAAAGGCAAAATTTCCTGAAATTTGTCGTAAAGATTAAAAGCGGCTTCTCCAACTACCGGAACTCGCTTAAAACGCGAGATAAACTCATAAATTTTTTTGCTTTCTCGCCAAATTTTTCGATCAGATCTGGGCATGCCTGGATAATTTGAAGCGTTGATAATTTTTCCACCATAAGCAATTTCTTTTAAAGAATAGGCAGCTCGCTGGTGGCCGTAGCCCATATCAACAGCCACAACCCAAGCCTTTTGACTATTTTTTTTCTTGCTTTTTATTTTTACCATTTGTTTAATCTATGAGTCTGGGCACCACAAAAAGACCTATCTTATTTCTTTGTATCCTTTATGCACCGGCCTTTTGAAAATCCATTCGCTAAAAAAATTAATAATATATTTTAAAGAGGTCTTTATTGCCCCCTCTTTTTCAAATCTTCTGGGTGAAGAATAAACAGAAAGTTTATTAATAAATCTAATTTTCCCAATTTTAGCTAACCGACGAGTCAAATTTATATCGTCTCCATAAAAATCTATTTTTGTCTCAAAGCCGCCAATCGCCTCCAGGGCCCATCTTTTAACTGCAAAATTGCCACCGACAAGCATCACACCGCCTTGCCGGAAAAGATGCCGCCAAATTAATTCAAATCCCGGAATAATAATGCGGTCATAAAGACAGATCAAAAAACTTGCAATTTTGGGAATTTTTCCATAGTGATACGGGCCTGTTATCCCGATCAATTTTTCATCTTCTTTAAAGGCATTCAAAGCGTTATTAAACCAATCTGCTGGAATTATTGTGTCTGCGTCAAAATAAACTAAAATGTCGCCAGAAGAAGCTAAAAATCCAGCCTGACGGGCTCGATTTGCGCCTTTTAATGGTTCATTTATTACTTTTACGCCCGGAAAACCTTTGGCAACCTCCCTTGTTCGATCAGTCGAAGCGTTATCAACAACAATAATTTCATAATCTTTTGGCAGCTTGGCAGCCAAAATTGATTTTAAACATAAAGGTAAAAATTTTTCTTCGTTGTAAGCAGGAATGATTATAGAAATTTTCACAAGACATCCAAAAACTAATCAATAGTTAATTGTTTAATTTATCTTATATCCTCGTGCACCTTATGCACTGGTTTTTTAAAAATCCACTCGCCAAAAAAATTTGCTACGTATTTCGTTGCTGTTTTTATTCCGCCCTCTTCTTTGAATCTTCTCGGGGAAGAATAAACAAATAAAGCGTTAGTAAAATCAATTCTTCCGACCTTTGCGATTCGTCTTGTCAAATTTGTGTCTTCCCCATAAAATTCTATTCCTGTGTCAAAACCACCTATCTTTTCTAAGGCCTCTCTTTTGACGGCAAAATTTCCTCCTAAAAGGAGAATGCCTCCTTGGCGCAAAATATATTTCCAAATAAATTCACCAACATTCATCACAATGTTATTGTAAATCCATTCTAAAAAACGCGCCCATTGCGAGATAGCTTCATAATGATATGGACCTGATACAC
>JBBIUS010000067.1:0-2081 GCA_037440105.1 Candidatus Falkowiibacteriota bacterium
CATTGGGATTTAATTAGACATTGAATCAATTAGGTTAATTAGAAATTTCAGTTATTATGGCTCTTAAATTACAATTTGAGATTATAACTCCCGAACGCATCGTCTATAAAGACGAAATTGACCAAATAACCCTTCCAACGGCCGAGGGTGAAATTACTATTTTGCCAAATCATATTCCGCTTGTTGCTGTGTTGCAACCCGGCGAAATTATCGCCAAAAAGGGCAAAGAAGAAATTGCTATGTCTTGTTCCGGTGGGTTTATTGAAGTAACACCGAAAAAAGTTGTCGTTTTAGCCGATACAGCTGAAAAAGCAGAGGAATTGGTGGAAGCAGAAATAGAAAAAGCCCGGGAACGAGCAGAAAAAATTCTTAAAGAAAAACATATTGACACAGAAAAGTATGCTGAAGCAGCCGCAGCCCTTGAGCGTGAATTAGCCAGATTAAAAGTGGCGCGTAAAAGAAGCCGCGCCCGGATGGCGCCAAAAACAAGAGTAGAAGAATAATTTATTTGATTACAAATTAAAATGCTAAAGGAAATCGCTAAACAAAATTTTAAATTATGGAACGATGCTCTGCAAACAAAAAATGCCAGGGCGGTGGCTGCATTGTATGCCAAGGAAGCTACATTTCTTCCCACTGTTTCAGGTGAGTTTAAAAGAGGTCAAGAGGGAGCCGAAGCATATTTTCAGCATTTTTTAGAAAAAAATCCTAAGGGGGAAATTGTTGAAGAAGAAATTCAATCCATTGGGGAAAACTGTTATTTACATTCAGGGATGTATAATTTTGAAGTTAATTCTCCAGAAGGCGGAAGACAAATAGTTGAAGCTAGATTTAGTTTTGTTTGGCAAAAAAACGAAATGGGTGAGTGGAAAATATTGCATCATCATTCGTCAGTTAGACCAAAATAACATGATAAAAAAGATATTACAAAAGACCGCGCCTATAAGCGCGGCTAATTGTTTTTTTCTAATAGATTCGTTATAATAAATGAAAATATGGCAAAAATTAGTGTAATTATTCCAACCTATCAGCATGGAGACACGATTGAAATGTGTCTTTTATCGTTATTTAATCAAACATTTAAGGATTTTGAAATAATCGTTGTGAACGATGGTTCAACCGATAACACTGCACAAATTTTAGAAAAATATGTTGATCGCATATGCAGAAGAATTTCTTCTGCGTATGCAGAAGAAATTCTTCTGCGCGTTATCCATCAGGAAAATCGCGGCGCGCCGGCGGCCAGGAATAGGGGATTTAGGGAATCGTCCGGCGAATTTGTTATTTTCTGCGATGCCGATGTAAATGCCAAGCCAGAAATGCTTGCCAAAATGCTTGAAACGCTTAAAAAACACCCAGAGGCATCTTATGCATACTCGTCTTTTATGTGGGGCAGAAAAAAATTTGGCCTGCACAAATTTGATGGCGAGGCGTTGAAAAAGATGAATTATATTACTTCTACCTCGCTCATCCGCCGCGCTCATTTTCCCGGCTGGGATGAAAGTTTAAAAAAATTTCAGGATTGGGACTTATGGCTGACAATGTTAAAACAAGGCCATATCGGCGTCTGGATACCAGAATTTTTATTTACCATAAAACCACGCCGCACCGGCATTTCTCACTGGCTGCCAAGTTTTATGTATAAGATTCCCTGGGAACGCCTCGGCTGGATGCCGAAAGAAGTAAAAAAATATAAAGAAGCGTTAAAAATTATTAAAAATAAACATAGTTTACATTAGTCATTGCGAGGAGCGAATGCAGCGAGCGACGCGGCAATCTGACGCGAAGCGTCATCCTGAACGAAGCGAAGGATCCCGTTCTTTATTGTTCGGGGTCACTCACTGCGTTCGGGATGACAACTTAGCATGAAAAAATTTTGCAATTATAAATTAGTTTTACGAGAATATGGGTGTTCTTAAATTTATTTATAAAAATCTTAATCATTTTAAAACACGGTTTAGTCTTGTCTTTTTGGCTGGAATTTTAGACGGTCTTGCCACTTTTTTAATTCCTGTATTTTTGGCAGAATTTACAAAACACGAATTCACAATAATAAATTTTAAAAACCTCATTCAATGGAT
>JBBIUS010000068.1:0-1830 GCA_037440105.1 Candidatus Falkowiibacteriota bacterium
CCGCTTGATCGCGGGCGACCATGAGCACGGCGGCCTGGCCGACGTGTACAGGGGCTGGCACGGCGGCCGGTACGGCGACATCGGTTTCCGCGTCCTGGCTGTTCTTAAAAAATAATTTATGGCCTGAGCTTGTCGAAGGCCCTTTGGGCGACAAATAGAATTTTATCCCTTCGACAGGCTCAGGGAATAAAATTTTAAAGTTTATTTCATAAAAATTTTAGCGCAAGATTTTCAGCCAGCCGCCAACCATCCGGCCAATTTCCAAGAGTTCTTTTTCTCTTTCAATGTAAACCTGATCGTTAATAATTTTTAGTTCATGGCCAAGCCGAAGCATAATTTTTAGAAGATCCATCTTGAAACTTAATTCGCGCGCTACTGGATATTTTTCTTTTCCAAAAAGATAAGATGACTTGGCCGCGAGCGAGAGAGATTCAAGGGCAATATTTTCGCATTTTTCTCCCCAGGTAAAGCGGTCGCGTTTGGGAATTCGGCGCAAGTTGTCATAAAAATGTTTATAAAAGTCGTAAGTTTTTTGGAAAATTGTTGTTTGCTGCATATGTTTAATAAAATTATTTTTTTAGAAAATCTCTTTGCCGCCTGGCGGGAATTTTGTCGCGGCAAGCGGAAGAAGTGCGATGTCCAAGATTTTGAACGTCATCTTGAAGACAATATTTTTTCCTTGCGTCGCAAGCTCGTCGACGAAATTTATCGCCATGGGTCTTACGAACAATTTAATATTTTTGATCCGAAATTTCGTGTTATCCACAAAGCGACTGTTCGAGACCGGTTGGTCCACCACGCGGTTTATCGTATTTTAAATCCTATTTTTGAACGCTCGTTTATTTTTGATTCGTATTCCTGCCGTGTCGGTAAGGGAACGCACAAGGCAGTGGACCGGCTGGAACAATTCGCGAGAAAAGTGAGCCGAAATTATTCCGGGCCGTGCTGGGCGCTAAAATGCGACATCAGAAAGTTTTTCGCGAGCGTGGACCACGAAATTTTGTTTAAAATAATCGCGCGGCGGATCTCTGACCCTCGCGCGTTTTTGCTTCTCCGGAAAATCATCGAGAGTTACCCAAATGGGGGGGATTAAAGGCATTCCGATCGGCAATCTGACCTCGCAGATGCTCGCTAATATTTATTTGAATGAATTTGACCATTTTGTAAAAGATAAATTGCGGGTTAAATATTATCTGCGTTATACCGATGATTTTATAATTTTTGGTCGAGATCCGGCCAGGTTGGCTGCGTTAATGCTCGAGATAAGAAAATTTTTGTGTGATAATCTCGCTCTTGAACTTCATCCGAAGAAAATCATTCTGCGCAAACTGCGGCAGGGGATTGATTTTCTTGGCTATGTCGTTTTGCCGTATTACCGCGCGATCCGGACAAAAACAAAACGCCGCATGCTGCGGCGGCTTATGAAGAGCGATGAAAAACGAGAAGCGCGCGCTTTTTCTTATCTCGGCCTTTTACGGCATTGCGACGGTTTTGAGATAAGCCAGTTTGTAATTTTCCGGGTATTTAACAAGAAATACTAAATATCACGACTCGATCTCGTCCAGCGAGGTCTTTTTTTATTTGGATTTGGGCAGTGGGGAAGTGAGCATGAATTAATTTAGTGATGAGTTTGGTTTGCGAGGGATCGATTTCTAAGATTGAAGTAACCCGTAACCCGTAACGCGTAACGAGTAAATTAATTTGATTGATTAATTGTCTGTAATATTTCAGGCCGTCAGGTCCGCCATCAAGAGCCAGCCGCGGTTCGTATTTTTTTATTTCTGGTTGAGTTTTTTGCCACTGTTTGGTAGTAAGATAGGGGAGGTTGGC
>JBBIUS010000069.1:0-1716 GCA_037440105.1 Candidatus Falkowiibacteriota bacterium
CAATGTCACCTCGTATGCGCTTTTTGTATTAAATTTTTCCGCTTTGACTCTGAGCGAGCCAGAATCAATAAAATGTCGGTGAATCAATTTTTCAAGTTGGGGAATTTTTGTCTCAAAATAATCTTCAAACGATTTTTTTTCCGCCAGCGTAAAATTTTTGAAAAAAAAGTCTATTTTCATATAATTATGTCCTCCTTTTATAATAGCAAAAAAATAATAAAAAAGACATGTTATTTTTGTTTCTTCTCAGAAAATTTTATTAAATAAACAGAAATAACCACAACTATAATTGTCACTAAGATTGCGTAAATAAATTTTACTAAAAGCGTATTTCTACCCAAAGGAAACAAATTCTCAATCAATGACTTAATTGCGTCGTTCCAGGCAAGCCCAGCTACCAAACCAAAAGCTGCAATAATGTAGCCGACCACTCGCTGCTTAACCTCTTTTTTAATTTCTTTTCCTTCTTTTTTTAATTCTTTAATTTTACTATCAATCATATTGATCATAATTTTTTTACGCCTTCTCTTTACGGCTTTCGCATAGCCGTATTTACTAAATAAGAAGCAATTATTGCCGCAGTTTCGGCCCGTAATGTTAATTTTCCCAAACTGACAATTTGAAATTTCTTTTCTTTTGCTAATTCAATTTCTTTTTCGCCCCAACCGCCTTCTGGACCAACAAATATACCGACTCGCCCACTATGTTGCATCTTTAAACTATTATACATCGAACCGCTAACGTCAAAAAATAAATTAACATCGTTTTGACTGGCAATATCTAATGCTCTTTCAAAACTCATTACATCGTGTAATATTGGCACTCTTCCCCGCCCCGATTGTTCAGCCGCTTCAAGGATAATTTTTTTCAAACGCTCTTCTTTTAAATTCAATTTTACTGTTCTTTCGGCGATGAGCGGAATTATTTCTACGACACCGACTTCTACCGCTTTTTGCACAACTAGTTCAAAGTTTTCCCTCTTTAAGATCGAACAATATAAAACCGCATGGACCACCGGCTCATTTTTATTTTGACTAATTTCAACAATATCAACCAATATTGATTCTTTTCTAAATTCGCGAATTTCTGCCAACGCCTCATTTAATTTTCCGTCAGCTAAAATAATTTTATCACCAATCTTAAGACGCAAAACATTTTTCACTTGATTAATAATTTCTTCGTCAAAAATTTCTAAAATTTTAGTTTGTAAATTAAAATCTCTGATAAAACGATGCAATTTCATAAAACCTCACTTAATTAAGTGGAAGGCAACAACCCCAAAAGCCACGGCTACATTTAATGATTCTTTTTTGCCACGCATTGGAATTTCTAAAATTTTATCTGATCGCTTTAAAATTGGGCGTGATAGCCCTTTTACTTCGCTTCCAACAACTAAAGCAACTTTTTCTAAATCTTTTTTTGATAATTTTACTTTATAATACGGGATTGATTTTCTGCTTTGCTCAACAGCAAAAATTTTAAAGCCGTTTTTTCTTAATTTGTCTAGCAATTTCAAGGTCTGATTACACTTTTCCCATGCCACCCACTTTTCCGCGCCCAAAGAAACTTTGGTGATTTTTTTAACAAGCCGACCAAATCGATCAACTGGCGCCGGAGTAATTCCGCATAAATAAATTTTTTGGCAACCCGCCGCGTCAGCCGTCCTGAAAATTGAACCGACGTTATATGTACTTCTGATGTTATGCAAAATTACTA
>JBBIUS010000070.1:0-1678 GCA_037440105.1 Candidatus Falkowiibacteriota bacterium
CGCCCGTCTTTTCCCATTTTGGGGACAAGCAACTGTTTTGTTCTTTCGTCTATTTTGGGGAAATTATTCCTTGTTATCTTTGCTTTATCCACGTCAACTTTTAACGGCTGATAGTCGCTTAATTTTAGGGCTTGTTCGTGAAGTTTTTTGCCTGTTTGGAGTAGTAATTTTTTACCTTTGATTTCATTCGGCTCTAGTTCCATCAAGGTTATGGGAATGGAAAACTTGTTTTTGATAAGTTCCAAAAATTTCTGCTGTTTGGCAAAGCGAGCGAGCATAAAAGGATTGTCGCAAGCACTTTTGGGATAGATGCCGTTGATGATGAGCTCTTGCGAGTTTATTTTGAGTTTCAAAAGTTCGGCGATTGAACGTTCCGCTTCATAAATAGGCGTAACTTCCGGGCGCAGGACAAAAACAAAAGTGGTTCTGGAAGTATCGCGCATTGCCGTAATCGCTTGGTCAAATTTAGCCTTTGACTCGGCCAGCGCGGCTGCCGGACCGATGCAGGTTTGGCCGCCGCCTTCTTCTTTGGCAGCTTTTTCAATAACCCCGCTCCACTCTACGGGTAATTCCAAAAGCCGCAGCGTATGTCCGGTTGGTGCAGTGTCAAAAATGACTATGTCGTACTCCGGTTCTTGCAAAAAATCAGTAAAGCGGTCAAAGGCGGCCATTTCGGCGGTGCAGGGCGAATTTAGTTGTTCCTCTAAAACCTTAAAACTTTCAATCGGAATTAAGCCGTGCAGAGGAGATAAAGTTCGTTCTTTGTACTCGGCAGTGGCAATATCCGGGTCAAGCTCCATGGCAAATAAATTTTCTATGCCATAGATTGGAGTAATTTTGTGTCCTATTTTTTGTTCAAACACATCGGCGAGATTTGACGCCGGGTCAGTGGTAATAATAAGCGTTTTCTTGTTTTGGCTTGCAAAATAAGCCGCACTGGAAGCGGCCATGGTGGTTTTGCCAACCCCGCCTTTGCCTGAAAAGAAATAAAATTTTGTGTTCATATTTTTGTCTCGCTAATAAACTTTTTAAATTCTTCAAATGTCGGATATGCGCCAGTTTTAACAATCTTTTCATTGCAGGTTGTTATTGGCAACGCTTTCAGCTGTTGCTCTTGAATAAGTTTTATCACCGCCGGATTTTCTTTGAATTTTTGAGGACTTTGAGTAATGAGCCACCGTTCGACTTCCACGCCTAACTTTTTGACTTTTTCCAATGTGTCTTGCAGGTTAATGAGCGCTTGATCCGGATTCGGACCGCAGACGCCGGTTGAACAACACATCGGTGGATCATAGATAACAATTTTAGTTTTCATATTATTTTTTATCATTTAATAATTGGCGACAAATGTCATGCGAATCGCATGGCTTGTCAGAAATATTTTTAGAACCCAAAATTTTTTGGTACAAAATCTCCATTTCCGCAAATGTCTTTTTATTGAGAGAGTAGTGTACCCATGTTCCGACCTTTCTGTCTTGGATAAGACTGACTTCTCGCAATGTCCGCAAATGATGGGACACGAGTGTTTGTTCCAAACCCAATTTTTCCGCCAGTACGCAAACGCATTCTTCACCCCTCATTAAATGCAGAATAATCGTATATCGACTTTTGTCTGCCAAAAGTTTTAGGTAATTTAGTAATTTTTCATCCTCTTTTTTCATATTAATTCGTTGATTGT
>JBBIUS010000071.1:0-1648 GCA_037440105.1 Candidatus Falkowiibacteriota bacterium
ATTTCTTTTTCTTCTAAAAGGAAAAGAAAACTTTTTTGCTGGACTCTGCTCTGACCGAGCAGGGCGGCGGGGCTTCGCTCGGGCGCGGCGGAATCCCCCCACACCCCCCCCTTCGCCTCGCCCTCGCTTTTGGGCGATCTTTTTTCGGCGGATTTGGAGTGCGTATTTTGCAAAGCAAAATGCGCCGCCAGAGTTAATGTTGCCTTTGCCCCAACTCTCCCGTGCGCGGGAATCACAAAAGGACTCTCTAAAAAATCTTTTTCTAACCGCAACAACCGCTTCCGGGGTTACATCCACCCCCTTGACCTCTTAATTTTTCTACATAGCCGTCGAAATCAAAACTCTCCTTTTTTGTCGAACTCGTTTGCCTAAACTCGTCGCATTCAGAACCGCATTCGGAACATTTTGCCACGTACTTCCAGCAAGGGCCGTAAATTGGACTTGAATATTCTTCACGAATTCCCTCTGCTTCAAAAATCTTTTGACATTTTTCGCAATAAAATTTATCCATAAATTTTTCCATTATCCGCAGCATCCGCCGCCTCCAGCAAATGGTATGCCGGTAATGGCGGTAAGCTGATTACAAATTTTGCGCGCCAGGGCAACAGCGACATTTTGTGCTCTTAAATATTCCATGCAAATTTCATTTTGTCTCATTTTTGCCTGCGCGTCGCGAAGTTCTTGCTGTTGTTCAATGGAAACCGGCAGGCCGTTTTGCTGTAAAGTCACAATAGTTTGTATTCGTTCTTGAACATCCTGAATTATATTCAAGGCGTTTTTATCATTTTCCAGTTTTTCGGCGGCTTTCTTGAATCTGGTAAATTCCGGGATCTGTAAAAGAGAGTTGCCGAAATATTCAATTATTTGGTCTAAGTTATTCATAGTGTATTGATTAAATTAACGACTTTATTTTCAATCTCATCTCTTATTATTTTAATTTCCCTCGGCGATTTACCGGACGGATCATTAATCTGCCACTCCTCAATTTTGTTTTGGATCTCGGGACTGAAGGCCGCTTTAACTAAACAACCAAAAGAGATAATTCTTTCGTATTCCCCGATTTTCTCCGGAAAGAAACGCTTGGGATTTGAACTAGTAAGATCGAGATTCTTTTCTTTCATCGTCGTAATTATATCCGGATGGACTTGTTTTGCCGGCATAGTGCCGGCGCTTTCCGCTATCCAGCCGAGATTCCTTTCTTTGGCATAAAAGTTAAAGAACGCTTCGGCCATTTGAGAACGGCCCGCATTTTCCGCGCAGACAAATAATATTTTTTTCATAGAATTATTTTCCATAGAGTAGAAATCCTGCCTCTTTTAATTTTTCTTTGCCTACTAAATCGTCAACTAAAAGGGGTAATTTTACAATCGGGGCAGTAAAACGCCTGTCCATTTCCGCAAGATATTTTTCCTCCATCGCTTTTCTTTGTCTTAAATAATCGTTGGTTATTATGGATTGCGGCAAAATAAAGTTTGCCACCACCAAGCTTGTTGGGACGCCAATTGTTAATAATTCTTCCATAGCCCGAGCCGCCTCTTCAATTGGCGTGGATTCTGGATACATCACGAAACTGAAAGTTGTTTGATTAATGTCTTGCATCATATCAATTACTTCCTTAAAACGCGACTTGGTTATTTTATCAACCTCT
>JBBIUS010000072.1:0-1593 GCA_037440105.1 Candidatus Falkowiibacteriota bacterium
CCCAGCCGGCTGACCGCAACCTGCTCCTAAAGTCGCCAAAAGCGCAAACGCTCCTAAAATTGCAAAAAACTTTTTATTCATTGTTTTATTCTATTAATATTAGTAAACGCTCATGCCGCAAAGTGATATTCTCATTACAACGCGACTCATTTCTTTGCTTTGCTAATTTCTCCAACCATCTTACACTAAAAATATTTATTCCAATTTTTACTCGTTACCCGTTACTGGTTACTCGTTACTTCAACCAATCCTCTCTCAACTTTTCTTTTTGCCAAAAACGAAAATATACAAAATTTCCAATAAACCCAAAGTGTTAATCAGGAGAAGCGCGACAAACCACCCCTTGTGATTATTTCTAGCGGCCTTCCACAGGGCCACTCCTTTCCATGGCAGTGTCCAGAGTCCGGCCAAGACAATAATCCATGAATTTTGAATTAAAAATTGTTCCATATGTTTAGTATTTAATTTATTAATCCGCTAATTACCCGTTACTCATTACCCGTTACGCGTTACTCCAATAACCTTCGCTTAAAATATTTATTTTTATGGACAATTTTTTGCTTTGCGCCAGCCGGCAGCAACCGCTTCTTCTTCAGTACAAAACCACCGCTCGCCTTTTGATTCATCAATAACTGTTTTGTCGTAACTACCGCATCCTGGTAAGTGATAAATTTTTTCCGTGCTAATATTTCCCTTTATCACACAACCTCCCGGCGCGCTGGCGTTCGTGTTTGTATTTGTGCCAGAGTCTACAGGCGAAGCCACGCCAGCGCAAGTATTGTCAGCCCATAAACCAAGTTTATTTGTCCGAGCATAATTTTCTGCTTGCTTAAATTCCGCTTGATATTTGTATGGTAAATTATAAGTGTACTCAAAAGCATAACCCTGTTCAATCATTAATTTGTTAAAATTAGTGCCATCGCTTAAAAAAACATAACGCAGCAGCCGACCGTAGGTGTCGCGCTCTCCCTGCGTCGGATCTGCTTCAAGGCGCACCATTTTCCCGCTCAATAATTCTTTGGCTTTGTTTGATGCTTCCACACCAAAACACTGCACCGGTTCCCGCGGGTCAACAACTTCTGGCGTATCAATGCCAATCAAGCGCAAAGTCTCCACTGTTCCGCCAATATTTACTTTTATCGTATCGCCATCAACCACGCTTACAACTAAAAACAGATCTGAGGTTAATTTTGTTTCTGTTTTTTCATCATTAACTTGCGACGGCGCATTTTGCAGTGCAGCATTCGCATTCGCCAGCGCGTTTACTGATTCTTCAATTTTTGTCATGCCCGCTGGCAGAGAATTAACAATAACTCCTCTTTCCCCGCAGCCAGTTAAAAACAAAACAGCAAAAATTGCAAGAAAAAAATATCTTTTCATAATTTTTCGTTTAAATATTAATTCCAATTTTTACTCGTTACTGGTTACTGGTTACTTCAACCAATCATCTCTCAACTTTTCTTTTTATCCCTCAAAAATATTTTTGCCCAAGGATTTTTGCTGAATAACTTTCGCCTTACTTCTTTAATTATACTTCAAAAAGCCAAAAAATAAAATAACCGGTTAAAACGATTATTTTACATCTAATAAATA
>JBBIUS010000073.1:0-1572 GCA_037440105.1 Candidatus Falkowiibacteriota bacterium
ATCACCTTGATTGGATGTGGATTCTATGACACGCTTAAGAAGGATTTCGGAGTTTTCGGTAGGGAAATCCCAATTTCTTGAATATCCTTGATAATCTATCCATACATTTTTTAATGTTTCTTGAAAAGTAAGTAAATACCATTTACCATTTTCAAAAACTAAACGACCTTCCTTAATGAAATTATCAATATCTTCTTGTTTTATTCCCCATTTTCTACCTTTTGGAGAATAATAACTTTTTCCATTAATAACCCTATAATCATAATATGATTTATCTTCTACCGGAAGAAATGGTTCATATTTTGAGGGTTTATCTTTTTGTCTATAAAGCAAATTTAAGTGTAAATTGTTAGTTTTAGAAAAGAAAAATAAACTTTCTGCTTCTTCGGAGAATTTTTTTATATGTGTCATAGTTTTAAAGAATTCTTTTGTTTTTGCAATTACTATCTCATTCCTAAAATTCTCCTTCCCAAAAATCTCATCCATCAAACATCTCACAATCCAGTTTCCATTGTAATCGCATCTAACAAAAATGCTTCCTTTTTCATTTAGCCATTTTTTGGCAATACGCAATCGGTTTTCAAGTAATGTTGCCCAGTTGGCATCTTTGTAATTGGTGCGGTATAAAAACTGATCGGATGAATCCAAATTAAACGGTGGGTCAATGTAAATCGTCTGCACTCCTGCCCGTCCGGCAGGCGGGTTTTCTTTGAATTTCGGTAGGATTGTATTTAATGCCTGATAGTTTTCACTTTTAATCAACCAGCCGTCTAAGGATTTGTCCAAGTCATCAAACAGAGCCAAAATCTCAATCTCTAAATCCTTGAAATACTTTGTATCAATCGGCGCTTTGGGATTGTTCTTGTCTATGCCCAACTCTTTCCATTCTTTAACTTGTTCTGAAAAGTTTTTGTGTTTTTTGATTTTCTCAACGAGTTTTTTATCAGCAATCTTGTCCAGCGTAATCACATAATTTGAATTCTTAACAAACTTCGGCTTGTTCCAGATTTTTACTAACTCATCTTCAAACTGAGAGATAAAATCAATAATTTTAAAAGCAATATTTTTGAGAATTTGCAATTGATTAACTCTGTCAGCGCTCCATTCCTTTGCCCCTTCCCAGAAGTATTGATAACTCCATAACTTAAACTGCTCCTGTAAGAAGGCTTTTGCGTTTTTATTTATGAAGAAATCAACCTCGCTTTGTTTTTCAAAAACTCTAAAGGCGCGTTCTAATTGTTCTTCGGTAATCGCGATACCTTTCTTCTTTAATGCCTTTAATATCTCGTCTTGTTTTGTTTTTGTCCCTCTTTCAGAATAAGAAACGGCAAAAACAATCGTCCCATCTTCGCGGACTTTATTTAATTCAAAAATCAGCGAGCGTTTTTCATTGGCTTTTTTATGTTCAAGTTTAGAAACATCAAAGAAAAACTTAAAGCCATCAGATTCTATTTCTAAACTTCTGAAAATCCTATCAGTTTTGACATAGTAAAGCATCTGCGTTTTCCAGAAAAGTATGACATCCTTTTCATCGGTATAAACTTTTTCGTAGATATTATTGTGAAATGGGGT
>JBBIUS010000074.1:0-1529 GCA_037440105.1 Candidatus Falkowiibacteriota bacterium
AACCTATTTAAATTAAAAAACAATCGGCTTGTTAGTTAACCGATTGTTATTGCCACAATTTTGGACTAGCAGCAATATAATTCTTTAGGAATGCCATCTGGAGTAATTTTTCCAAACGGGTTGCCGAATTTTCGAATATTGGCAATCATTTTTTTATTTTCTTCGGTTTCTAAATTTTCCGCGTTCAATTTAGCGCGAATTTTTTTCATCAAATTTGGCAAATCAATTTTTGCTGGACAATTTTCTTGGCAGGCCGAGCACAAAGTGCAAGAATAACAGCCAGATTCTTTAGCACGTAATAAATTCATCATAAAAGCCGAGAGGATGATTCCTTTGCTTCCCAAATATTTGTCGCCGTATTTTATGCCCAATTGATGATAAGCCGGACAAAAATTCAAGCAGGCGCCGCAATTGATGCAGTACAAAAGTTCCTCAAAACCGTCTTGCAATAATTTTTCACGACCGTTATTCAATAAAATCAAATAAACTTCTTTTGCTCCCTGTGCGCCGATAACCAATTCATTTTGTACGTCAGCTGTTTTTGACGGACCAGAAATTATTGAAACATAAACAGGCCAATCTTGGCCCGCGCCCCAAACTGCCGAAGCGCGGACCACTTTCATTGCCTCTTCCACGGTCGGGACGATCTTTTCCCATCCGGAAATGACAATATGTTTTTTGGGCAAGCGAGATACCAAAGAAATATTTCCTTCGTTTTCCAAAACAACGATCCTGCCATCAGCCGTGATAACATTGGCTCCAGAAATTCCGGCCGTTGCTTGATAAAATTTTTCTCGCAAATATTTCCTCGCAAAAGCGGCAATACTTTTAGCGTCAGCCGCTACCTCTTCGCCGAGCTTTTCCTTTATCAGTTCGGCGATTTTTTTTGGTGTCAAATGATATGCCGGAAAAACCGGATGCATGTCCCGCGCCTCGGCCACGCTCATAATAAAATCGCCCAAATCTGTGCTAACCAATTTATCACCAAACACTTCATCAACACCGATCTCATCGGCTGCCGTTGTTTTTGCTTTGACAATTATTTTATCATCATCCGTCAATTCTTTTAAAATCTTTTGCCCTTCTGCCGCATCAGCCGCCTCAAAAACCTTAATGCCGTTTTTGGTTAAATTTTCCACTACCCGTTGGCGCAAATTTTTTATATCACGAAAAACGGCTTCTTTCATTGCTCTAATTTCGTCTCTAAATTTTTTTTCGTCCAAACCCAAATCAGCCAAAACTTTTTCCCGTTTTGCCCTATATTCCAAAACCACTTTCCAAATATTTTCTTTTGTTTCTTCTGATAAAAATTCTTTCTGCATAGCCATATAAAATTACGGTTGACGGCCACTTGACGGCCATCGTATGGGACTACCTCGTTAGAAGTTTATGGCCTCACCTCATAAACCTGATAAAGGGCGTCCTTTCCTTCCTCGTAATAATCAAGCACTAAGGCAGATTCAACTAAAGTAACACCCAATCTTTCCAAATCTTCTCTGTGTTTTTCAAACAATCTCTGCGATGCCTCT
>JBBIUS010000075.1:0-1512 GCA_037440105.1 Candidatus Falkowiibacteriota bacterium
GCGAAATGATGAATCCGATACGAATGTACGAATAAACTTAGACGAAAGCCTAACATCCTTATCCTTAGACCACAGGTAAAGTAAAATAAAAAGTTGTCCCAACCCCTTCTTCTGACTCAAACCAAATCGCGCCATTCTGAAGTTTGATAAGTTCAAAAACAATTGTCATGCCAAGGCCAGTTCCTTCTATTTGCGCTTTTTTGACATTTGAGCCGCGGAAAAAGCGGGAAAACATTTTTTCTTGTTCATTTTTTGGAATCCCCAAACCTGTATCAGAAACACTAACTAAAACATATCTTTTATCTTTTTGGACAAAACCATATTTTTTCAAAACTGGTTGAGGCGCAATTTTATTAGTTTCTTTAACTTTTATTTCAATTTTTCCGCCGACCGGAGTAAATTTAACCGCATTGCCTAAAATATTTAAAAGAATTTGCAAAACTTTATCTTTATCTGCCTTTACTTTAGGCAACGGCAAAGTTGGTTTTTGCCAAACAAAATTAAATCTTTTTTCTCTAATCTTTACAGCTAAATTTCCGACTGCCTCGTCAATTATTTCTTCTATCTGACAAGGCGCTACTTCAACTTTTAACCTTGCCTCATCAATTCTTGACACTTCAAGTAAATCATTAACCAAAGTCAAAAGCCGTTCATTTGATTGGTAAACTTGGTTTAAAATTTCTCTTTGTTTCAAATTAATTTTTCCCAAATCTTCATTTTGGAGCATTTCCACTGACCAGCGGAAAACATTCAAGGGGGATCTTAGTTCATGAGCCGTGTGGCTGACAAATTCTTTTCTCATTTTATCTGTTTCTTCCAATTTTTTATTTGTCTTTTCTAATAATTTATTTTTCTCTTTTAATTCCGCTTCTAATGCACGGTGGGACTTTTCAATTCTTTCTGCGATTCGATTGAATTCTTGAGCAAAGATTTCAAATTCATCGCCTGTTTTCGTCTTTAATCGGTAACTGACGTCGCCTGCAAATTTTTCTATTTCTTTTGTCAATCTTAAAATTGGACGAGTAAATAATCTCATCACGATTAAAATAAATATCAGTGACGATGAAAGAATAAAAAACAGAAAAACAGACAAAATCCTCTGCCACTCTTTTTCTAAAGCCAAAATACGTTCTGCTGAAATATCTACGCCGAGCACGGCAACTGATTCTCCTGCCTGATTTTTAATTGGCGCATAGCCAGAAAGCCAACAGCCCCACTTGTCGCAATTTATTTCATAATCAGCTGTTGGTCCAGCAAGGGCTTTTTGCAATTCTGGCAGTTCGGAAACATCATATTCTTCGCCAACATGAGCTCGCTCTTCGTTCGACTCAATAATTCCGTTGCCGTCTTTGTCTTCTGTATCATAAGTATCAACCACAAAAGTCCAGATATTCATTTTTTCTGTTGGCCTTAAAGTATAAATGCTATCAATTTTTGGGTTAGCGCTCTGAATTTTTTTCAATGGCTGACGGACTTCCTCATACAAAAGAGAATTCTCCTGCTCGGGCCTAA
>JBBIUS010000076.1:0-1462 GCA_037440105.1 Candidatus Falkowiibacteriota bacterium
AAGTTCAAGGAGACAGATATTTTGTTTATACTGGTTCAGAAGAGGGTCAGAAAATTTTAGATGAATTTGGCCATAGAGATTACGAACACATTCAGTTTGCTGGTCCAGTTCGCGAAGAAGGCCTTGAACCAATGATGGTAAAGTATCGCGAGGCACTAAAGAAAACTTATAAAAAAGAAATTTGGGAAGACGATTTAGGGGCCCGTTGTATTGAATGCGGAAAATGCACTATGATTTGCCCGACTTGCTTCTGTTTTGACATTAAAGACCAGCCTAACCTTGTAGATAAAGGGGGAATGAGAAAGAGAAGTTGGTCAGCTTGTTTTTATAATGATTTTTCCGAAGTTGCTGGCGGCCATAAGTTTTTAAAAACTACAGCTGAGCGAATTCATTTTTGGTATTATCATAAATTTGTTAGAATTCCTGACCAATTTCAAATCATGGGCTGCGTTGGCTGCGGCCGATGTGCCAAAGTTTGTCCGGTGAATATAAATATTTTTAAAGTTTTAGCGTCTTTGTAAGGTCGACTTCGTGAGCAACAGGAGGTTTTTGTTAATTAGAAAATTACACATCATGCGGCAGTTTAAATATCAAAATATTCTGATATTTTTTGTTTTTTTAATTTTAACTTTTGTTTTTTTCGGTGTTGCGCTGAATGATTTTTTTGTTTCTGACGATTTTGATTTTCTTTATATTGCAAAAAATACCAAAAATGTCTTTTCATATTTTTTAACCAATTATTGGGGTGAGAAAAACGGCGGAATTTACGCGCCGTTTTTAAATTTGCTTTTTTATTTTGAATATAAAATTTGGGGTCTGAATCCGTTTGGATATCATTTGACCAATTTGCTGTTTCATGTCGGTTCTGCCTTTTTTGTTTTTTTAATTGGGCGGGAATTATCGCATGCGAATAGCGCTCGCTCGGCTCTGGCCTCGCGAAACGCGAATGCGCCCATGCGAATAATTCGTGGCATTTGCATAAATTTGCATGATATTGGCATTATTTTACCAGCTTTTTTAGCCGGATTTTTCTTTTTAATTTTTCCTGCTCACGCTGAAGCAGTTAATTGGATTTCCGCTAGGCCCCATGTTATTGGCACTTTTTTCTATTTGGTTTGTTTTTGGGGTTATCTAAAATTTCGAGAGAATAAAAAATTAAAATTCATCGCCATTGCGCTCGCTGCTTTTATTTTTTCTTTGCTTACAAAAGAGTTGGCGCTAACTTTGCCGTTTGCGATTCTTGCTTTAGAGATTTTAAATTTAAAGTTTAAAAAATTTTCAGTCGGCAAGAATTGGCAGTGGGTAACAACTTTTTTTGTTTTTTCCGGAGTCTATATTTTAGTTCGCTATTTGGCAACCGGCATTTTGTTTGGTTATTACGCTCAAAGCAGTTTTATTTTGAAAATTTCTCAAATTTTCAAAACTTTTGTAGGCGGTCTAGCGGGCTTGTTTTCTTGGGGCA
>JBBIUS010000077.1:0-1431 GCA_037440105.1 Candidatus Falkowiibacteriota bacterium
AGGCGCAAACCGCCAAAGAACCTGGTCGAAAAATTTTCGGAGAAATGTTAGACCGGATTTGCGCTGGCGAAGCCCAAGGAATTTTGGCTTGGCACCCAGATCGCCTTGCCCGCAATTCTATTGATGGCGGAAAAATAATTTATCTGCTGGACACAGGAAAAATCAAGGATCTAAAGTTCCCGACTTTCTGGTTTGAAAATACACCGCAGGGTAAATTTATGCTTTCCATCGCTTTCGGGCAGAGCAAGTACTATGTTGATAATTTAAGCGAAAACATCAAGCGGGGCCACCGCCAAAAACTGCGAAAAGGAATTTGGCCCGGCTTTGCGCCGCTTGGCTATCTAAACAATCATCGAACAAAAGAAATAGACTTGGATAAAGACAAAGCGCCGTTTATCAAAAAAGCGTTTGAGCTATACGCCACCGGCGACTATACCCTAAAAGCCATAAGGCAATTTTTGGCGGACAGCGGAATAAAAAGCTACCGCAACAAACCGCTTTCTGTTTCCTGTGCCCAGCGAATGCTTAAAAATCATTTCTACTACGGAGTGTTTAAGTTTAACAACGAAGTTTATCAAGGAAGCCACGAGCCAATTATTTCCAAGAAACTTTTTGATTCTGTTCAACAAGTAATGAATAACCGAGGCAAGAAAAAGAGAAAAAGAAAGCATGAGTTTGCTTTTTCCGGTTTAATGCGTTGTGGGAATTGCGGCTGTATGATAACCGCTGAAAAACAAAAAGGGCATAACTACTACCGATGCACCAAGAAAAAGCAAAAATGCGATGAAAAGTATTTAAGGGAAGAAAGCCTTGTTGAACAGATGAGGGCTTTTATTCAAAAAGTTTCTCTGCCTGACGACTGGGCGGGAAATATGCTTGCCGAGTTAGACAAGGAAAAAGAGCAAGCCAAAAGAGAAAGCGAATTATTTGTTAAAAATCTCCAAAAGCAGAAAGCAGAAGTTGAACAAAAAATTGAAAAACTATTAGACCTCTACATTACCGGCGGGGCTTTGACGCTTGAAGAATACCAAGCCAAGAAACAAAAACTGCTCAACGAGAAATTAGAGATTGAGCAGAAAATCAGAGATTTTGAACAAAAAGGAAATAATTGGCTCGAACCGATGAGAGAAATGATTTTTGAGGCAAAACAAGCCAAAATTCTATTGTCGCAAGGCGACAATTATCAAATCCGGGAATTTCTAAAAAATGTCGGCTCGAACTTTATTTTGAAAGACAAAAAATTCAATTTTGCGCCTAAAAACGGCTGGCGAGCCCTCGCAGAGGGCGAGCCAGTAACATCTTTTTCCAACTGGCGGAGGGGGTGAGATTCGAACTCACGGTAGGTGTAACCCTACAGCGATTTTCAAGACCGCCGCCTTAAACCGCTCGGCCACCCCTCCAGTGTTCTAAAATTATAACAGAAAACAGGTG
>JBBIUS010000078.1:0-1404 GCA_037440105.1 Candidatus Falkowiibacteriota bacterium
GGGTCCGGAAATTTTTGACTTTGAAATGATTTTTAGGTCAAATCCGGGAACTGAACAAGCATTGAAGCAGGCTGGATTTTCTATTTTATCGTTAGCAAATAATCATACCCCAGATTTTGGAGAAAAAGGTTTAAAAGATACTTTCACTTATCTTAAAAATGCTGGAATTAAATATGTTGGAGCCGGACAAAACGAGCAAGAAGCATTTCAACCAGTTTATATTGAGAAAAAAGGGATAAGATTTGCTTTTTTAGCATATAACGATACTGATGTTGTTCCTACTTACTATGAAGCGTCAGCTAATCGCGCGGGAACGGCATTTATGCGAAAAGATAAAATGATTGAAAGTGTAAAAGAAGCAAAACGAAAAGCCGATTTTGTCATTGTTTCAATGCATGCTGGAATTGAATATGCTAAAAAACCAAATAATTCACAAATAAATTTTGCCCGCGCGGCGATAGACGCTGGAGCTGATTTGGTTATTGGTCATCACCCCCATGTAGTGCAAACAATGGAAAACTACAAAGGTAAATACATTTTTTACAGCTTAGGAAATTTTGTTTTTGACCAGCCACAAAAACAAGAAACAAAAGAAGGATTAGTTATAAAAGTTTATTTTTCAAAAAACGGAATTAGCAAAATTTTCCTTTTGCCAGTAGTTATGGAAAATCTTGCTCAGCCAAGAATGGCAAATAAAAACGAGGCAGATAAAATTTTGCAGAGATTAAATTTTCCACTGGCAAACCAAAATGTTTATTCGTGGAATGGTAGCGATAATAATTTTGAGAATAGAACACGAAAGGTAATTTATAGCGACATTTTCAAAAGTGGTGGGATTATTGCCAAACAAGAATTGGCGGATTTGAATAAAGATTTAGTTCCTGAAAATTATGATTTAAAAAATGGAAGATTGACAATTAAGGA
The DNA here is from genome assembly GCA_037440105.1 of Candidatus Falkowiibacteriota bacterium. Lineage (GTDB taxonomy): Bacteria > Patescibacteriota > Patescibacteriia > XYB2-FULL-38-15 > XYB2-FULL-38-15 > JBBIUS01. The sequence continues at coordinate 925 of JBBIUS010000078.1, forward strand.
AAATGACAAAATGATTTGGCAATCTCCTAGCAACTGGTGGATAGATAATTTTATTCTCGCTGATTCAAACAATGACGGGGTTGTAGACATAAATTTATCTCTTTGGAAATCTGGTAGCTTTGGAACATCAAAACCTTTTTGGGTAAAAGAAAACGATTTAAGCGTAAAAAACCATTTTTTCGTTTTGGATTTTAGTGGAGGTACAATTAAACAATTTTGGGGTTCTTCTAATCTTGTTAAGCCAAACTGTGCATTTAAAATTGCCGATGTTGATAATGATGGAAAAAACGATTTGGTTGTGATTGAAGGAGATTATTCACAAAAACCAAAATGCCAGGGAAATTATTTAGCAATTTGGAAATGGAATGGTTGGGGGTTTTCAAACGAATGGCGAAGTAAAAAAGGAAATTTTGCGAACCTGGAAATTGAAAAAATTGACGGAAAAATCTATATTGTAGTTGATACTCCCTGATTTTTTTA
>JBBIUS010000079.1:0-1403 GCA_037440105.1 Candidatus Falkowiibacteriota bacterium
CGCCTCAGAAAAAGTCAAATCTGTTTTTACTGTTTTATACAAAATATATTGCAGTGCCTTATCAACCATTGAACTTTCTTTTGGAATAAATTTTATCATCATTTGTTTTATAAAAGTTGAATGGTTGTGCGCCCTCTGTGGCTCACCAATAGCATAGCCTTGGCGAAGGCGAAGCCATTGAAGAGTTTCCGTTGTTGGTAAATTTAAATAGCGAAAAATGCCAAGTGCCTCAGAAAAACCCAAAATGACAAGATAGTCTACTTTTTGCCCAAAAATTTTTTCAATTTGCTCTATTCCATACTCAAGCCCGCCAATCTCGCAAGCCTTGGAAACATAGTAATCTGAAGGAAGATATTTGCCGCCTTTTGGCAGCGGAGAATAAGTTCCGCGCGGCACAGCCGTAATGGTTACTTGCTGCTTTTCTTTATCAACAGTTATCATCTGAATCGCATCACAATGCCCTTTTGTCTCTCCAGTTCGCCGGTCAAGTCCTAAAAGAAGAATGCGAACAACTCCATCCTCTCCAAAAGGATCAACTGTTCCGTTTTGCTCCATCTCGGCGCGGCGAGATTCAAGAATTTGTTCAATGACCTCGTTTTCATCTTTTGCCGCATGACTTTCTGCACTTTTATTTTTATCGCGCAATAAAAACCAAAACCCAAGACCGAACAAAAGAATTATTAAAATTGTGATGATTATTTTTTTCATTCTTTTTATTTTATTTTTCTTATTTTGCTCTTATCTTTAAGATTAGTCAAATTTAAAAGTTATCATTCAGTGGAATTATGTTGAAAAGCCGGAACTCAATTATAACAAAATTCACCTAATGCCGCTATTTATTATTTTTAATAGTCTTACATTGAAAAAGTCTAATTTTTGTGGGAGAATAAAGGAAAAAGAGAAAATAGAGAAAATAGGACACGCCCATCTCCTCGTTTTATTTCTTCGTTTTATCAATTCGGAATCCAAGCAAAAAGTTGAGGGATTAATTAAGAAATAAAAATAAATTTATGAAAAAAATCATTCTAATTTTAATTATTATTTTTGTTTGTCTAGGAGCAGGAGGAATTTTTTACTTTTGACAAAAAGGCAAAAATAATGAGAGTAATATAAACAAAGAGACTCAATTAGCTAATCCTGCTTCTGCCTTTTGCCAAAAACAGGATGGAGAATTGGAGATTAGAGATTTTAAAGATGGCCAAGTGGGTTTTTGCCTTTTTGATGATGGTTCTGAATGCGAAGAATGGAAATTTTTCAAAGGAGAATGCAAGAAAGGAGAAAATTTTTCAGAAATGAAAAATTTTCTTAAAAAAATCGGCTTGAACCGCCGAATTTTGGACCAAAAACTTTATATTGATTTCAAAAAACCTTGGAATTACCTTTATTTTCTGCCCGCCGAAGCC
>JBBIUS010000080.1:0-1319 GCA_037440105.1 Candidatus Falkowiibacteriota bacterium
TGCTCTTCCGATCTGGTGGTTTAGTGCCTTACGGATATAAAAGAGAAAATAAAAAACTTGTTATCAATCCTAAAGAGGCTGAAATTATCCGGTTTATTTATGAAACCTATGTAACTACTGGTTCTTTATTCAAAACCTACGATGAATTGAAGAAACAGGGAATTAAAGATAGACAAAGTAAGAATTTCTCAAAAAGTGCCATACATTATATTTTAAGAAATATTGTCTATGCCGGGAAATTAAACTATGCTGGAAAAATTTATCAAGGAATTCATCAGCCCATTATTTCTGAAGAACTGTTTAATCTTGCTCAAGAAACACATAAAGAAAAAGTAAAGACCTTGCGAGTATATAAAAATTTTGTCCTTTCAGGACTTGTTACCTGCAATGAGTGTGGTTCTGTTATGACTCCCTGTTATACAAACAAGAGAAAGGAAGAAAAACTTACACGATATTATTATTACCGATGCACCAAGACTTTTAAGATGGATTGGGATTCATGCAGTATAAGGCAAGTCAACGCAGACAGATTGGAAAATTATATTTTTACGAATCTTGATAGAATTTCAAATGATAAGATATACCTTGAAAATCTAATTTTCAGACTTAACAATGATCCAGAATCGGGCTACCGCTCTGGACACGAACTAACGCAAGAATGCTTTCCGCTTTCTTCTCAAACGCTTCAAAATATCCTCAAAATATTTTTAAAATCCCTTGCCCAGCAAAAAGGAATTGAAAGAAATCTTTTAATCAAAAAGTTCATCAAAAACATTTTTTATTCAAAAGAGCAAATCCAGATAAACCTTTATTATTCAGAGGATTTTGACGCTTTCAAAAATTCAATCCTTCCTTCAGGGGTTGGGTTAGATGGGGATAAAAAAGAAAAGGGGACTTTCGTTTCTATTTCCGAAAATCCCCAGTTCGTATTGTTAAATATGGCTCCGCTATCAAAATCACTGCGAACCATTCCAATAATTTTACCAAATCCCATCCATCAATCAAAAGAAAGAAATTTAAAGAAATGACATCATGGTCGCAGGCTCGGACACATCTTGCGTCCTCGCACTGCTCCCTTTACTTCCTGTCACACTGAAAGCGTTTCAGTTTCCCCCTGCCAATTTCATCGGCAGAGTTTATTTATCTATTCCCACCCACCACCCTATAAAGATTTCCTTTTTATCAAAATTTCCCTTGACAACCATTGTATTTTTTTGTATATTATAGTCAGATTTTATGAAAAATTATGTTTTAAGAAAAGGATTGCCTTTATGAATGAAAAAGAAATAATGACGGTCAAACAGGTTTCAGAATATTTA
>JBBIUS010000081.1:0-1141 GCA_037440105.1 Candidatus Falkowiibacteriota bacterium
AGATAGATTACAAGTATAACTGGCAGGAATTGTCGCCTAGAAAATGAGAAGTGGCGGCATAACAACAGGTTGCAGCCGACGTTGCTCCGCTACGCTCCGCAACGCGGCTGAACCCGACCGTTAGGTCTTGAATACGTGAGGAGTTCATTTATGAAAAAGCGTTTTGTAAAACTTATCCCCGATTTTCTAAAACCAACACTGAAAAAGTTCTACTACTTTCTAATTGATGTTATTGATAGACTGAAGGGAAAGGATAGTATGATTCCACCAAAATCGATGATTTTCGTCGGTGATGGTGACTTCAAAAAAATTGGGGAAGAATTCAAAAACTATTTTATCGAATTAGCAAATCTCCAACCAAGTGATCGTGTTTTGGATGTTGGTTGTGGAATCGGACGTATGGCGATTCCTTTAACAAATTATTTATCGAAAGAAGGAGAATATTGGGGCTTTGATATAGTCAAGAAAGGAATCGAGTGGTGTCAAAGTCACATTTCTCCAAAATTCAGTAATTTTCACTTTCAGCACAGTGATGTTTACAACCAGCACTATAACCCAAGCGGCAAAGTTCAAGCTCAAAATTACCAATTTCCTTTTGATGATGAATCCTTTGATTTTGTTTTTTCAACATCTGTATTCACACATATGCTTCCATCAGACATGGAGAATTACCTAAGCGAAATCTCTAGAGTATTAAAGCCCAAAGGTAGTTGCCTAATTACCTTTTTTCTTCTAAACGAAGAATCAGAAAGCCTTATCGCTTCAGACCGTACTTCACTTAATTTTGCATACAATATACAGGGCTGTAAAACGATTAATGAAAACGATCCCGAAGCCGCGGTAGCTTACCGTGAAGATTTCGTTTTAAGACTTTTCAAAAAATATGAGCTGAAAATTGCTCAGCCAATTAAATATGGATCTTGGTGTAAACGAGATAGTTTTTTGAGCTATCAGGACATACTAATAGCAACAAAAAGCCATTCAAGTTGAGTTTTTTTATATGACACTCTATATAACAAGACCTAACTTCGTTTCCAGCGGACGGCGCAGCCGTGCCATCAATCTCGTGAGTGGTAGATTTCAAAGGCGGTGCTCGTCCTGAACGGCTGTGAAGCTGCGCCGCCGCTGAAACGCGCGTTAG
>JBBIUS010000082.1:0-1101 GCA_037440105.1 Candidatus Falkowiibacteriota bacterium
TATTAATGCTGGTTTAACCGAAGTAATTACCAGAACAGCCAACGGTGGCATTAAAAAATGGATAGTCGAAGACTGGGTCAAAAATGATCTTACGGAATTTACTTCTGAAAATATAAAAGGATATTAAATGAATGACAAATGACTAATGACTAATGACTAAATGAAAATTATGAAAATTATTATTGCGGTTGTTGGGCTCCCTGGCTCAGGTAAAACTGAAGTAACAAAAATTTTGGTTGAAAAAGGTTTTAAAAAAATCTACTTTGGCGACATTACTTTTGAAGAAATAAAACGCAGAAATTTAGAAATAAATGAAAAAAATGAAAAGATGGTTAGAGAAGAAATTAGAAAAAAATATGGAATGGCAGCATATGCCATTTTAAATTTGCCAAAAATTAAAAAAAGTTTTGAGCAAGGAAATGTTGTTCTTGAAAGTTTATACAGTTGGGATGAGTATAAAACAATCAAAAACGAATTTGGTGACGCTTTCTATGTTATTGCTGTTTATGCACCACCAAAAATCCGTTACGCCAGACTAAAAAATAGAGAAACACGATCCCTTACGCCAGAAGAATCAAAAAATCGCGACTATGCCCAAATAGAAAATTTAGCTATTGCCGGCCCAATCGCCATGGCTGATTTTACAATTTTAAATACTGGCACATTGGAAAAATTAAAAAACGAGACAGGAAATATCTTGAGCAAGTTAACTGAGTTATGAACCATGTATTATGAACCACGGTTATTTTTTGCCATAATTCCTGATTCATATTTCCTAATTCATTACTATGAAAATGAAAATTAAACGCATTGATAAATCACTGCCACTGCCTGAGTATAAAACTTCTGGGGCAGTGGCTTTTGATTTAATGGCAAGAACTGATTTAGAAATTAAACCAAGCTCTATCGCCCTCATCCCGCTAAATCTTATCCTTGAAATTCCCAAAGGTTACGCTATGATTCTTGCCCCGAGAAGCAGCCTGCCAATCAAAAAAGGGTTGCTCATTCCAAACGGCATTGGTATCATTGACCAAGATTATTGCGGTCCAAAAGATGAGTTATGTCTTGAAGTTTTGAATTTTACTGATAGAAAGGTTAAAA
>JBBIUS010000083.1:0-1076 GCA_037440105.1 Candidatus Falkowiibacteriota bacterium
TATTAATGCTGGTTTAACCGAAGTAATTACCAGAACAGCCAACGGTGGCATTAAAAAATGGATAGTCGAAGACTGGGTCAAAAATGATCTTACGGAATTTACTTCTGAAAATATAAAAGGATATTAACAAATGACAAATGACTAATAACTAATGACTAATAACATGGGGGAACAAAGATTAAAGAAAATTATTATTGCCGTTGTTGGCCTTCCAGGTTCAGGCAAAACTGAAGTAACAAAAATTTTGGTTGAAAAAAGTTTTAAAAAAATCTACTTTGGCGACATTACTTTTGAAGAATTAAAACGCAGGAAGTTAGAAATAAACGAAAAAAATGAAAAAATGGTTAGGGAAGAAATTAGAAAAAAATATGGAATGGCAGCATACGCCATTTTAAATTTGCCAAAAATTAAAAAAAGTTTTGAACAAGGAAATGTTGTTCTTGAAAGTTTATACAGTTGGGATGAATATAAAACAATTAAAAATGAATTCGGTGACGCTTTTTACGTAATCGCTGTTTATGCCCCGCCACAGATACGTTACACTCGCCTTGCAAAAAGGATTGAACGACCGCTTACGCCTTTTGAATCTAAAAGTCGCGACTACGCCCAAATAGAGAATTTAGCTATTGCTGGCCCAATTGCCATGGCTGATTTTACGCTCGTCAATACTGGTACGCTTGAAGAACTGCGTACTGCGACAGAGAAACTTTTGAATTCCCTGGCGTAAATTCGCGCTGTTATGCGTTTTTGAAATTCTAATAATATGAAAATCAAAATTAAACGCATTGATAAATCACTGCCACCGCCTGAATATAAAACTTCTGGGGCAGTGGCTTTTGATTTAATGGCAAGAATTGATTTAGAAATTAAACCGCGGGCCATTGCTCTCATTCCGTTAAATCTTGCCCTTAAAATTCCAAAAGGTTACGCCGTGATCCTTGCCCCGCGCAGCAGCCTGCCAATCAAAAAAGGGTTGCTCATTCCAAACGGCATTGGTATCATTGACCAAGATTATTGCGGTCCAAAAGATGAGTTATGTCTTGAAGTTTTGAATTTTACTGATAGAAAGGTTAAAA
>JBBIUS010000084.1:0-1072 GCA_037440105.1 Candidatus Falkowiibacteriota bacterium
TTTCATATTTAAAAATTATACAACTTTTCAAATAAACACTCAACAAATATTTATTAATAATCAAAAATTAACAATTTTAAACAAATACGATTCTATTAAACACATATCAATTAATTCATTTTGTATACTGACACCGTCTTTGAGCTTGATTTTGGGTGCATTTTTTCTGAATTTAATTTACTCTTTATCCTAGCTTTATCTACTCATGCCGTTTTAATAGATCAAGAAATCCTTTTTCATTAACAATCTTTACTCCTAACCGCTTTGCTTTATCATACTTTGACCCTGGTTCACGACCAACCACCACATAATCTGTTTCCTTTGAAACAGAATTTGAAACATCTCCTCCCAAAGCACGGATTTTTTCTTTTGCCTCGTCACGAGTCATTGTTTCTAAACTACCGGTCAAAACAAATTTCAAGCCACGCAAAGGCTGTTTGCCAATTTTTGGTTTGATAATTTCAACGTGCTTTAAAAGACGGTCCAAAAAAGAAAGATTAGATTTATCACGAAACCATTCAAAAATGCTTTTTGCCACCACCTCGCCAATATTTGGAACAGATTGTAATTCTTCAAGTGTAGCTTCACGAAGTTTATCTAAACTGCCAAAATAATTTGCCAAATCTATAGCTGTTTCCTCACCAACATGCAAAATACCAAGAGCAAATATAAATTTAGCCAAAGGAATTTTTTTGCTTTTTTCAATGGCTTCGATAATATTTGCGGCTGATTTTTCCGCAAAACGCTCAAGCGGCAAAATATCTCCAATTTTAAGTTCGTATAAATCCGCTGCATCGCGAATTAAGCCTTCGTCAAAAAATTTTTCTAAAATTTTATAACCCAATCCTTCAATATCAAATGCCTTTTTTGAAACAAAATGCCTTGTTTTACGTAATGTTCTCGCAAAACATTTTGGATTTGGGCAATAAATTGCCACTTCACCTGGTTTTTGAACCAATTTTGTCCCGCACATCGGACAAACTTTTGGCGGCACAATATTTTTTTCTTTCCCGGTCCGCAATTTTGGCAAAACCTTAACCACTTTTGGAATTACATCACCAGCTTTTTCAAT
>JBBIUS010000085.1:0-1023 GCA_037440105.1 Candidatus Falkowiibacteriota bacterium
CAGATATTCATTTTTTCTGTTGGCCTTAAAGTATAAATGCTATCAATTTTTGGGTTAGCGCTCTGAATTTTTTTCAATGGCTGACGGACTTCCTCATACAAAAGAGAATTCTCCTGCTCGGGCCTAAGAATTTGTTTGTGTTTTTCTACATCTAAAGTAGTACTGGCAAGCGCAGCAAGATCTGCCAGGTTTTCGCGTAAACTCTCACGAATAGCTAATCTTATCTCTTGATAAATCCAAAAAGAAAAAGGAACAACGATAAAAAGAAAAAAAGCAATGAAAGAAATACTGAATTTTAAACCCAAACTAAGCTTTCTTACCTTTAATTTTTCTGCCATAAATTGAAATAGAATTTAAAAAAATTTGGTTAGCAAACAGTGGTTAGGAGACTAAGTCTCCTTTGCTTCTTCGGAAAATACACCAAAAAACACCAACAAATGCTGTATGCCCATTATTTTTAAATTATATCACAAAATCAGCTTTAAAACAAAAAGCCGCCCAAAAAATCTTAGGTGGCCATAGTTTTGTACAAGGAGTCCTTGTGCTAAAAAATGCGCCAGAGGGATTTTCACTCCGCGCCCTTTTTCCGCCCAGGAGGATTCGAACCTCCGACCGTTCGCTTAAGAGGCGACTGCTCTACCAGCTGAGCTATGGGCGGACAAAAAGTGCGGAGTATGATGGGCACCTTTGTTTCAACCTTGGCATGATGTATTTGATCTCTTGCCAGGATTTCCACCTGCCCAAATTTGCCTCCGGAGGGAATCGAACCCCCATCACCGGTTCCGAAGACCGGCACTCTATCCGTTGAGCTACGGAGGCTAAAATTATAAGATTAAGATATAAAAAAATAGTTTCTTTTAAAAACTACCACATTTTTTAAAAATAATCAACCATTCCGTATTTACTCATCTAAAATGTAACTAAAGGCACCCTGGTTCTGTCATTTAAAAAGGTAACCCAAAGGTGATAAGCTTGTAAGTTGTCTATTTAACTAATAATTAACTTACAAGCATATGATGGATA